>DKNF01000060.1 GCA_002470165.1 Betaproteobacteria bacterium UBA7395 | reverse complement strand
GTCGGCGGCGGTCGAGCGCAGGCGCGGATGGGCGAGCGGCCGCTGCAACGGGGTGCCGGGCGTCTCGGCCAGTTGCATGAAGCGTTCGAGCATCAGCGGCAGGGCCGCCTTGTCGAGCGTGTGGCGGACGTTGATCAGGCCGTAGCGTGACTCGCCGGTGAAACCGACGCGTTGCGGAATGCCGGCGAGAAACGGGACCAGCGCCGACTTCAGCGAGTTGGGCAGGACCCAGACGGCGTCGTAATCGCGCACTGCCAGTTCGCGGGCCAGCCGCCAGCGTGCCTTGAGCGAGAGCTGGCCGTGGCCGAAGGGACTGTCGACGATGTCGGCGATCTCGTCCATGCGGCGCAGCACCGGTGCCACCCAGCGCGGTGCCAGGGCGTCGATCTGCAGGCCGGGATGGCGCTCGGCCAGCCGTGCGAACAGCGGTTGCGCCATGATCGTGTCGCCGATCCACGAGGGGGCGACGATGAGGGCTTTCTTCATGTGAAAACGGCGGGTGTTGTGCCCGCCGTCCCTGTGTCAGTGATGGCCCTTGGGCGCTTCACCGGTGAAGACATACTTCGTGCTGCAGTAGGGGCAGACGACTTCGCCGGTCTTCAGCACGTCGAGGAAGACGCGCGGATGCTGGCTCCACAGGGCCGAACCCGGCTGCGGGCAATGCAGCGGCAGGTCGGACGCGGTGACTTCGACGGTCTTGTTGTCGGACATCGTTTTCTCCCCGGGATACCGATCAGACGTGGGCCAGCCAGTCGGCGTGGGCGGCCGAGCGGCCATAGACCACGTCGAAGTACTTTTCCTGCAGCGCCTTGGTGATCGGGCCGCGGTGGCCGGGGCCGATCTGGCGGTTGTCGAGTTCGCGGATCGGCGTCACTTCGGCGGCGGTGCCGGTGAAGAAAGCCTCGTCGGCGCAATAGACTTCGTCGCGGGTGATGCGCTTCTCGACGACTTCGATGCCCAGTTCGCCGGCCAGTTGCATGACCGTGGCGCGGGTGATGCCTTCCAGGCAGGCGGTCAGGTCCGGCGTGTACAGCTTGCCGTTCTTGACGATGAACAGGTTCTCGCCGGCGCCTTCGCAGGCATAGCCTTCCGGATCGAGCAGCAGGGCTTCGTCGTAGCCGTCGGCGGTGGCCTCGTTGTTGGCCAGGATCGAGTTCATGTAGTTGCCCGAGGCCTTGGCGCGGACCATGGTGATGTTCACGTGGTGACGGGTGTAGGACGAGGTCTTGATGCGGATGCCGCGCTGCAGGCCTTCCTCGCCGAGGTAGGCGCCCCACGGCCAGGCGGCGATGATCACGTGCACCTTGGCGCCCTTGGGCGAAACGCCCATCTTTTCCGAGCCGTAGAAGGCGAGCGGGCGCAGGTAGCCGGATTCGAGCTTGTTGGCGCGGATGACTTCCTTCTGCGCCTCGTTCAGTTCTTCCTGCGAGTACGGCATCTGCATCTGGAAGATGTGCGCCGAGCGGAACAGGCGCTCGGTGTGTTCCTTGAGCCGGAAGATCGCGGTGCCGGATTCGGTCTTGTAGGCGCGTACGCCCTCGAAGACGCCCATGCCGTAGTGCAGGGAGTGGGTGAGGACGTGGGTGGTCGCTTCGCGCCAGGGCACGAGCTTGCCATCCTGCCAAATGAAACCGTCGCGATCCGACATGGACATGGTGGGAATCTCCGTGATGCTCTCTTGAAAGCGGACGATTTTAGCCGAAATCAGCGGTTAAAATAATGCTTTTGCACAAGATGCCACCGATGATCTGGAAGCCGAACGTGACTGTCGCCGCCGTGGTTTTCCGCGACGGGAAATTCCTGCTGGTCGAGGAGGAAACCGAAACCGGGCTGGCCTTCAATCAGCCGGCCGGTCACCTCGAACAAGGCGAAGCGCTGGTCGATGCGGTGATCCGCGAAACGCTCGAGGAAACGGCCTACCACTTCAAGCCGACGCATCTGGTCGGTGTGTATCACTGGCGGCATCCGGCCAAGGATGTCACCTACCTGCGTTTTGCCTTTACCGGCGAATTGCGCGGCTACGACGCCGGTCGCCAGCTCGACGACGGTATCGTCGGCGCCTGCTGGCTGACCCTCGACGAAGTCCGGGCCACGCAGGCGCGCCATCGCAGCCCGCTGATCCTGCGCTGTTGCGAGGACTGGCTGGCCGGCAAGCGGCATCCGCTCGATCTGCTAGTGCATTACGACTGATGCGTCGGCTGTTCGTGCTGCTGGCCTTTTTCGTGCTGCCGGCGGTGGCCGGCGAGGCACGGGTGGCCGTCTGTCACGGTTACAGTTGCGTCGCCCAGGCAGAGATCGTCTACTCCGCCGCGCAGATGGACGAAATCCGGCGCTTGCTGCTTGCCGCCGCCGATGCGCCGGGGGAACGCGATGTCCTGGCCGAGGTCGTAGGACGGTTGTATCGATGGGGCGGCGAGCAGTCGGCGATCGCCAACGACCGCGCCGGCAATCACGCGGATGGCTACGTGGCGGGCAGGATGGATTGCATCGATCACTCGACTTCGACCACCCGCCTGCTGCAGTTGCTGGACGAGCGCAAATGGCTGCGCTGGCATAGGGTGCTGGAACCGCAGGCGCGATATTTTCTGGGGCTGATCGCCAACCACTGGTCGGCGGTCATCGAAGCGAGCGACGGCGGACGTTACGTCGTCGATAGCTGGTTTGTGAACAACGGAGAGCCGGCGGTGATCCTGCCGCTGGACGAATGGAAGAAAGGGGCTGGGCCCGATGTCTAAGGGAACCGTGGTAGTAGGATTGTCGGGCGGTGTCGATTCGTCGGTCGCGGCGCTGCTGTTGAAGCGCCAGGGCTGGAAGGTGATCGGCCTGTTCATGAAGAACTGGGAAGACGACGACAACGACGAATACTGCTCGACGCGTCAGGACCTGATCGACGTGATGAGCGTCGCCGACGTCATCGGCATCGACGTCGAGGTGGTCAATTTCGCCGCCGAGTACCGTGACCGCGTGTTCGCCGAGTTCCTGCGCGAATACCAGGCCGGGCGCACCCCGAATCCGGACATCCTGTGCAACTCGGAAATCAAGTTCAAGGCTTTCCTCGATCACGCCATGCAACTGGGCGCCGAAAAGATCGCCACCGGCCACTACGCCGGCGTGCGCGAGTTCAACGGCGAATACCAGTTGCTCAAGGCCGAGGACGGGACCAAGGACCAGAGCTACTTCCTCTACCGGCTGAACCAGGCGCAGCTGTCGAAGACGCTGTTCCCGCTGGCCGACCTGTACAAGCGCGAAGTGCGCAAGATCGCCGAAAGCGAAGGCCTGCACGTTGCCACCAAGAAGGACTCGACCGGCATCTGCTTCATCGGCGAGCGCCCGTTCAAGGACTTCCTCAGCCGCTACCTGCCGCCCAAGCAGGGCGAAATACGCCGCCTCGACGACGGCAAGGTGCTGGGTAGTCACGACGGCCTGATGTACCACACCATCGGCCAGCGTAAAGGCCTGCACATCGGCGGTTTGAAGGAGAAGGGCCAGCCCGGCGGTGGCGATCACGACGCCTGGTTCGTCGCCGGCAAGGACATGGAGAAAAACGTGCTCTACGTTGTCCAGGGCCACGATCACCCGGCACTGCTGCGCGACGATCTGCTCGCCGAGCAGCTGAGCTGGGTGTCCGGAGGGGCGCCGCACACCCACTGGGTATACACCGCCAAGCCGCGTTATCGCACGGCCGACCAGCCCTGCCATGTCGAGGCGGTCGATGGCGAGACATGTACGATCCGCTTCGCCGAGCCGCAGTGGGCGCTGACGCCCGGCCAGTCGGTGGTGCTTTACGAAAGCCGGGTCTGCCTCGGCGGCGGGGTGATCCGCTAGTCGTCGTCAGGCAACGCGCATCGGCGAGTGCTCGATGACGTGGCGGAAGGCGTGCAGGAGGTCGGGGTCGAATTTTTCGGCATCGGCCCCGGACATCAGGTCGATGATTTCGCTGTGCGGCCGTCCCGGATGGTAGGGGCGGCTGGCGGCCATTGCATCGTAATTGTCCGCCAGCGAGACGATGCGGGCAGGTAACGGGATCGCGGTGCCGCACAGGGCGTCGGGGTAGCCGGAGCCGTCGAAGTTTTCGTGATGATGGCGGACGATTGCCGATAGTTCGTCGCTGCGTTCATCGTCGATGGCCTTGACGATGCGTTCGCCGATCAGCGAATGCTCGTGCATGGCCTCGCGTTCTTCCGGGGAAAAACTGCCTGGCTTGAGCAGGATGCGGTCGGGAATGCCGATCTTGCCGATGTCGTGCAGGCAGGCGCCCAGGCACAGGATTTCCAGTTCGCCGGCGCTCAGTTCGATATGCGCGCCCAGCGCCCGCGCCAGTTCGATGACGCGATCCGAGTGTTGCCGGGTCCCGGCATCACGTTCACCGAGTGCGATGCTCAAAGATTTCAGGATCGGGTTCATGGGGCTCCCTGGCTTGTTGATGTCAGGGTTGACCGCGAACGGGCTGGCAAGTTCGAAGCGGTGGATGCTCAGGCCTGGGGGACTGTGTCGATGAACGACTGGCGCTGCATCAGCTTGTCGTACAGGCGGGCCAGGTTGGGGTGGCTTTCCTGCCAGGCGATGTCGGGGAAGCGCAGGCACAGGTAGCCGAGCGCCGTGCCGACGGCGATGTCGGCCAGCGAGAAATGGGTGCCCATGCAGAAGTTCTTTTCGCCCAGATGCGTTTCCATGAAGCGCAGCGTCCGCGTGATCACGTCGCGCTGGCGGGCGATCCAGTCGGCGCTCTGTTCCTTTTTCGGGCGCAGGCCTTCCATGACCGCGCTGACGGCTGCGTCGTTGAGGCCGTCGGCGACGGCTTCCCAGCGCTTGACCTCGGTGCGCTCACGGTTGGGCGCCGGCAGCAACTTGTTGTTCGGCGTGATGTTGTCGATGTGCTCGACAATCACCCGCGAGTCGAATAGCGGGGTGTCGTCGTCGAGCAGCAACGCCGGAATGCGACCCAGCGGATTGATGTCGGGCACGGTGCTGCCTGCCTGACGGGGCGAATCGATCACGAAATCGTATTCCATCTTTTTTTCAGCCAGGACGATCCGGACTTTGCGGACGTAGGGGCTGGTATGGGTGCCGATCAGCTTCATCGCTTGCTCTTGGATTGGGGATGCCAATTATAGCGTATGGCGTAGCCCGTGGTCGGGCGGGTAAAATCACGCCCTTAACGATAAGGATGTTTCTATGGACTTCAATCCCCTGACCGCCATTTCCCCGCTCGACGGCCGCTACGCCGGCAAGGTCGACGCCCTGCGCGAGCACTTCTCCGAATTCGGCCTGATCCGCGCCCGCCTCAAGGTCGAGATCGAATGGCTCAAGGCGCTCGCCGCCGAGCCGCATTTCACCGAGATCGCCGCCTTCTCGCCGGCTACCGTCGCCGAACTGGACGCCCTGGTCGCCAACTTCGGTCCGGTTCAGGCGGCCGAGGTCAAGGCCATCGAAGCGACCACCAATCACGACGTCAAAGCGCTCGAATACTGGATCAAGGACAAGACCAAGGGCAACGCCGAAGTGGTCAAGGTCAGCGAATTCATCCATTTCGCCTGCACTTCCGAAGACATCAACAACCTGTCGCACGCGCTGATGTGCCAGGGCGCCCGCCAGCAGGCCATGCTGCCGACGCTGGACAAGGTCATCGAGAAGCTGCGCGAACTGGCCCATGTCTACGCCGAGATCCCGATGATGAGCCGCACGCACGGCCAGCCGGCGACGCCGTCGACGATGGGCAAGGAAATGGCCAACGTCGCCTACCGCCTGCAGCGCGCCCGCGCCCGCATCGCCCAGGTCGAACTGCTCGGCAAGATCAACGGTGCCGTCGGCAACTACAACGCCCACCTCGCTGCTTACCCCGGCTACGACTGGGAAGGCTTTGCCAAGCGTTTCGTCGAGTCGCTCGGCCTGACCTTCAACCCCTACACCATCCAGATCGAGCCGCACGACGCACTGGCCGAGCTGTTCGACGCCTTCGCCCGCGCCAACAGCATCCTGGTCGATCTCGACCGCGACGTCTGGGGCTACATCTCGCTCGGTTTCTTCAAGCAGAAGGTCAAGGCCGGCGAAATCGGCTCGTCGACCATGCCGCACAAGGTCAATCCGATCGATTTCGAGAATTCCGAAGGCAACCTCGGTCTGGCCAACGCCGTCTTGAAGCACCTCGCCGAGAAGCTGCCGATCTCGCGCTGGCAGCGCGACCTGACCGATTCGACGGTGCTGCGCAACATGGGCGTCGGCCTCGGCTACACGTTGCTCGGCTACGACTCGCTGCTGAAGGGCCTGGGCAAGCTGGAAATCAACGCCGACCTGATGAAGGCCGATCTCGACGCCAACTGGGAACTGCTGGCCGAGCCGATCCAGACCGTGATGCGCCGCTACGCCGTGCCCAATGCCTACGAAAAGCTCAAGGAACTGACCCGCGGCACCCGCGTTTCGCGTGAAGGCATGCAGGCCTTCGTGTCCACGCTGGACATCCCGGAAGCCGCCAAGGCCGAACTGCTGAAGCTGACGCCGTGGGATTACACCGGCAAGGCCGCCGAACTGGCCAAGCGCATCTGACACCAACGACCCCGACAGGCCGATTCGCGCTGCGGATCGGCCTTTTTCATGGAGAAAGACATGTCCTTCGCGGAAAACCTGAAGAAGCTCCCCGGCATCTCCCATCTCGCCGCCCTCAACCTTCTCGACGCCGACGGCAATGTCGTCGCCACGATCGAGAACAAGGCCGGCAGCCAGGGGTCGCTCACCGTCTACAACCACCTCGCCCAGACCTATGGTTCGATCAATGTCGAAGCCGCGAAGAAGGGCCTGGAAATCTTCGCCGAACATACCGAGGACGAACGCGCCAATCCCGGAAAACATCCGAACATCGCCCGTCTGCTGCAGATTGAGGCAGGTGCCTCGGCTTTGCGGGTCAAGCACGTATTTGCCGTTTGACTATCGTTCGATTTTGTTCACTGATTGGGTGAATATCGATCAGGTGATCGGGCGCAGCCCGTCATATAAGAAAGCTATAATTTTTTCGTTCAACAACAACGGAGAATCCCAGTCATGAAATCGAAAATCGTACTCGCTCTTCTCGCAACGACGCTGGCTGCCGGCGCACACGCCCAGGTCAAGGTCGAGGATGCCATCAAGTGGCGTCAGTCGGCCTATGCCACGATGGGCTGGAGCATGAGCCGGATCAAGGCCAATATCGACGGCACCTACAACAAGGATGACGTCGCCAAGGCGGCCAACGTGATCCAGGCCATCGCCAATTCCGGCATGGGCGCGCTCTACGTTCCGGGCAGCGACAAGGGTAAGGGCTGGGCCGATACCCGCGTCAAGCCGGCGCTGTTCACCGATGGCCCCAAGGTCGGCAAGATCGCCGGCGACTTCAACGCCGCGGCCAACGAACTGGCCAAGGTTGCCGCCAGCGGCGACGCTGCCGCCGTCAAGGACGCCTTCGGCAAGCTGGGCGGCACCTGCAAGGCCTGTCACGACGACTATCGCACCAAGCAGTAAGGTGCCTGCCTGACAGGAAACAGAACGGGGCGCCGCGAGGCGCCCTTTTCGTTAGACAAGGAGTTTCAGGATGAACAGCAAAAAAAGAATTCTGGTCTGGGATCTGCCCACCCGATTGTTTCACTGGCTATTGGTCGCCGCCGTCGTCGGTCTGGTGGTGACCGGCAAGGTCGGCGGCAACCTCATCGACTGGCATGGCAAGATCGGCCTGCTGGTGCTCGGCCTGGTCGTTTTCCGCCTGGTCTGGGGTATCGTCGGCTCGACGTACGCGCGTTTTTGCCAGTTTTTCCCGACGCCGGCCAAGATCGCGACCTATCTCAAGGGCGGCTGGCAGGCCCCGGGGCATAACCCGCTTGGCGCCTTTTCGGTGTTCGCCCTGCTCGGCGTGCTGATCTTCCAGTTGCTGACCGGCCTGGTGGCCAACGACGACATCGCCTTCGTCGGGCCGCTGTACGATCTGGTCGGGCGTGACCTGAGCAACCTGGCCACCGGTTGGCACCGTCTTTCGGTCGACGTGCTGATCGCCCTGATCGTGCTGCACCTGGCGGCGATCATGTTCTACGCGCATGTGAAGAAGGACAATCTGGTCAAACCGATGGTGCGCGGCTGGAAGGAAGTCGATCAGGGCGAACCGGCCCGGGGCGGCGGTGCGTTGGCGCTCGTGGTGGCCCTGGTGATCGCGCTGGCCGCCGTGTTTGCCGCCAGCGGTGTGTGGTTGCCCGAACCGCCGCCACCGCCGGCTGCGGTGGAAACGCCGTCCTGGTAAATGTTCAGGGAATAAATATCAACATTGGCAAGAAATGCCTTGCCTATAATTTAAGTGAGGAAAATACCGATCCGCTGAGAGGGAGGCATGTCCTACCGCGCCATTCTAGTGCTGGCCAGTCTGTTGCTGATGGCGATTTTTGCCGGCGTGGCGCAGTTCGGTGCGCGCCTGGTGGATGTCCGTCTGCAGGCCAGCCTGGAAAGCGAGGCGCTGCGCCTGAAGACGGCCTATGAATTGTCGCAGGGCGAACTGGAACAGCAGATGATGGCCCTGGCCGGCATGGTCGCCGCCGATCCGGAAGTCATCCGCCTGCTCAGGGCAGCCGGCGCCACGGTCGAAGGCGAGGGCAACGGCAGCGGCGGCGAGCAGGCCGATCTCCTGAGGCGCCAGCTTTACCTGCATTTGCGTCAGCACTGGTCCTACATGCAGAAGGAACTGGGAATCCGCCAGATGCAGTTCGTCTTGCCGGGCAGCCTGTCCTTCCTGCGCTTTCATGCACCGACCGAGCATGGCGATTCGCTGGCCGGTTTGCGCTGGCTGCTGCGCGATGTCGAGCGCAAGCGGTCGGCGGCCAGCGGTTTCGAGACGGGGCGCGCCTACGCCGGCATTCGCGGGGCGGCGCCGATCTTCGACAGCGAGGTCCGTCCGGGCGATACGCGTGCCCTGCTTGGCGTCATGGAAGTCGGCATGGCCTTCGACGGCTACATCGAGCGTTTGAGCGAGCGCACCGCCGTCGGCTTCGGCGTCCTGCTGGATCCTGCCTCAGTGACCTCGGCGATGTGGGAAAGCTACCGCCCGCCGGCACCCGGCGACCAGCCCGGCGCCTGCTGTTACCTGCTGGCGGCGTCGCGTGGCGAACTGGCCGACTGGATGGCCGAGAAGGCATTGCCCGACTACGCCGGCGTGTTCCGCAACGATCTGGTCGATCACCAGGGACAACGCTTCCAGTTGATCCGTTTTCCGCTGCGCGACTATCCGGGGCTGCAGGACCCGGCCCGGCCGCCGATCGGTTCGGTGCTGATCTGGCAGGATGTCGGCGCAATGATCGCGGCCAGCGACGAATTCAAGAAAAAAGCGTTTTTCAACCTGGTGTTCGCCTATCTGGTGACCCAGTTGCTGGTGCTGTTCCTGGTCAATCTGTCGCGTCGCGAATGGCACAACCAGTTGCTTGAGCAGACGGCGCGCGTCAAGGAACTCTCGCACCAGAACGAGGTTCTGCTGATGGCGGCCGGCGAGGGAATCTTCGGTGTCGACCGCGCGCATGTGGCGACCTTCATCAATCCCGCCGCCCAGAAGATGCTGGGGTATGCCCCGGAGAAAGTGATCGGCAACAACCTCCACGCCTTGATTCATGCGCAGCGTCCCGATGGTTCGCCGTATGACGAATCCGCCTGTCCGATTGCCCTGACGCTGGCCGACGGGCAGGCGAGAACACTGGAAGAAAACCTGTGCCGGCGCGACGGCAGCAGTTTCCCGGTGCAGATGACGGTGTCGCCGATCCGGGAAGGGGCTGTCTGCACGGGTGCCGTGGTGGTTTTCCACGACATCAGCGAGTTGAAGGAGAAGGAAGCGGCGCTGACCTGGCTGGCCAGCACCGACACCTTGACCGGACTGGCCAACCGGCGGCATTTCATCGCACAACTCGAGGCCGAGATCCGCCGCTGGCAGCGGACGGGCGTCGTGTCGGCCCTGCTGATGGTTGATCTTGACTGGTTCAAGCAGGTTAACGATACCTGGGGGCATGCGGCCGGCGACGAGGTCCTGCGTCACTTTGCCGAGGTGCTGCGCCGTTCGTTGCGCCGCGTCGATCTGCCGGGGCGGGTCGGCGGCGAGGAATTTGCCGTCCTGTTGCCCGGCAGCAGCCCCGAGGATGCGCTGGTGGCGGCGGAGCGCCTGCGGCGCAATATCGAGAACGAACCGGCGACGACCTCGTTCGGCACCATTCCGTTCACGGTCAGCATCGGCGCCACCTTGCTGGATGTCGGCGACGATTCGCCCGATCAGCCCCTGCTGCGTGCCGACCGGGCGCTGTACCGGGCCAAGGCGGCTGGGCGCAACCGCGTCGAAGGCGATTTTCCGGACAGTCTTACGCCAGTTGGCGAGCCGACATCAGTTGCTTGAGCCATTGTTTCTGGGCTTCCTGACGCCGTTTTTCGGTCAGCCGCTCGACGATGCGTGCGCGTACTTCGGCGAAGGGAATCATGCCGCTGGGCAGGATTTCGTCGCAACGGATGATGTGCAGCCCCATTTCCGAGGCCAGCACTTCGCTGACTTCGCCTTCGTCCAGCGCAAATGCCGCGCTTTCGAGTTCCGGGAACAGCTGATTGCGGCGGACCACGCCGAGCAGGCCGTCTTCCAGCGCGCTGGGGCACTGCGAATGGCGCAGCGCCGCCTTGGCGAATTTCTCGGGTGAGGTGTGGGTAACGCGCAGACCGTCGAGCAGGCGGTGCGCCTGGTCGGCTTCCTGGGGCGTGTTGACGGTGATCAGGATGTGGCGCAGGCGACGGGCCTCGGGCCGGTCGAAGGCGTCCGGGTGCAGGCGGTAGTAGATTTCGGCATCGACTTCGCTGACCGGCGGCACCGCCGAAACCACGCGGTCGAGGACGGCCTCGACGCGCAGGTCGCGCTCGACCGAGGCGGCCAGCGAATGCGCGTCCAGACCGATGCGGGCCAGGTCCTGGAGGAAGCTTTCCTCGTCCGGGTAGCGCTGGCGGATTTCCGCGATCCGGGTGCGCAGGGTCGGTTCGGGGACCATGACATTGCGCGCCTGTTCGCTGGACAGGATGCGTTGCTCGATGCTGTCCTGCTTCGCGGCGACTTCGCCGAGCCGGTTGCGTTCCGGCGGGCTCAGCGTTTCGGGGGCTTTCTGGAAGAGTTCCCAGGACAGCTTCAGTTCGAGGTAGGCGCGTTCCATGGCTTCATTCCGGGGTGAGGGATTCGAGCAGGCGTTCGGGGATCTGCAGGATGCGTCCGGGCAGGCTGTCAAAGTGGGTGTGATAGGCGACGCCGCCCGGCGCGTCGCGGATGACCTTGATGATTTCGCCGATGGCGCCTTCGGCAATCACGGCGTCACTGCCGACCGGCAGTTCGACAATAATCCGCACCTTCTCGCGGAACTCGAAGCGCGACGGGGTCCACGGCTCTTCGGCGCCGATCAGTTCTTCCTCGCGGCAACCGACGATCATGTCGATGTCGAGGAAATTGACCGAGTAGATGATCTGATCCTGCAGGAAGGTGCCGACATCGACGACGTAGCCGATGCTGCCGCGCCGCACCAGCGGCGCCCCCGGATCGAGGCCGGGATAGGTGCCGTCGTTACGGACGTTGCGGATCAGGCGGACGCTGTCCTCGATCTGCCATTTGGGTCTGCTCATCGGGCTGGACTCAGTCGCGGAAAATCTTGTCGATGGAGACGAAGGAACTGTAACCGCCCTCCGGCTTGGCCTGGTTCTGGAAGACCGCGAACACCTTTTCGGTGAGCGAGTCGGACTCGACGAAGTCCTGGTAGGCGCGCTCCAGCCACAGGCGGTAGATGGCGCGCTGCTGGCTTTCTTCCGGCGGCAGGTTGGGCGCCTGGCGGGCCAGGTAGTCGTGGAAGCGCTGCAGGATGTGCAGGCGATTCACATGGACCACCGAGGGTTCGTAGGGAACCTCGAAGTACTCCAGGAAATCTTCGGCGGAAACCAGTTCTTCCATGGCTTCGGCAAGGCTCAGTGTGTCTTCCATGATGGCCTCCTCAGGCTGCGGCAAGGGATAAATCGGAATCGGGCCGGGACGACGCCCCGGTGCCCTGGAACTCATCGACAACTTCAAGCAGTTTTCCGGCGCCGAGTTGGTCGCGGCTGTCGAGCGCGACCAGCTTGATCAGGCGCTGGCGCGAGGCCTCGATCCGGCCCAGGCGCAGCAGCACGACCGCGCTGGCCTTCAGCGCCAGCAGGTAGAAACGCAGCAGGCCGAAGGAACTGGCGGCGGCGGAGCCGAGATGGCTGTCGCCGATCTTCTGCCAGTCGTCGGGCAGGCCGAGATGGCGGGCCGATAGCTGCATGACCCGCTCGGCCACCTGCAGCGCGTCTTCCAGGCGGTGCTGGTAGAAGTAATAGCGGTACAGGCCGACCAGCACGGTCAGGTTGTCCGGCGCCAGCAGGTTGGCGCGCAGCAAGGACATTTCGGCGTCGGGGTCGCCGTATTCGGCCGCCGCCCGGGCGATCAGCGCTTCGGCCTCGGCCGGCAGCGGATCCTCGAAATAGAGCTTGCAGTCGGAAAAGTCGAGCAGGTCCATGTCAGTGCGCCGCCTCGTGCATGGCTTCGCTCTCGCAGCACAGGTCGCCGGCCGAGCAGGTCTGGCATTCGCCGCCGTGATTCGGCGCCGGTTCCTGGCGCAGTGCGGCGAGTTCGTTTTCCAGGGTGTCGATACGCTCGATCAGGCAGGCAATCGAGCGTGCCACCGGGTCGGGCAGGACGTTGTGGTCGAGGTTGATGCCCTTGCCGACCGGGCGGGCGATGCGCGTATCGACGATGCGGCCGGGAATGCCGACCACGGTACGGTCGGCCGGTACGTCCTTGACCACCACCGAGTTGGCGCCGACGCGGACGCGCTCGCCGATGCGGATCGGCCCGAGAATCTTGGCGCCGGCGCCGACGACCACGCCGTCGGCCAGCGTCGGATGGCGCTTGCCCTTGTTCCA
>DKNF01000031.1 GCA_002470165.1 Betaproteobacteria bacterium UBA7395 | reverse complement strand
GTCTGGTAGGCGATGTCGTCGATGATGCCGATCTTGTCGGCAATCGACTTCATCGCATCGACCGTCTTGCCCACCGCGTCGCCGCCCTCGACAGCTTCCTTGGCCGACTTGGTCGCCATGTTGTCGGTGACCTTGGCGTTTTCCGTGTTCTGGTTGACCGAGGCCGTCATCTGCTCCAGCGAGGCCGTCGTTTCCTCGACCGACGCCGCCTGCTCCGACGACGACTGGGACAGTGATTGCGCCGTTGCCGAGACCTGGCCCGAGGCGTTGGACAGTGCATCGGCCGCGGTGATGATCTGACCGATGGTTTCGGACAGACGAACAATGGTGTTGTTGAGCGCGTCCTTCAGCGTGGCGAAGTCACCCTGATACGACTTGGTGATCGTCTGCGTCATGTCGCCCTGCTCCATCGCCGCCATCACGCGCTGCACGTCCTGGATCGGCGAAACCACGGCATCCAGCGTGTCGTTGACACCCTGGACGATCTTGCGGAAATCGCCCTCGTGCTGGCTGGCGTCGGCACGGGTTTCCAGCTTGCCGGCGACGGCTGCCGCCGACAGCATGTTGGCGTCGGCCACCAGCTTGTTGACCGCCTCGATGCAGGTGTTCAGGTTGTTCTTGATGGTGTTGAAATCGCCGTTGTACGAGTCGGTGATGCGCTCCGGGATATCGCCCTTGGAGATGCGGTCCACGTAATTCGCGGCAACGTTGAGCGGCCCGATGACCGAATCCAGGGTGTCGTTCACGCCCTTCACCACGCGCTGGAAATCGCCCTGATGCCGGCTGGCATCGGCACGCGTGGACAGCTTGCCTTCAACCGCGGCCTGCGACAGCATCGCCGCATCGGCCACCAGGGCATTGATGGCATCGATACAGGTATTCAGGTTGTTCTTGATGACATTGAAGTCACCGTTGTAGCTGTCGGTGATCTTGGCCGGAATCGCACCGCGGGAAATATCGTCGACATACTTGGCCGCCACGTTGAGCGGGCCGATCACCGCATCGAGCGTGTTGTTCACGCCGATCACGATCCTTTGATATTCGCCCTGATACTGGCTGGCATCTGCGCGCGTTGCCAGCTTGCCATCGACGGCCGCCTGGGCCAGACGACCGGCTTCGCTGCTCATGTTGCGCACGGCGGTCACCGCCTTGTCCAGCGAACGCAGCACCTGGCCGACCTCGTCCTTGGCGCTGGCGTCGATCTTCATCGACAGATCGCCGGCGGCGATCTTGTCGGCAATGATCACAGCTTCGCCGACCGGACGGGTGATGCTGCGCGTGATGACGAAACCGAAGATCGCGGTCAGCAACGCCGCGATGACCGCCAGCGTCAGCATCAGGTTTTCCCCGCTCTGCGCCAGTTCGGTTGCCTCGCGACCGGTCTGTTCGACCATGTTCGACTGGTATTTGATCATTTCCTGCAGGGCGCCGATGTAGTCCGCCTGCGCCTTGCGCATGGTGCTGGTCAGGACCGCGACGCCTTCGTCACGGCGACCTTCGCGGAAGAAGGCTGACGCCTTCTGCAACTCAGCCACATAGGCAGCACGCACTGCTGTGACGGTCTTCAGGATTTCCCGCCCTTTTTCGCTGGTCACGGTCTTGTCGAGCTGTTCGAGTCGCTCCGTGATGATCTTGCTCTGCTCCGGAATCCGGTCGAGTTCGCGGGCGGCATCTTCCTTGGAATTGGCCAGTGCGGCATTGCGGACGACCCGGGCGACCACGTTGAGGGCATCGATGACATCGTTGGCCTGGACCGTTTTCGGATATTTGTCCTGGACCAGATCCTGGACCTGCATCTCGAGCGCAACGAGACGGCTATAGCCGATCACCGCGATGGCAATCAACAAGACCAGGGTGACCGTGAAGCCGATCCCGAGCCGGATACCGATTTTTAGATTGTTCAACATGAAGAACTCCTGAATCGAAGCAGACGAAAACTGAAGGGGTTAATTGGCCGCTGTCGAGCGGGGCAAGGCACTATTGGCATTCATGTCGCGCTCTTCCTGACGCACGTTGCGCTGGACCAAGGCCTGGACATCGAGGATCAGGGCAACTTCCCCGGTCCCCAGGATGGTCGACCCGCCGATCCCGCGCAGGTGGCGGAAGATGGTGGACAAGGGTTTGATCACGGTCTGGAACTCGCCCATCAACTGATCGACGACGATTCCCGCCTTCTGGCCGGCAAACTGGACGACAACGATGTTCTCGCGCGCCGGCCGGTCGCCGCCGATCTCGAACATGTCGCGCAGACGGACGAAGGGCAGAACCTCGCCGCGCAGGTTGAGGAAATCGCGATCCGCCGACATGTCCGTGAGTTCGATACACTCGATGACCATGTCCAGCGGAATGACGTAGGCGGACTTGCCGACGCCGACCAGGAAGCCGTCGATGATTGCCAGCGTCAGCGGCAGGCGGATGGTGAAGGTCGTCCCGACGCCTTCGGTCGAACTCACTTCGCAACTGCCGCGCAGGCTCTGGATATTGCGGCGCACCACATCCATGCCGACACCGCGGCCGGAAATGTTGGTCACCTGCTCGGCGGTCGAGAATCCCGGCTCCCAGATCAGGTTGATGATTTCCTGATCGCTCAGTTGCTGGGTTGGTTGGACCAGGCCCTTGTCGATGGCTTTCTGCAGGATTTTTTCGCGTGGCAGGCCACCGCCGTCGTCGACCACCTCGATCACGATGCTGCCCGAATCGTGATAGGCGTTGAGTTCAAGACGACCGTGGCGCGATTTGCCCCGGGCCTCGCGCACATCCGGTTTCTCGATCCCGTGGTCCATGGAATTGCGCACCAGGTGCATCAACGGATCGCCGATCTTCTCGACGACCGACTTGTCGAGCTCGGTTTCGGCGCCGGTGATGACCAGATCGATTTCCTTGCCCAGTTCGCGCGAGGCGTCGCGGACGACGCGGTTGAAGCGGTTGA
>DKNF01000172.1 GCA_002470165.1 Betaproteobacteria bacterium UBA7395 | reverse complement strand
CCGCGCGGCAGGAAGGGCACGACCTGGCGCGGCAGTCCGGCCAGACCGGGCGGCATGGCGAGCAGGGCATCGCTGCTGCGCTTGTCCATGGCCTGGGCGATGGCGTCGTCCGAACGGGCCGAGAACAGGCCGTTGACGATCAGGTGCAGGTTGCCGACGCCGAGTTCAGCCAGTTCGTGACGCGTGCGTTCCGCTTCGCGCAGCGCCGCGCTGTCGGCCCGGGCAACGAGGACGACGCGCGTCTGGGCCGGGTCGGACAGGCGGTCGACCGTCGCCGCGTACAAGGCCTTCTGCTTTTCCAGCCCAGCCAGCGGGCCGAGGCAGGAGGCGCCGCCCTGGTTGCTGTCGATGTAGCCGCTCCACGCCGACGGCAGGGTCAGCAGGCGCAGCGTGTGGCCGGTTGGCGCGGTGTCGAAGATGACGTGGTCGAAGTTTTCTGTGGCGCCGGCATCGCCGAGCAGCTTGGCGAACTCGTCGAAGGCCGCGATCTCGACCGTGCAGGCGCCGGAGAACTGTTCTTCCATGCTCTGGATTGCCGCCGCCGGCAGGATGTTGCGGTAGGGGGCGACCATCCGCTCGCGGTAGGCGGCGGCCGCCGCCTCCGGGTCGATGTTCAGCGCCGCCAGGCCGGGCACCCCCTTGATGGCGGTCGGGCTGCCGGCGAGCGCCGTTTCCAGCACTTCATCGAGATTCGATGCCGGATCGGTACTGACGATCAGCACCCGTCTCCCCTGTCCGGCCAGCGCCAGCCCGGTCGCGCAGGACAGCGAAGTCTTGCCGACGCCGCCCTTGCCGGTGAAGAAGAGGTAACGCGGTGTGCCGTTCAGGTCGATCATGGCCATTCCTCAGCAGCAGCCGGATTTCGGCGAACAGCAGGATTTTTTCGGCGCTTCTTCGCCACCGCTCAACGTCAGGCCGAGCTTCTGCGCCAGTTGGGCGCGCGAGGGGTAAAGGCCGGTGGTGACGATCTGGCCGTCGATGGCGATGATCGGCAGGCGATCCATGCCGGCTTCCATTTCCTTGACCACCGCCGGATTGGCGGCGAAGGCCTGCGGCTCCTGGCCGAGGTTGTAGCGCTGCACGCTAACGCCTTGCTCGCCGATCCAGGCCAGGTCGGCGGCGAACTGGACGAGGATGGGATCGACATCGACGCCGCAGACGCCGGTCGAGCAGCACATGGCGGGATCGTAGATTTCGAGTTTCTTCATTTCAGTCTCCTGTATTCAAAGGGCTTTTTCGTACCAGGTCTTGGTCGAATTGACCATCTTCACCAGCCACAGCATCACCGGCACCTCGATCAGCACGCCAACGACGGTGGCCAGCGCAGCGCCGGAGTCGAAGCCATAAAGGACGATGGCGACGGCTACGGCGAGTTCGAAGAAGTTGGAGGCGCCGATCATCGTCGACGGCCCGGCGACATCATGCCGGACGCGGAATTTTCGGTTCAGCCAGTAGCCGATGCCGGCGATCAGCAGCCCCTGGAGGAAGATCGGCACGGCCAGCATGCCGATGATCAGCGGCTGCTCGACGATGGCTTCGCCCTGGAAGGCGAACAGCAGCACCAGCGTCGCCAGCAGCGCCATGATGGTGAACGGGCCGATGCGTTCCTGGGCCGCCTTGAGCGCCGCTTCGCCGTTGCGCAGGAAATGCTTGCGCAGCCCCTGGGCGATGGCCAGCGGGATGACGATGTACATCACCACCGACAGCAGCAGCGTGTCCCACGGTACCGGGATCGCCGAGACGCCGAGCAGCAGCGCGACGATGGGGGCGAAGGCGAAGACCATGACCAGATCGTTCAAGGCCACCTGCGAGATGGTGAAGTTGGCGTTGCCGCGGCACAAGTTGCTCCAGACGAAGACCATCGCCGTGCACGGCGCCGCGCCGAGCAGGATCAGGCCGGCGATGTAGCTGTCGAGCTGGTCTGCCGGCAGGTAAGGGGCGAAAACGTGGCGGATGAACAGCCAGCCGAGCGCCGCCATGGTGAAGGGCTTGACCGCCCAGTTCACGAACAGCGTGATGCCGATGCCGGCCTTCTGATCCTTGACCTCGTGGATGGTCGAGAAGTCGATCTTCATCAGCATCGGCACGATCATCACCCAGATCAGCAGGCCGACCGGGATGTTGACTTGGGCCACTTCCATCCGGCCGAGCGCCTGGAAGGCGGCCGGGAACCACTGGCCGAACAGGATGCCGGCGACGATGCAGAGCACCACCCAGACGCTGAGGTAACGCTCGAAAAAGCCCATCGGGGCTCCGGCCGCCTGTTTGGCGGCAACACCGCACTGGGCGCTCATGCTTCGCTCTCCTGGTGAATCCGCTTGGCGGCCGCGGCGACTTCGGCTGCGCTCAGGCTTTCCAGCGGCAGGGCGACGAAGGCCTCAACGCGTTGGCGCAGCTTGCGGTAAGCGTCCTCGAAGGCGGTACGGCGCGCTGCCAGCGGCTCGACGTGGGCCGGGTCATCGATCCCCCAATGGGCGGTGGTCGGGTGTCCGGGCCAGATCGGGCAGGCTTCACCGGCAGCCGATGCGCAGACGGTGAAGATGTAGTCGATGTCCGGCGCGCCGGGGGCGGCGAATTCGTCCCACGACTTGCTGCGCGCTTCGGGCAGCGGAATGCCGTGCTTTTCCAGCGTTTCCAGGGCCACCGGGTTCACTTTTCCGGACGGCTGGCTGCCGGCCGAAAAGGCGCGGATACGGCCCTGGCCGAGGTGGTTGAACAGTGCCTCGCCGAGGATGGAGCGGGCAGAGTTGCCGGTGCATAACACCAGCACGTTGATGGTTTTGGCAGTCATGGATTGTTCTCTGTGGTGGCGCAGGTATGGATTTGCTCGCCGCAGGGTTCCCCGGCGCAGCAGTGTTCGGTCAGGTAGCCGAGTAGTTCGTTCATCGCCGGGTAGTTGGCGATGTAGTAAATGAAGCGACCTTCCTGGCGGTTGCGGATCAGGCCGGCGTTGCTCAGTTCCTTCAGGTGGAAGCTGAAACTGCCGTTGGCTTCGGCGTTCAGGTGGCCGGCCAGGTCGGCGACGCATAAACCCTCCGGTCCGGCCTGGACAAGACGGCGAAAGATGCGCAGCCGGGTTTCGTGGGCAAGTGCCTTGAGGGCATTGGTAGCGAGTTCGATATCCATATTTATAGAATAGTCAAAATGTTGTGCGAAGACAAGCCGCATTTTCAAATGCGGCAGGGGTCGGGGATCAGACCGCGAACTGCAGCATCGACTCGCGCAGGCGATCGGCCTGTGTCGCCACCTGGTTGGCCGAGGCCGACGATTCCTGTGCTGCTCTTGCGCCGCGTTCGATCATCTGCGCCATGCGCTCGGTGTTCTGGGCGATCTGTTCGGCGGCGAGCCGCTGTTCCCCGAGTACCTCGACGATTTCCCGGGCAGCGACGGCAGAGCGTTCGCAGAAGGATTCGATCCTGGCGATGGCGCTTTCGGCCTGCTCGGCCAGTTCGGTCCCTCGGCGCGAGCGTTCGGCGGTTGCGGCGACGGCCGTGCTGCTGGTTTCGGCGGCATTGCCAAGCTGCGTGACCAGGCTTTCGATCATTCGCGTGGTGTCGGCGGTGCGGGTAGCCAATTTGCGAACCTCATCGGCGACGACGGCAAAACCTCGGCCGCTGTCTCCGGCGCGGGCGGCTTCGATGGCGGCGTTCAGCGAGAGCAGGTTGGTCTGCTCGGAGATTTCCTTGATTTCCCGGGCGAAGCCGGAAATCTGCCGGGTGTGCTGCTGCAGTTCCAGCATTGATGCTGTCGATGCCCGCGCTTCGGCAGATATGTTGCCGATTTCGTCGATCGCCTGATGAATGATCCGGCCGCTTTCGACGGCGGTTTCGCGGGTGATTCGCGTGGCGTCGGCGGCGCTGCCGGCACTTTCGGCCATCACCGCGATGGCCGTGGTCAGTTCCTCGATGGCTGCCGTGATCATCGCGGCCGAGTCGCTTTGCAGGCTGTTGGCTTCTGCCACTTCGCGAGCCGACTGGCGCAGCGCCAGGGCGTTGCCGGAAGTCGTCTCGGCGCCCTGCTTGACGTCGCCGATGAGCAGGCGCAGGCGTGTCTGCATGTCGTCGATGGCGGCGACCAGCGAGTTGGCGGCGGCCTGCCCGGAGCGCATCGGCTGGGTGAGATCGCCGGCGGCAACCCGGCGCGTGGCGGCGACGACCGGTTCCAGTTCACCACCCAGACGATGCAGGATGTGGCGACCGACAAGCGCGGCCAGTGCCAGGAAAAACAGCGAGCCGAGTACGCCGACGGCGAGCACCAGCAAGGCATTGGCGGTGAAGCGTTGTTCGGCCAGTTGTGCGGAGCGCGTGACGCTGTCGCTGCTGGCCTGACTGATCGCAGCGAAGGTGGCGCCGAGTGCATCGACCAGCGGCTGGTCGGCATCGCGAATGCCGGCGTCGACCATCAGGATGTATTTCGGCTCGCCCGGCTCGTTGCTGGCGAGAACGTCGTCGTAGCGCAGATTCAGCTCCTCGGCCAGTTTGCGGATTTCACTGCTGCGTCCCAGCGGCGGAAGTTCGCCGGCGCGCTGCATGGCCTCGAGTTGTTCAAGGGCTTGCCAGAAGGATTGCCGTCCGGCGAGAAATTCGGCGTGTCCCTTGTCGAATTCGCTACTCATGAAGTTGCGCAGCAGCATGTTGTTGAGCCCACGCTGTTGTGCCTGAAAGGCGTTGCGGGCGGCGCTGACATGGTTGAGTGCCTGGCTGGTCCGGCTAACCTGGCCCGAAACCTCGTGAATGTCGTTGCGAAACCCCTGAAGCGAGAACAGGGCGGTCAATAACAGGACGATACCGAGAGCGCTGCCAACACCAACGATGGCCAGCAGTCCTCCGCGGATGGACAGCGAAGCAAGATGTTTCACGATTGAAATTCGCCTTAAGTAACAAAATCGTCAGCTTAATCGGCAAATATTTCAGGGGATTTACGGGCTTGGTAGGCAATTCGGCTTTATTACAGACTGTCATCCGGTTGTAACAAAGGCTGGTTAATCTGCGTTCTGTCATCTTTCACCCACGCAGGAGTTACCTCATGTTCAAGCAATCCAAGATCGTTTCCGCGCTGGCTGTTGCCGGCCTTACCCTGTTCGGTGCGCAGGCAGCGTATGCCCAGATCGTCAAGATCGACGGTTCGTCGACCGTTTATCCGATTACCGAAGCCGTTGCCGAAGACTTCCAGAAAGCCAAGAAGAACGCCATCAAGGTGACGGTTGGCATCTCCGGTACGGGCGGCGGTTTCAAGAAGTTCTGCCGTGACGAAACCGATCTGCAGAACGCCTCGCGTCCGATCACCGCCAAGGAAATGGCCGACTGCAAGGCCGCCGGTGTCGAATACATCGAAATGCCGATTGCCTACGACGCGCTGACTGTCGTCATCAACCCGAAGAACACCTTCCTCAAGCAAGCTACCGTCGAAGAGCTGAAGAAGATGTGGGAGCCGGCTGCCCAGGGCACGATCACCAAGTGGAACCAGGTTAACCCGGCCTGGCCGGATGCGCCGATCAAGCTGTTCGGCGCCGGTGCCGATTCGGGGACCTTCGAATACTTCACCGAAGCCATCGTCGGCAAGGCCAAGTCCTCGCGCGGTGACTACACCGCTTCCGAAGACGACAACGTGCTGGTCCAGGGCGTCTCGCGCGACATCAATGGCATCGGTTACTTCGGTTACGCCTACTACGCCGAAAACATGGCCCGCCTGAAGGGGCTGCCGATCGTTAATCCGAAGACCGGCAAGGCGGTCGAGCCGTCCGGTGCCAACGTCGAAAACGGTTCCTACGTACCGCTGTCGCGTCCGATTTTCGTCTATGTCAAGGCCAAGTCGATGCAGAAGCCGGAAGTTCGCGAGTTCGTCGAGTTCTACATGAAGAACGCCGACAAGCTGATCCGCGAAGTGAAGTACGTGCCGCTGCCCAAGGCTGCTTACGAAGGCAACCTGAAGCACGCCAAGGAAGGCAAGGTCGGTACGGTGTTCGGCGGTCATAATGAAGTCGGTATCACCGTCGAAGAAATCCTGAAGCGCGAAGCGAAGATGTAAGTCGCACTCGGCGGGCGCTTGCTGCCCGCTGCCGAACAGGCCGGTCCGGTAACGGATCGGCCTTGTTTCCGAGAGGTATCTTCAAGTGAATCACGCCATGTCCGTAAATTCCGCTTCCGATCTGCATCAGGTCAGCGACCGCCTGGCACACAATGCCATGCGCCATGTCAGCGAGCGCATCATCGAGATGCTGTTGTTTGCCGCTGCCGCCGTTTCGGTACTGACTACCGTCGGCATCGTCTATGTGCTCGTTTCCGAGTCCATCCACTTTTTTCAGCATGTCCCGCTCATCGACTTTCTGACCGATACGCAGTGGACGCCTTTGTTCGATGATGCCCATTACGGCATCATGGTGCTCATTTCAGGGACGCTTGTCTCGTCAGGCGTGGCGCTTTCCGTTGCTATCCCGATGGGTACGATCATTGCGATCTATCTTTCCGAATTCGCCAACCCGAAAGTGCGTGAAGTGGCCAAGCCGGTGCTTGAATTGCTCGGCGGCATCCCGACCATCGTTTTCGGCTATTTTGCCCTGCTGATCGTCACCCCGTTGCTGCAGAAAATCTTCCCGGAACTGCCGGGCTTCTCGCTGCTGTCGGCCGGTCTGGTCATGGGCATCATGATCGTTCCCTACATCGCCTCCCTGTCCGAGGATGCGATGCGCGCGGTGCCGATGAGCATGCGCGAAGGCTCCTACGCAATGGGGGCGACCAAGTTGTATACCGCGATCCACGTTGTCGTGCCGGCAGCCATTTCCGGCCTGGCCGCTTCCTACATCCTGGGTATTTCCCGGGCGGTCGGCGAAACCATGATTCTGGCGGTTGCCGCCGGCATGCAGCCGAACCTGACCTGGAACCCGATGGAACCGGCTGCGACCATTACTTCCTACATCGTCCAGGTCGCCCTGGGTGATCTGCCGCACGGCTCGATTGGTTACCAGACCATCTTCGCCGCCGGCCTGACCCTGCTGCTGATCACGCTGATGTTCAACATCGCCGGCCAGTGGCTGCGCCGTCGCTATCGTGAGGCCTACTGACATGCAACCGATGACTACCGAACAAATCCGCGTGTTGATCGCACGCGGCAAGTTGAAAGACACGCTTTTCCAGGGGCTTGGCATCATCTGCCTGTCCATCGGCTTGCTGGTGATTTTCCTGCTGGTCGGCGACATGCTGATGCGTGGCCTGGATCGACTCAATATCGAGTTCTTCACCGAGTTCGCATCGCGTCGCGCCTCGCAGTCCGGCATCCTGTCGGCCTGGGTCGGCACGCTTCTGGTGATGCTGGTGACCGCAGCGGCTGCCGTACCCCTCGGCGTCGCCGCCGGCATCTACCTCGAGGAATACGCCAAGCGCAACTGGATCACCGACATCATCGAGATCAACATCACCAATCTCGCTGCCGTCCCGTCCATCGTCTATGGCCTGCTCGCGCTCGGCATCTTCGTCTACACCTTCGGCTTCGGCCAGAGCATCCTGTCGGCTGGCCTGACCCTGGCGCTGCTGATCCTGCCGATCGTCATCGTCGCTACCCGCGAAGCGATCCGCTCGATCCCGGCGATGATCCGCGAAGGGTCGATGGCGGTCGGCGCGACGCGCTGGCAGACCTGCCGCTATCACATCATCCCCTACGCCATGCCCGGCATCCTGACCGGCGTCATCATCGGCCTGGCCCGTGCCATCGGCGAAACCGCCCCGATCATCACCATCGGCGCGCTGACCTTCATCGCCTTCCTGCCGCCGGCACCCTTCTCCGCGACAGGTGTGGATGGCGCCAGCGCCGGCCTGTTCGACTGGGTGATGTCGCCCTTCACCGTGATGCCGATCCAGATCTTCAACTGGACCTCGCGTCCCGACCCGGCCTTCGAGGTCAATGCGGCTGCCGCCGGCTTCGTGCTGATGGGCATGGTGCTGACGATGAATGCCATCGCCATCTATCTGCGTTACCGCATGCGCAAGAACATCAAGTGGTAAGTCCTGCGGACGACCGCAGCTAACGCCGAGAAACCGAATATCGAAATGGAATCGCAAATGCAAACACACGACAAGCCCCAGCTCAAGGCCGAAGCCCGTAACCTGAATTTCTATTACGGACAGACGCAAGCCTTGAAGAACATCAACATGCCGATTTATGACAAGAAGGTCACCGCGCTGATCGGGCCTTCCGGTTGTGGCAAGTCGACTTACCTGCGCAGCTTCAATCGCATGCACGACCTCTACCCGGGCAATCGCTACGAGGGCGAGATCCGCTTCTTCCCGGACAACAGCAACCTGCTTTCGGCGGATGTCGATCCGATTGAAGTGCGGATGCGTGTTGGCATGGTTTTCCAGAAGCCGAATCCCTTCCCCAAGACCATCTATGAGAACGTCGCTTACGGTCTGCGTGTCCGTGGCGAGAAAAACAAGCGGATACTCGACGAAAAAGTCGAGAACGCCCTGCGCGGTGCGGCCATCTGGGACGAGGTCAAGGATCGTCTTCAGGATCTGGCGCCCAATCTGTCCGGTGGTCAGCAGCAGCGTCTGTGCATCGCCCGTGCGCTGGCGACCGATCCTGAATTGCTGCTGTTCGACGAGCCGACCTCGGCGCTCGACCCGATTGCCACCGGTGCCATCGAGGAACTGGTGCACGAACTGAAAACACGCGTGACGATCCTCATCGTCACGCACAACATGCAGCAGGCGGCCCGCGTTTCCGACTATACGGCCTACATGTATCTGGGTGAGATGATCGAGTTCGGCAAGACCGACGAAATCTTCATCAAGCCGCAGGACAAGCGTACCGAAGACTACATTACCGGCCGCATGGGCTGAGGAGCAGGAAAATGAACGAATCCCAACACGTTTCCAGCCAGTTCGACGAGGATCTCGGTCGTCTGCGTACGCATGTGCTGCAGATGGGGGGGCTGGTCGAAACGCAGATTTCTGCGGCCATCGAGGCCTACACGACGGGCGAGATTGCCAGCGTGAAGACCATCGTTGAGACCGACCGCAAGGTGAACGACCTGGAAAAGGCCATCGACGACGATTGCGCCCACATCATCGCCAAGCGTCAGCCGACGGCTTCCGACCTGCGCCTGGTGCTCGGCATCAGCAAGATTGTCACCGATCTGGAGCGGGCCGGCGACGAAGCCAAAAAGATCGCCAAGGGCGTGCGCCGCATCTACGACAACGGGCATCTGCCAGCCCAGTATGGTGTCGGCATCCGCCACCTGGCCGAGGCCGCACTGGCGATGGTCAGGCAGGCACTCGATGCCTTCGCCCGGCTCGACGGGGCGCTGGCCGTCAGCGTCATTCGAGCCGATGCCGATGTCGATGTCGAATTCAAGTCGATCATCCGTCAGTTGATTACCCATATGATGGAAGACCCGCGTACCATTACGACCTCGATCGATATCATCTCGATCTCACGGGCCATCGAGCGCATCGGCGATCATGCGAAGAACATTTCGGAGCAGGTCATCTTCGTTGTCGAGGGTCGGGATATCCGTCACAACAAGGAGGCGATCAAGTGACACCGACGATTCTGGTCGTCGAGGACGAACCGGCGATTCAGGAACTGGTTGTGATCAACCTCAAGCACGCCGGTTTTCTCGTCGTCCGAGCGAGCAGTGCCGAAGAGGCCGATTCGGCCATTCGCGCTGCTTTGCCCGATCTGATCATCCTCGACTGGATGCTGCCCGGGCAGTCGGGCGTTGCGCTGGCAAAGAAGATTCGGGCTGACGAGCGGACCCGTGAAATTCCGATCATCATGCTGACCGCCCGCGTCCATGAAGAGGACAAGGTCCAGGGGCTGGATGCCGGCGCCGACGACTACGTCACCAAGCCGTTCTCGCCCAAGGAACTGGTTGCCCGGGTCCGTGCCGTGTTGCGCCGCCGGGCGCCGCATCTGGCCGGCGAGGCCGTCGAAATCGGCGGCCTGCAACTCAATCCGGCGACCCATCGCGTGCTTGCCGACGGTCAGCCGATCGAGCTGGGGCCGACCGAATTCCGCCTGCTGTTTTTCTTCATGACCCATGCCGAGCGGGTTTATACGCGTGCGCAGTTGCTCGACGAAGTCTGGGGCGACCATGTATTCATCGAGGAGCGCACCGTCGATGTCCATATCCGTCGCCTGCGCGCAGCGCTCGAACCCTCCGGTCATCAGGAACGGGTCGAGACCGTGCGTGGTACCGGGTACCGTTTCCGGGGAGCCTGAAACAAGGTGCAACGAGCGCTTCTCTATGGTGTGTTCACGGCGCTGGTTTCACTGCTGCTCGGTTATTCCGTCGAGCCCTGGATGGGCTGGGTGCTCTTCTACACGGGGCTCAGCGTGCATCTGGCGATGCACTACCGGAATTTTTCCCGGCTGGAGCGCTGGTCGCGCAAACCGGTGCTCGATGCCAGCCTGGAAGGTGATGGTGAATGGGACAGGGTTTTTCGTCGCCTTTACCGACATGAGAAGGAACTCCTGGAAAAAATCGAGCGGCGCGAACGGGAGATCGCCCGGCTGATAGCAGCCGTTCATGCGATGAATGACGGCATCGTCCTGCTGGATGCCGAGTTCCAGATACAGTTCTGCAACAAGACGGCAGAACGCCAGCTTGATCTTGCCCTGGCGACCGATCGCGGTGCGCCGATCGCCAATATCGTCCGCCAGCCAGCCTTTGTCGATTACCTCGACAGGGCCGATTTTTCGCGTCCGCTGACACTGCGCCTGGATCGCTATTTCGAGCGCGTGCTGTCGCTTTACCTGATCTCCTACGCCGAAGGTCACTGGCTCCTGCAGGTCAAGGACATCACCCAGACCGACCGCCTGGACAGCATGCGGCGCGATTTCGTCGCCAACGTCTCGCACGAATTGCGCACGCCGCTGACGGTGCTTTCGGGCTTTGTCGAAACCCTGCAGGAAATCGAGGTCGACGAGGATACCCGCCGGCATTACCTGCAACTGATGGGCGAGCAGTCGCAGCGCATGCAGTCGATCGTCCAGGACCTGCTGACCCTGTCGTCGATCGAATCGGCGCCGCCGCCCGAGGATCAGCTGGTGGACATGGACAGCCTGGTCGACAAGCTGCGTCGCGATGCCGAAGCCCTGTCCGCCGGGCGCCATCACATCGTGCTCGACAGCGAAGGTCAGGGCGACCTGGTCGGCGCCGAATCGGAGCTGGTCAGTGCGCTGGCCAACCTGGTTGCCAATGCCGTGCGCTATACGCCGGCCGGCGGCACGATCACGCTGATCTGGCGGATTTCGCCGGAAGGCGCGGAATTTGCCGTCCAGGATACCGGCATCGGTATCGACGCCAAGCACATCCCCCGCCTGACCGAGCGTTTCTACCGCGTCGACCGCGGCCGTTCGCGCGATGCCGGCGGTACCGGCCTCGGCCTGGCCATCGTCAAGCACGCGCTGAGCCGTCACCAGGCGACGCTCGAAGTCAGCAGCGAACCCGGCAAGGGCAGCCGCTTTGCCGCCTGCTTCCCGGCCAGCCGGGTGCGTTGCGAGTGAAGCACTCCGTCACGGTTTTGTAATCTCGCCGTCACCGGGGCTTCATGCGCCGCCGCTATCGTGGCGGCATGCCAAAAGTCAGAAGCCTGTTTTTATCCGACATCCACCTCGGCACCCGGGCGTGCCAGGCGGACAGACTCCTCGATTTCCTGCGCGAACATCCGGCCGAGCAGACTTTCCTGATCGGCGACATCGTCGATTTCTGGGCCATGAGTCGCAGCATCTGCTGGACGCAGGCACAGAACACCGTGGTCCAGAAACTGTTGCGTCGGGCGCGTTCCGGCGATCGCGTGGTGTTCATCCCCGGCAACCACGACGAGGCGCTGCGCGATTACTGCGGTGTCGTTTTCGGCGACATCGAGGTGGCCGACGAACTGGTGCATGAAACCGCCGACGGACGTCGCTACCTGCTGATCCACGGCGACCAGTTCGATCAGGTCACGCGCCACCACCGCTGGGTCGCGGTGCTGGGCGACAAGGCCTACGACCTGCTGGTCCGGCTCAACCACTGGCTGTCGTGGATACGCCGCAAGCTCGGCCGGCCCGGCTACTGGTCGCTGGCCGGTTACGCCAAGCGGCGGGTCAAGACGGCGCTCAACTTCATTTTCGATTTCGAGGAATCGGCCGTTCATCACGCCCGCGAGCGCGGGCTGGACGGCGTCATCTGCGGCCACATCCACTGGGCCACGATCCGCAAGATCGACGGTCTGGATTACATCAACTGCGGCGACTGGGTCGATTCCTGTACGGCCATCGTCGAGCACTTCGACGGTCGGCTGGAACTGGTCGAGTGGGGCACCGCCCCGGCCCGGCCGCTGGCCCTGGCCGCGCCCCGGCGCGAAGCCGAAGAAGACATGGCGGAGGCCTGAAATGCGCGTACTGATGGTGTCGGATGTTTATTTTCCCCGCGTCAACGGGGTGTCGACCTCGATCGAAACCTTTCGCCGGACGCTGGCCGGGCAGGGCGTTGAGGTTCGTCTGGTGGTGCCGCGTTACGGCGATGAGCCCGACGAGCCGGGCATCGTCCGCGTGGCCGGACGACCCGTGCCGCGCGATCCGGAAGACCGGCTGGTCGGCTGGCGGGCGATGCACCGGGCGGTGCTGGCCGCGTCGGCGGATTGCGACGTGATTCACGTGCAGACGCCCTTCGTTGCCCACTATGCCGGGCTCAAGGCCGCCCGCCAACGCAACCTGCCGGTGGTTGCCACCTATCACACGCTGTTCGAGGAATACGTCGAGCATTACGCGCCCTTCCTGCCCGGCAACTGGCTGCGTGCCCAGGCCCGGCGCCTGTCGCGCCGCCAGTGCAACGCGCTCGATGCGGTGGTCGTGCCGTCGACGGCGATGCACGAACGTCTGCAGGCTTACGGGGTGACGGTGCCGATGCAGGTCTTGCCGACTGGAATCCCGCTGGCCCAGTTCGCCGGTGGCGACGGGCTGGCCTTCCGGGCGGCCCACGACATTGCGCCGGAGCGGCCGGTGGCGCTGTTCGTCGGGCGGGTCGCCCACGAAAAGAATATTGCCTTTCTGTTCGACGCCTTGCGCCATGCCCATCGTCAGCAACCCGACATCCTGCTGGTGGTTGCCGGCGAGGGGCCGGCGATGGGCGAATTGCAGGCCCGGGTCAGCGAACTCGGCTTGAACGACGCCGTGCGTTTCATCGGCTACCTCGACCGCCAGCGCGGCCTGCCCGATTGCTACGCAGCGGCCAATGTCTTCGCCTTTGCGTCGCGAACTGAAACCCAGGGGCTGGTCCTGCTCGAAGCGATGGCCGCCGGCCTGCCGGTGGTCGCCCTGTCGGAAATGGGCACCGCCGACATCCTCGACAGCGGCCGCGGTTGCTTCACCCCACCCGACGATGCGCAGGCCTTCGGCGAAGTGCTCGGCCGGATACTGGCCAATCCGGCGGCCTGGGGGCATCTGGCCGACGAAGCACGCGGGCTGGCCGACGACTGGTCGGATACCGCCATGGCCGGCCGCCTGGCCGACTGCTACCGGGACTTGCTGCAAGCGCGCAGCACCGCGTCGGCGCCGGTCACTGCCGGCGCCTGATTCGTGTCTACTCGCCATACCCCGACCAATCGCCCTTCACAGGCCGGAGCGGCTTCGCTGTTCCTGTTGCCGGTGATCGGGGGCGGTATTCTGCCGGAGAAGCTGTGATGCTCGATATCGCCTTTGTCACCGAAACCTATCCGCCCGAGGTGAACGGGGTGGCGATGACCGTTGGCCGGCTGGTCGGCGGTCTGCGCGATCTCGGGCACCGGGTCGAGGTGCTGCGTCCGCGTCAGGGCGCGGAAGACGCCGGCAGCGAACTGGATGTTCCCCTGCCGGGCGTGCCCTTGCCCGGCTATCCGGGGCTGCGTTTCGGCCTG
>DKNF01000271.1 GCA_002470165.1 Betaproteobacteria bacterium UBA7395 | reverse complement strand
AAAGGCCGCCGGCCAAGGCACGCGGTCGTTGATGGCCGGCGTCAGCGAACGCTAACGCCGCTGCCTGCGCGCATCTGGCCGATCACCCGGGCTTCGCTGAAGCCGTCGGCGCGGAAGATGTCGAGCACCGCGTCCACGCAGTCCGGGGCGCAACTGACCAGCAGGCCGCCCGAGGTTTGCGGGTCGGTCACCAGCTTCTGCTGCCACGGGGCGAAGTCGGCCGGCAGTTCGACTTCGTCGCCGTAACTGGCCCAGTTGCGGGTCGAGGCGCCGGTGGCGACGCCCTGGCCGAGCCAGTCCAGCGCTTCGGCGATCACCGGCAGGTCGGCGAAATTGACGTCGGCGCCGAGGCCGGCACCCCGGCAGATTTCCAGCAGATGGCCGGCCAGGCCGAAGCCGGTGACGTCGGTCAGCGCGTGCACGCCTGCCAGTTCCGCGAGCTTGGGGCCGGGGGTGTTGAGCTTGGTCGTCCAGCGCAGCATCTCGGCGTAGCCGGCGGCCGACAGCTTGCCTTGCTTGAGCGCCGCCGACAGCACGCCGATGCCGAGCGGCTTGCCCAGCACCAGGCAATCGCCGGCCTGTGCGTCGCGATTCCTCTTGAGCTTGTCGGGATGGACCAGGCCGAGGGCGACCAGGCCGTAGATCGGTTCGACGACGTCGATCGAGTGCCCGCCGGCGACCGGGATGCCGGCTTCGCGGCAGATGCTGCTGCCGCCTTCGATGATCTGGCCGATGACTTCCGGCGGCAGCTTGTCGATCGGCATGCCGACCAAGGCCAGCGCCAGGATCGGCTTACCGCCCATGGCATAGACGTCGGACAGGGCATTGGCGGCGGCGATGCGGCCGAAATCGCGCGGGTCGTCGACCACCGGGGTGAAGAAGTCGGTAGTGGCGACCAGCGCCTGCGTGTCGTTGAGGCGGTAGACGGCGGCGTCGTCCGAGGATTCGATGCCGACCATCAGTTGGGGCGGAATCAGGCCGCGGTCGACGTGCTTCAGGATGTTGCTCAGAACGGCCGGCGAGATCTTGCAGCCGCAGCCGCCGCCATGGGCGAACTGGGTCAGGCGCAGGGGGGGCGGGTTTGCGGAAGGTTTGTCCATGAGCTGATCCTGAACTTCGTTAAAATGCCGTCTTTGGCTTGAAAGGGCGAAGGATAAAGGAAAATGCGCGACGACAGGCCGCCGGCAAATCAACGACCGTCCTCGCGCAAGGGGATCGCCAGCCTCGACGCGCTGGCCGGTTTCGACGAGATCATCGACGTCCGTTCGCCGGCCGAATTCGCCGACGACCACATTCCCGGTGCGATTTCCTGTCCGGTTCTCGACGACGCACAGCGGGCCGAGGTTGGCACGCTGTACAAGCAGGTCTCGCCCTTCGTCGCCAAGAAACTGGGCGCTGCCTACATCTCGGCCAATATCGCCCGTCATTTGCAGGAACGCTTCCTCGAGCGGGACAAGTCCTGGCGGCCGCTGATCGTCTGCTGGCGTGGCGGCATGCGTTCCGGCGCGATGACCACGGTGTTCCGCTCGGTCGGCTGGGATGCCTGCCAGCTCGAAGGCGGTTACAAGGCTTTCCGCAATCATGTGCTGGCCGAACTGGAGCGCCTGCCCGGCCTGTACCGTTTTCACGTCATCGCCGGGCCGACCGGCTCGGGCAAGACGCGCATCCTCCAGGCCATGGCCGGGCAGGGCGCCCAGGTGCTCGACCTGGAGGGCCTGGCCTGCCACAAGGGCTCGGTGCTCGGCGGGCAGCCCGGTCAGGCGCAGCCGGGGCAGAAATGGTTCGAGACCTGCCTGTGGCACGCGCTGGCCGCCTTCGATCCGGCGCGGCCGGTGTTCGTCGAATCGGAGTCGCGCAAGATCGGCCGCCTGCGCCTGCCGGAAGCCCTGTTCCTCGCCATGCAGCAGGCGCCGTGCAGCGAAATCCGGGTTGCCCGCGACGACCGCGTCGCTTTCCTGCTGCAGGATTACCCGCATTTTCTGCACGATATCGGGGAACTGGCTGTGCGTCTGAACGGTCTGCGTGCACTGCTCGGCAACGAGCGTATCGACGACTGGCTGGAACTGGCCGGGCAGGGCGATTTTTCCCGTCTGACCGCTTCCCTGCTCGAACTCCACTACGATCCGCTGTACGGGCGCGCCCTGGGCCATCTGCGCGGCCCGCGCCGACAGATCGAGGCCGGCGCGCTGACGACAGAGGAAATTGCCCGGGTGGCGCAGCAGGTCCAGGCCTTGGCGCCCTGATTCGTGAATTGGGACATTTTGTCCATTTGCTCTGGTGGAGTGGACAAAATGTCCCGGTTTTCGCGCCGGGGCTCAAACCCGAAGTCTTTCGCCTCAGTGACTTGCGCCGAATGGCATGGTCGTTGCAGTGGTTTTTCCTTGCGACAGGGAGTCGCATTCAGGAGGAAAAAACACAATGAACATGAACAGGCGGCAGTTCTTCAAGGTCTGCTCCGCCGGGCTCACGGGTTCGTCCATCGCAGTGATGGGCTTCTCCCCGACCGCAGCCCTGGCGGAAGTACGCACCTTCAAGCTCGCCCGCGCCACCGAAACGCGCAATATCTGCCCGTATTGCTCGGTGTCCTGCGGGGTGCTCATCTACTCGACCGGGGACAAGTCCAAGAATTCCCAGTCCGAGATCATCCACATCGAAGGCGACCCGGATAATCCGGTCAACCGCGGTACGCTGTGCCCGAAGGGTGCCGGCCTGCGCGACATGATCCAGAGCAAGGACCGCCTGAAGTGGCCGGAAGTCCGCGAAGCCGGTTCCAGCGAATGGAAGCGGATTTCCTGGAACGAAGCGCTCGATCGCATCGCCGCCCACATGAAGGCCGACCGCGACGCCAACTTCATCGCCCAGAACGCCGACGGCCTGACCGTCAACCGCTGGCCGACGATGGGTGCGCTGGTCTCTTCCGCCTCTTCGAACGAAGCCGGTTACCTGACCGTCAAGACCCTGCGCGGTCTCGGCGTCACTGCGCTCGACACCCAGGCACGCATTTGACACTCCCCTACGGTGGCCAGTCTGGCTCCGAGTTTTGGGCGTGGTGCGATGACCAACCATTGGGTGGACATCAAGAACGCAGACCTCATTTTCGTCATGGGCGGCAATCCCGCCGAAGCGCATCCTTGCGGCTTCAAATGGGCGATCGAGGCCAAGAAGAATCGTAAGGCAAAGCTTGTCGTCGTCGATCCGCGCTTCAACCGCACGGCATCGGTGGCCGACTACTACGCGCCGATCCGGCCGGGTTCCGACATCGCCTTCCTCGGCGGCGTCATCAATTACCTGGTCAGCCATGACAAGCTCCAGCACGAGTACGTCAAGGCCTACACCAACGCCGCTTTCCTGATCGACGAAGGCTACGGCTTCGAAGACGGCATCTTCTCCGGCTACAACGAGGAGAAGCGCAACTACGACAAGTCCACCTGGAAGTACCAGATGGGCGAGGACGGTTTTGCCAAGGTCGACGAAACCCTGCAGGACCCGCGCTGCGTCTTCCAGCTGATGAAGGCCCACTACGCCCGCTATACGCCGGAAGTGGTGCAGCAGGTCTGCGGTACGCCCAAGGACGCTTTCCTCAAGGTGTGCGAGTACATTGCCTCGACCGCCGTCAAGGACAAGGTGATGACCAGCCTGTACGCGCTGGGCTGGACCGAGCACTCGGTGGGTTCGCAGAACATCCGCTGCATGGCGATGATCCAGTTGCTGCTCGGCAACATGGGCATGGCCGGCGGTGGCATCGGCGCCTTGCGCGGCCATGCCAACGTCCAGGGCATCACCGACATGTGCGCCTACTCGCAGAACTTGCCGGGCTACCTGTCGGCGCCGACCGAGGCCGACAAGGATCGCACCAGCTATCTGGAGAAGCGCACGCCCAAGGCGCTGCGGCCGAACCAGATGAACTTCCCGCAGAACTTCCCGAAGTGGTTCACCAGCCTGTGCAAGGCCTGGTACGGCAACGCCGCCACCCCGGAAAACGGCTTCGCCTTCGACTGGCTGCCCAAACTGGGCGGGCCGGGCGACACGCTGGCCATCTTCCACGCGATGTTCGAGGGCAAGATCAACGGCTTCATCTGCCAGGGCTTCAACCCGCTGTCGTCGGTGCCGAACAAGAAGAAGGTCGGTGACGCGCTGGCCAGGCTGAAGTGGATGGTCGTCATCGATCCGCTGGCCACCGACACCTCCGAGTTCTGGAAGCCGCACGGCGAGTTCAACGACGTCAAGCCGGCCGAAATCCCGACCGAAGTGTTCCGTCTGCCGGCCACGCTGTTCGCCGAAAACTCGGGCACCTTCACCAACTCCGGCCGCGTCATCCAGTGGCGCTGGAAGGCGGCGGACGGTCCGGGCGACGCCAAGGACGACACCGAGATCATCGCTGCCTTGTTCCTGCGTCTGAAGGCCATGTACGCCAAGGACGGCGGTGCTTTCCCGGATCCCATCCTCAACCTGACCTGGGCCTACACCCAGCCGGCCAAGCCGTCGCCCGAAGAACTCCTGCGCGAGATCAACGGCAAGGCGCTGGCCGACGTGGTTGATCCCAAGGACCCGACCAAGGTCCTGGTCAAGGCCGGCGAGCAGTTGCCGAGCTTTGCCATGCTGCGCGACGACGGTTCGACCGCCTGCGGCAACTGGATCTACTGCGGTTCCTGGTCGCAGGCCGGCAACAACACCGCGCGGCGCGACAACAGCGATCCCTCCGGCCTCGGCCAGACGCTGAACTGGGGCTTCGCCTGGCCGGTGAACCGGCGCATCCTCTACAACCGCGCTTCCGCCGACGTGGCCGGCAAGCCGTGGGATGCCCAGCGTACCGTGCTCAAGTGGACGGGCACGGCCTGGGGCGGCAACGACATTCCGGACATGCGTCCGAATGCCGCGCCGGAAGAGAACGTCATGCCCTTCATCATGACGCCGGAAGGTGTCGGCCGCCTGTTCAGCCGCGAGCTGATGGCGGAAGGCCCGATGCCGGAGCACTACGAGCCGTTCGAAAGCCCGCTGGACAACAATCCGATGCACCCGAACAACCCCAAGGCCAAGTCCAATCCGGCCGCTCGGGTGTACAAGGGCGACATGGAAGCGTTCGGCACGGCCAAGGACTTCCCGTACGTGGCGACGACCTATCGTCTGGTCGAGCACTTCCACTACTGGACCAAGTTCTCGCAGATCAACGCGATCATGCAGCCCGAGCAGTTCGTCGAGCTGGGCGAGGAACTGGCCAAGGAGAAGGGCATCAAGGCCGGCGACAAGGTCAAGATCCGCTCCAACCGCGGCTTCATCAAGGCGGTGGCGGTGGTGACCAAGCGTATCAAGACGCTCGATGTGGACGGCAAGAAGGTCCACACGGTGGGTATCCCGATCCACTACGGGTTCAAGGGGGCGACGAGGCCTGGCTTCATCACCAACACCCTGACCCCGTTCGTCGGTGACGCCAACACGCAGACGCCGGAATACAAGGCGTTCCTGGTCAACATCGAGAAGGCGTAAAGGAGAGCTGACATGGCATTGCAATCGCTAGACATCAAACAGCGCTCCGCCACCACGACGCCGTCCACGCAAGTGCGGCAGACGGTGGAGATCGCCAAACTCATCGACGTTTCCGCCTGCATCGGCTGCAAGGCGTGCCAGGTGGCCTGCTCGGAGTGGAACGACATCCGCGACGAAGTCGGCAACTGCCACGGCGTCTACGACAACCCGATGGATCTGTCGGCCAAGTCGTGGACGGTGATGCGCTATACCGAGGTCGAGCAGAACAACAAGCTCGAGTGGCTGATCCGCAAGGACGGCTGCATGCA
>DKNF01000182.1 GCA_002470165.1 Betaproteobacteria bacterium UBA7395 | reverse complement strand
CTGCGGCCGGCGCCCGCGCTACTTCCGCGCCACCGCCGGCCTGCGCAATCCCTTCCTCGACCCGGTGCTGGCCAGCCTCGACCTGCAACTGGCGGCATGGACCCGGCGCCCCTACGACACCCGCTGCAGCGACCCGGACACCGTGCTGCGCCGACTGAGCCGCCAACTCGCCGCGGGCGACATCCTGCTGCTGCACGACGGCAACGCCGCCCGCACGGCCGACGGCCAGCCGGTCATCCTGGCGGTGCTGCCGCGCTTGCTGGCGACGCTTGGCGAACGCAAACTCATCCCCGTCACCCTCGACGAAGCCTGCCGATGAACCACGCAACTTTCCTCAACACCCTGCTCGACGAAGCCACCTTGCCCTTCCGCGGCGGCGGCAAATTCGCCTACCACTACGCCCGCGGCAAGCTGTCGTCCGATTGCATCTTCCGCGAACTGCTGCGCCAGGGGATTTTCCCGGCCGAAGGTCATTACCTCGACCTCGGCTGCGGCCAGGGCAGCCTGTTCGGCTGGCTGCTCGCCGCCCGCAAGCTGCACGAACAGGGCAACTGGCCGGCCGACTGGGCGCCGGCACCGAAGGCGCTGAGCCTGCGCGGCTACGAACTGATGCAGAAGGACGTCGACCGCGCCGCCCGGGCTTTCGGCCGCGACCACCCGCTGGTCGATATCCGCCAGGGCGACATGTGCCGGGTCGATTTCGGCCACGCCGACGTCGTCACCATCCTCGACGCCCTTCATTACTTCGACCACGCCGGCCAGCAGGACGTGCTCACCCGCATCCGCGCCGCACTGCCGCCGGGCGGGCTGTTCCTGACCCGCATCGGCGACGCCTCGGCCGGTCTGCCTTACCACCTGTGCAACTGGGTGGATCATGCGGTCACCTTCGTCCGCGGCCACCGCCTGCCGCGGCTTTATTGCCGGCCGCTCGCCGAGTGGGTGGCGCTGCTCGAAAGCCTCGGTTTCTCGGTCAGCACCATGGAAATGAACGAGGGCAAACCCTTCGCCAACGTCATGCTGGTCTGCCGTATGCCGCCGACCGCCCAAGCAGAATGCCCGCTGGCTGGCTGAGGCAACTGCCGCTGCTGGACTTCGCCCTGCGCACCGGGCGTGGCTTCCGGCGCAACCAGGGGCTGTTGCTGGCCGGTGCCATCGCCTACTACGCGCTGTTGTCGCTGCTGCCCCTGCTGATCCTGTCAGTCGTGGGGCTGTCGCATCTGGTCGAGCGCGGCCTGCTGCTCGACACCATCGAACTCTACCTCGACTGGCTGCTGCCCAGCCTGGCCGACAACCTGGTCGCCGACATTTCCCGCTTCCTCGACCGGCGACGCTCGATCAGCCTGGTCATGCTCGGCACGCTGCTGTTCTTCAGTTCGCAAGCCTTCTCGGTGCTGGAGAAGGCGATGGCGGTGATCTTCGCCCATCGTGGCAAGGACCAGGAACGGCATGCGCTGGTGTCCGCCATCCTGCCTTACTGCCTGGTCGTCGTCCTGGGCATTGCCTTGCTGCTGCTCACCCTGGGCACGCTCGCGCTGCAGACCCTGGCCGGTGAGAATCTGGTGCTGCTCGGCCAGCGCTGGTCGCTCAGCGGCATCGTCGGATTTCTTTTTCCCGTGCTCGGCATCGCCCTGGTCAGCCTGGTGTTGGCCGCCATCTACCTGATCGTCCCGGTCGGCCGCACCCGTCTGCGCCACGCCCTGCTCGGCGGACTGGCCGGTGCGCTGCTGTGGGAGTTACTGCGCCACGGCCTGATCTGGTACTTCACAACGGTGTCCAAAATCGGCGTCGTCTACGGTTCCCTGACCACCGCCGTGGTCCTGTTGTTCTTCATGGAAATGGCCGCCGTGCTGCTCCTGCTCGGTGCCCAGGTGATCGCCGAACTGGAGCAATCCGCAGCAGCGGAATAGGGCTCTGCTAGAATTCCCGCCACCCCGTACCGGATGCCGACGTGACGCCACTGCTGCTTTCCTCCTTCACCGCCACCACCGCCCTCGGCTGCGGCCTCGCCGCCACCCGGGCGGCACTGGCCAGCGGAGGCAGCGGACTGCAGCCCTGCCGTTTCGAAAGCGTGGACCTACCGACCTGGATCGGCGAAGTGCCCGGTGTCGACACCCAGGTGCTGCCGCCGGCGCTGGCCGCCTACGACTGCCGCAATAACCGGCTGACGCAGATGGGCCTGGAAGCCGACGGCTTCGCCGATCAGGTCCGTGCCGCCGTCGCCCGCTACGGCCCGGCGCGGGTCGGCGTGTTCCTGGGCACCAGCACCGCCGGCATCCTGCAGACCGAACTTGCCTACCGCCGACGCGACCCCGACAGCGGCGCGCTGCCCGACGATTTCATCTACCGGACCACGCACAACTCGTTTTCGCTGGCCGAGTTCACCCGCGACTACTTCGGCCTCACCGGCATGGCGATGGCCATTTCCACCGCCTGCTCGTCGAGCGCCAAGGTCTTTGCCGCCGCCGCCCGCCAACTGGCGCTGGGCAGCATCGACGCCGCCATCGTCGGCGGCGTGGACAGCCTGTGCCTGACCACCCTGTACGGCTTTGCCTCGTTGCAACTGACCTCGACCCAGGCCTGCCGGCCGTACGACGCGGGCCGTGACGGGATCTCGATCGGCGAGGGTGCCGCCTTCGCCCTGCTCGAACGCGCCGACCGAGCACAGCGCGGCAACATCCTGCTGCTCGGCACCGGTGAATCGAGCGATGCCTACCACATGTCGTCGCCACATCCCGAAGGCCTCGGCGCCCGCCTGGCAATGGAAGCAGCGTTGCGCTCGGCCGGCCTGAGCAGCGACGAGATCGACTACATCAACCTGCATGGCACGGCGACGCCGGCCAACGACGCCGCCGAGGGCAAGGCCGTGGCCGCGCTGTTCGGCCGGCGCGTTCCC
>DKNF01000148.1 GCA_002470165.1 Betaproteobacteria bacterium UBA7395 | reverse complement strand
CCCATGCCCAGCACCAGGCAGATCAGCATGGTCAGCAGCAGCGAGACGAACAGGCTGTCTTCGCCGACCTTGAGGATGAAACCGGCGAAATTGGTGGCGGCGCCGGTCAGCGTCAGCACGCCGATGATGATGCCGACGATGGCGCAGGCGACACCGACCGGCAGCGCCTGCTTGGCGCCATCGACCAGGCTGTTGCGCATCACCTGCAGCGTGTCGCGGCCGCCCTGGACAAACAGGCAGGCGACGATCAGTAGCGCAATGACGATCAGCACCGGATAGACCCCCCACTTGACCAGCGCCGAGGCGCCGAGACCGACCGCGATCCAGAAGACGAAGCGGAAGGCGGTGCCGGAAAGGCGGGCGGCGACGGCGGCGCCGAGGATCAGGATGGCGCACAGGGCGAGGCCGACCATGCCCGAGTACATCGGCGTGAAGCCGTTGAACAGCATGCCGACCAGGCCGACCAGCGGCAGCACCAGATACCACTGCTCACGGATCGCCCGCCAGGGGTTGGGGCAGTCTTCCTTGGCCAGTCCGCCGAGATTCTTGCGGCCGGCTTCGAGGTGCACCATCCAGAACACTGTCACGTAATAGAGGATGGCCGGGACCAGCGCCGCCTTGACGATCTCGATGTAGGGGACGTTGAGGTTTTCGGCCATGATGAAGGCGACCGCGCCCATCACCGGCGGCATGATCTGACCGCCCATCGAGGCGGTGGCCTCGACGGCGCCGGCGAAGGTGCCGGAATAGCCGAAGCGTTTCATCAGCGGGATGGTGAACTGGCCGGTGGTCAGCACGTTGGCGACGCCAGAGCCGGAGATCGAGCCCATCAGACCGGACGAAACCACCGATACCTTGGCGGCGCCGCCCTTGGCGTGGCCAACGAAGCCGAGCGCCACCGAGTTGAACAGGTTGATCATGCCGGCGTGTTCGAGGAAGGCGCCAAAGAGCACGAAGAGGAAGATGTACATCGCCGAGACCATGGTCGGGATGCCGAAGATGCCTTCGGTGCCGAAAGCCAGCTGGTCGACGATCTGGGCGAAGTCGTAGCCGCGGTGGGCGAGGTCGCCCGGCAGATACTGGCCGAACAGGCCGTAGAGCAGAAAGAGGGCACAGATGGTCGGCAGCGCCAGGCCGAGGATGCGGCGGGCGGCCTCGAAAACGAGGACGATCATCGCCGTACCGACGATTAGGTCGGTGGTGCTCGGGTCGCCGGCGCGCATGATCAGGTCGACTTCGAAAACCCATTGATAGGCGGCGAGCGCGAAAGCGAGGCCGGCCAGCAGCCAGTCGCCGTAGGGAACGCGGTCAAGGCGACCGTTCTTGCGGATCGGGAAGAGGATGAAGGTCAGGGTCAGCAGGAAGCCGACGTGCAGCGCGCGCATGACCAGACTGGAGAGCGGATGGAAGGCCGCGATTGCCAGCTGGTAGATGGAAAAGCCGAGCGCGATGCCGGTCAGCACGAGGAGCGCGACGCCTCCGAGACGGCGCTGGGCGCCGTGCTCGGAGAACGTCTCCTGCTCGATGTTCGGCGGGGAGACGTGAGCCGTCATGATCGCTTACTTGAGCAGACCGGCTTCGCGGTAGTACTTCTCGGCGCCCGGGTGCAGCGGCACCGGCGAGCCGGTGGCCAGCTTTTCCTTCTTGATCGCCTTGGCGGCGGCGTGGGCGGTGGCCATGGCGTCGAGGTTCTCGGCCATCGACTTGGTCATCTTGTAGACGGTGTCGGCCGGCACGCCTTCGTGGGTGATCAGGTAGTTGGGCACGAGCACGGTGTTCACGTCGGTGGTCTGGCCGTTGTAGGTGTTGGCCGGGATGGTGCCGGACTGGTAGGCGGCGTCGCCGATCTTGGCGACGACGTCGGCCGGGATCGGGATGACGACGATCTTCAGCGCCGTCGCCAGGTCGCGCACGGCGGCGACGCCGAGGCCGGACGACAGCAGGGTGGCGTCGAGCTGGCGGTTCTTCATCAGTTCGACCGACTCCGAGTAGCCGAGGTATTCGGTCTTGGCGAAGTCCTGGTAGCTCATGCCGACGGCCTTGAGGATGTCGCGGCTGTTCAGTTCGGTGCCGCTCTTCGGGGCGCCGACCGAAACGCGCTTGCCCTTGAGGTCGGCCAGCGACTTGATGCCGGAATCGGCGGAAGCCAGGAAGTGGATGTAGTTCGGGTAGATCGCGGCGACCGTGCGCAGCTTGTTCAGCGGCGCCTTGAAGCCGACTTCGGCGTTGCCCTTCCAGGCTTCGGAGAGGGTGTCGCCGAGCGTGAAGGCGATTTCGCCCTTGCCGGCCTGCAGCAGGTTGAGGTTTTCGGCCGAAGCCTTGGTCGCCTGCACCGACATCTTGGCGTCGGGCAGCACCTTGCCGTAGATCTGGGTCAGCGAGACGCCGAGCGGGTAATAGACGCCGCTGGTACCGCCGGTCAGGACGTTGATGAAGCCGGATGCGTTGGCGGCAGTGGCGCCGAAGGCCAGCGAAGCGGCGACGATCAGGGAACCCGGGTTCGACAGTTCGCCT
>DKNF01000219.1 GCA_002470165.1 Betaproteobacteria bacterium UBA7395 | reverse complement strand
CGCAAACCGCCTCGCCGGGAACGCGCGAGCCGGCGCCGCCGGCCCAGGCCAGCGGGGCGGAAAATCGTTACGAACCGGTTGCCAACGACGGCAGCTTCGCCAAGTTGCGCGGCACGCTGCGTCTGCCGGTACGCGGCACGGTCATCGGCCGCTTCGGCGCCCCCCGCGACGGCGGCGGCCAGTGGCGCGGGCTGTTCATCCGCACTGACACCGGCAGCCCGGTCAAGGCCGTTGCCAACGGCCGCGTCGTCTTCTCGGAATGGATGCGCGGCTTCGGCAACCTGCTGATCGTCGACCACGGCGACGCCTACCTGTCGATCTACGGCAACAACGATTCGCTGCTCAAGCAGGTCGGCCAGGCCGTCAAGGGGGGTGAAACCATCGCCACCGTCGGCAATACCGGAGGCAATCCGGAATCCGGTTTATACTTTGAAATCCGCCACAAAGGGCAACCGATCGACCCCATGAGATGGGCCAGTCTGAAATGAGCAAATTCAAAACCTTGAGTCTTACCGTCGGCGCCTTCGTTGCCGGCGCCCTGATCACGCTGCAGCTGCCGGCCTTCGCCGAGAAGGAAGCGCGTGCCGGCCTGCCGATCGAAGACCTGCGCACCTTCGCCGAGGTTTACAGCGCGATCAAACAGGGTTACGTCGAGCCGGTCGATGACAAGAAGATGATCGCCAACGCGATCTCCGGCCTGTTGTCCAATCTCGACCCGCACTCCGCCTACCTCGATGCCGACTCGTTCAAGGATCTGCAGGTCGGCACCCAGGGGGAATTCGGCGGCCTCGGCATCGAAGTCGGCATGGAAGACGGCCTGGTCAAGGTCGTCTCGCCGATCGAGGACACGCCCGCCTACCGGGCCGGCGTCAAGGCCGGCGACCTGATCTTCAAGCTCGACGACACCCCGGTCAAGGGTCTGAGCCTGTCCGATGCGGTCAAGAAGATGCGCGGCAAACCCAAGACTGCGATCCGCCTGAGCATCCTGCGTAAAGGCGAGAGCAAGCCGCTGGAAATCACGCTGGTCCGCGAAGTCATCAAGGTCCAGAGCGTCAAGTCGAAGATCGTCGAACCCGGCTACGCCTGGGTCCGCATCACCCAGTTCCAGGAAGCCACGGTACCCGACCTGGCCAAGCATCTGAGCAATGTTTACAAGGAAGGCGACCTCAAGGGCCTGGTGCTCGACCTGCGCAACGATCCGGGCGGCCTGCTCCACGGTGCCATCGGCGTTTCCGCCGCCTTCCTGCCGCCGGACACCAAGGTCGTGTCGACCGACGGCCGCACCCCGGACGCCAAACAGGAGTTCCTCGCCCGTCCGCGCGATTACCTGCGCGGCACCCGCGAAGATCCACTGCGCAACCTGCCGGTCGGCGTCAAGAAAGTCCCAATGGTGGTACTGGTCAATGGCGGCTCGGCCTCGGCCTCGGAAATCGTCGCCGGCGCGCTGCAGGATCACAAGCGTGCGGCCATCGTCGGCACCCAGACCTTCGGCAAGGGTTCCGTCCAGTCGGTCCTGCCGCTGCCTAACAACACCGCGATCAAGCTGACCACGGCCCGTTATTACACGCCGGCAGGCCGCTCGATCCAGGCCAAGGGCATCACCCCGGACATCGTCGTCGAGGAAAGTCCCAACGGCAGCAGTTCCGCACGCGTCCGCGAAGCCGACCTGGAGCGCCATCTTGAGGACAAGCAGGAAGCCGGCAAGGATGAAAGCAAGCTGGCACCGGCCAAGCCGGCCGGCAAGCAGGACAAGGAAGAAGCCGACGAAATGCCGGCCCGCCTGGAATACGCCGGCAAGAACGACTACCAGTTCCAGCAGGCACTGAATATCCTCAAGGGCCTGCAGATCATGCAGGCCAAGTAAGGATCAGGTATCCGAGCAGGGAGGGATGATGGGCAACAACGCAGACCTCAGGAAAAAAAGGGAGATCCTGTTCTCCAAGTTTCCGCCAGGCCAGGTGCCGGAGGCGGCGGACGACCTGAAGAACATGGACGAAATCGACGTCGAGCCGAAGTACGAGAAGCGCGCGCTCGGCGTCGAGTACGAACTGACCCAGCACACACTGGCCGAGCTGGAAGACCATCTGGAAGACAAGGGTTACCACCTCGACAATACCTTGATGAGCAAGCTGACACGCGCGCTCATCCATTACGTCGAGGAAACCCAGCTGCACAACATGGTCGTTCCCGAGAAACGCCTCAAACCGTCGCCCGAAGGCGCTTACGTTCAAGCCTGGGAACACCGCCCGCACGGCGACCACGACGACACGCCGCCGGAATGGCGCGAGTACAAGTGACCGACGAGCAACTGCTCCGCTACAGCCGGCACATCCTGCTTGACGCCCTCGGCATCGAGGGACAGCAGCGCATTCTCGACACCCACGCCTTGATCGTCGGCGCCGGCGGTCTCGGTTCGCCGGCGGCGCTTTATCTTGCCTCGGGTGGCGTCGGCAGGATCACGCTGGTCGACGACGATGCGGTCGACCTGACCAACCTGCAACGTCAGATCATCCACACCGAGGCTCGCGTCGGCATGGCCAAGGCCGAATCCGGCCGGCTGGCGCTGGCCGCGCTGAATCCCACGATCGAAGTCGTTCCGCTGCAACAGCGCCTGGCCGGCGCCGAGCTCGACGCGCTGGTCGCCAGCGCCGACATCGTCCTCGACTGCACCGACAATTTCGCCACCCGCCACGCCATCAACCGCGCCTGCGTGCATCACCGCAAGCCACTGGTGTCCGGCGCCGCCATCCGCTTCGACGGCCAGGTCAGCGTCTACGACCTGGCCCGTGACGATGCCCCGTGCTACCACTGTCTGTTTCCCGAAGGCGACGATGTCGAGGAAGTCCGCTGTGCGGTGATGGGCGTGTTCGCCCCGCTGACCGGCATCGTCGGCACGATGCAGGCGGCCGAAGCACTGAAGCTCGCCGCCGGGATCGGTGAATCGCTGAGTGGCCGCCTGCTGCTGCTCGACGCCCTGAACATGGAATGGCGGACCGTGAAGTTCCGCCGCGACCCCGACTGCGCGGTCTGTGCGCCTAACTCGGCCGTGCGATCAGGCGAATATCTGCGCCAATCTGCCGCAGATCGAGAATCTTCAGCGCCTGCTTGTCGGCTAGCGTCGTCAGCGCCGGCAGGCTGAACAAGCCGGCCGCGTCGTCGCCAATCAGGCAGGGCGCGAGGTAGAAGACGAATTCGTCGACCAGTCCTTCGCGCAGCAAGGAGCCGTTGAGTTTGCTGCCGGCTTCGGCATGCACCTCGTTGATGCCGCGCCGTCCCAGTTCCTGCAACAGCGCCGCCAGGTCGACCTTGCCCCGGGGATTGGGCAGGAAAACGATTTCGGCACCGGCGGCGCGCAGCCGCGCAGCCCGCTCCGCGTCATCGACCGCAGCAAAGATCAGCGTTCCGCCGCCGGCCAGGATCTTCGCCGTCGGCGGCGTTTCCAGGCGGCTATCGACCACCACCCGGAGCGGTTGGCGCGGGGTGTCGACGTCACGCACGTTCAGGCCGGGGTCGTCGTCACGGACGGTACCGACCCCGGTCAGCACGGCACAGGCACGCGCCCGCCAGCGATGACCGTCGCGGCGCGCATCCGGTCCGGTGATCCACTGGCTGACGCCGTTGTTCAGCGCCGTCTTGCCGTCCAGACTGGCCGCCGCCTTGAGCCGCAACCATGGCCGACCACGGGTCATGCGCGAGACGAAGCCGATGTTCAGCTCACGTGCCTCGCTTTCCAGCAGGCCGCTGGCCGTCTCTATCCCGGCCGCCTGCAGCAGGGTCAGACCGCGCCCAGCAACCAGCGGATTCGGATCGCCCATCGCTGCGACGACACGGCTGACGCCGGCAGCGATCAGCGCTTCCGCACACGGCGGCGTACGTCCGTGGTGGCTGCAGGGCTCGAGCGTAACGTAGGCGGTGGCGCCACGCGCCCGCTCGCCGGCGGCACGTAAAGCATGGACTTCGGCATGCGGCTCGCCCGCCTTCTCGTGCCAGCCTTCGCCGACGATTTCACCCGCGCGGACCAGCACGCAACCGACGCGCGGATTAGGCGAGGTCGTCCACAGGCCGTGTTCGGCCAGTTGCAGCGCCCGCGCCATCATGCTGCGGTCGAGGGCCGAAAAACTCATTTCTTGCGGGAAACCGGCGAGACTTCCTTGATCGCCTTGGAAAAGGCGTCGACGTCCTCGAAATTGCGATAGACGGAGGCAAAGCGGATGTAGGCAACCTTGTCGAGCTTCTTCAGCTCGCGCATCACCAGTTCGCCCAGTTGCTGCGTGCTGACCTCGCGCTCGCCGGCGGTCAGCAGCTTTTCCTCGATGTCGGCAATCGCCGCGTCGACCGATTCGATCGACACCGGCCGCTTGCGCAGCGCCAGTTCGAGACTGGCCCGCAACTTGGCACGGCTGAAGTCGGCGCGCAGGCCGTTCTTCTTGACCACCTGCGGCAACTGGATTTCTGCCCGTTCGTAGGTGGTGAAACGCTTGTCACAGGCAGCGCACTTCCTGCGGCGACGGACGATGTCGCCCTCTTCGGAAACCCGGGTGTCGACCACCCCGGTTTCGTCATTGCCGCAGAAAGGGCACTTCATGGGCTTTTAGGCACCGTAGACCGGGAAGCGCTTGCACAGCGCCGACACCTGCTCACGGACACGGGCGGCAACCGCTTCGTCGTTCGGCGCGTCGAGCACGTCGGCGATCAGGTGAGCGATCTGCTCGGCTTCGATCTCGGTGAAGCCACGCGTCGTCATTGCCGGCGAACCGATGCGGATGCCGGAGGTGACGAAAGGCTTCTGCGGGTCGTTCGGGATGCCGTTCTTGTTGACGGTGATGTGGGCATTGCCCAGCGCCGCTTCGGCTTCCTTGCCGGTCAGATTCTTGGCGCGCAGGTCGACCAGGAAGACGTGGCTTTCGGTACGGCCGGAAACGATGCGCAGGCCGCGCTCTTCACCCAGCACGCGGGCCATGACGCGGGCGTTCATGATCACCTGTTCCTGATAGTTCTTGAACTCGGGCGTCGCTGCTTCCTTGAAGGCGACGGCCTTGGCGGCGATCACATGCATCAGCGGACCGCCCTGCAGGCCCGGGAAGATGGCGGAGTTGATCGCCTTTTCATGCTCAGCCTTCATCAGCACGACGCCGCCGCGCGGACCGCGCAGGGTCTTGTGCGTGGTCGTGGTGACGACATCGGCGAACGGCACCGGGTTCGGGTAGAAACCGGCAGCGATCAGACCGGCGTAGTGGGCCATGTCGACCCAGAAGATGGCGCCGACTTCCTTGGCGATCTTGGCGAAGCGCTCGAAATCGATGCGCAGCGCGTAGGCCGAGGCACCGGCGACGATCAGGCGCGGCTTGTGCTCGCGGGCCAGCGCTTCCATCTTGTCGTAGTCGATTTCTTCCTTTTCGTTCAGGCCGTAGGAGACGACGTTGAACCACTTGCCG
>DKNF01000280.1 GCA_002470165.1 Betaproteobacteria bacterium UBA7395 | reverse complement strand
ATCAGCATGCGGCGGATTTCCGAAGTGCCGGCACCGATCTCGTAGAGTTTCGCATCGCGCCACAGGCGGCCGGTCGGGTACTCGTTGGTGTAGCCGACACCGCCCAGCGTCTGGATTGCCTCGCCGGCCATCCAGGTCGCCTTTTCGGCGGAGTAGAGGATGGCGCCGGCGGCGTCCTTGCGCAGCGTGCGCGAATGATCGCTGCTGTCGCAGGCGCGGCCGACGGCATAAACGTAGGCGCGGGTGGCTTGCCAGGTCGAGTACATGTCGGCAACCTTGCCCTGCATCAACTGGAAATCGCCGATCGGCTGGCCGAACTGCTTGCGTTCGTGCAGGTAGGGCACGACCACGTCCATGCAGGCGGCCATGATGCCGAGCGGCCCGCCGCAAAGCACGGCGCGCTCGTAGTCGAGACCGGACATCAGTACCTTGGTGCCGTTGCCTACGCCGCCGAGCACGTTTTCTTCCGGCACTTCGCAGTCATCGAAGAACAGCGGGAAGGTGTTGGAACCGCGCATGCCCAGCTTGTCGAGATGGGTGCCGTGGCTGAAACCCTTCATGCCCTTCTCGACGATGAAGGCGGTCATGCCCTTGGCACCGGCCTCCGGATCGGTCTTCGCGTAGACCACCAGGGTATCGGCGTCGCCGCCGTTGGTGATCCACATCTTGGCGCCGTTGAGCACGTAGCGGTCGCCCTTCTTCTCGGCGCGCAGTTTCATCGAGACGACATCGGAGCCGGCATTCGGCTCGGACATCGCCAGCGCGCCGACGTGTTCGCCGGAAATCAGCTTGGGCAGGTATTTCTGCTTCTGCGCTTCGCTGCCGTTGCGACGGATCTGGTTGACGCACAGGTTCGAGTGGGCGCCGTAGGACAGGCCGACCGACGCCGAGGCGCGCGAGATTTCCTCGAGCGCGACGATGTGCGCCAGGTAGCCCATGTTGGTGCCGCCGTACTCCTCGCCGGCGGTCATGCCGAGCAGGCCCATGTCGCCGAATTTCCGCCACAGGTCGGCGGGAAATTCGTTGACGCGGTCGATCTCGGCGGCGCGCGGCGCGATCTCGGCGTCGGCAAACGCCTTGACGGCGTCGCGCAGCAGGTTGATGTCTTCGCCAAGGGCGAAGTCGAGGCTGGGAATGTTCATTGGTTTGTCTCCGGTTTGTTGTTGCTTGTCTTGCTGTCCGCTTTTCCGTGCATCGCCATGATCGTCTGCTGCATCAGCGCACACAGGGTTTCTTTACCGTCCTTGACGGCGAAGACTTCGGCCTGGGTAACGATCAGCGTGCGGCCGGCACGGACGACCTGGCCGCGGGCGATCAGTTTTTCACCGTCGGCCGGGGCGAGCAGGTTCATCTTGTATTCGACGGTCAGCACCGAGGCGCTGGCCGGTACCGTGGTCATCGCCGCGTAGCCGGCGGCCGAATCGGCAATCATGCCGACGACACCGCCGTGCACGTAGCCGTGCTGCTGTTCGATCCCGTCCCAGTGCGGCACGTGGATTTCCGTGATGCCGTATTCGATCCGCGGCAGCGCCGCGCGGATCAGCGCCATCGCGCTCTGGCGCTGGAAACTGGCGAGGACGCGGGCAGCGAAATCGGGATCGGTGGGCTTGTGCATGGCAGTCGATTTATCTTACGTTGACGTTAACGTAAACCAATCGGCAAAAAAAATCACGCGTTTTTCCTGCGCGTCAGTTCCTTTTCACACTGCTGCTCGAACTGGCCGATTTCGGCGAGCATCGCTTCGATGTCCTCGCGCTGCTGTTCCAGGGCTTCCCGCCGCTTGGACATGACGCGCAGGCATTCCATCAGTTGCGGCGTCTCGTCCTCGGTCGAGTTGTACATGCCGATCAGGTCCTTGATCTCGGCCAGGCTTAGGCCCAGGCGCTTGCCGCGCAGGGCCATTTTCAGGCGGGCGCGGTCGCGGCGGGTGAAAATGCGTTTCTGGCCCTCGCGCTGCGGGGCGAGGATGCCCTGGTCTTCCCAGAAGCGGATGGTGCGCGGGGTGATGGCGAATTCCCGGGCAAGGTCGGAAATGCTGAAAGTGGCCGGCTGGCTCATGATGTCTCCAAGATTGCCGCGAAGTTAAGCAGATGACGGGGCTTTTTTCAATCCGCTACCGTATGGTAACTTGTACAAAAAACGAAACGGAACAGCATGTCCCTCGATTATCCCTTCACAGAGATTCCCGCCGCCGGGGAAGTGCGCGAAGTCGCGCCCGGCATTTTCTGGCTGCGCATGCCGCTCCCGTTTCAGCTCGATCACATCAACCTGTGGCTGATGCGCGACGGCGCCGGCTGGACCATCGTCGATACCGGTTTCCCCGACGATGCCGTGCGCGAAACCTGGCGCGCCATCCTCGACCGACTCGACGGGCCGGTGACACGCCTGATCGTCACCCACTTCCATCCCGATCACCTCGGGCTGGCGACCTGGCTGCTGGCCGAGACCGGTGCCGAGCTGTGGATGACCGCCGGCGAGTTCCTGACCGCCCATGTCGTGTGGAATGAAGTCGGTGGCCACGGCGCGCGTTTCATGGTCGAACAGTTCCGCCAGCACGGGCTCGACGGCGAGCATCTGGCCCGTTTCGAGAAGCGCGGTTCGGGTTATCGCAAGGCGGTGCCCGGCTTGCCGGAACACTATCGGCGGATCAAGTCCGGCGATACGATCCGGATTGGCTGTCACACCTGGAAAACAATCATCGGTTATGGTCATGCGCCGGAGCATCTGGCGCTTTACTGTGCCGAACTCGGCGTGTTAATTTCCGGAGACATGTTGTTGCCAAGAATTTCCACCAACATCAGCGTTTTTGCGGCGACGCCGGACGCCGACGCCCTGCGTTGGTATCTGGAGTCGCTGGAGCGGATGGCTGAGGAAGTTCTGCCGCAAACCCTGGTTTTACCATCACACGGCCTGCCCTTCACCGGGGTGCAGGCGCGGGTGGGTGCATTGCATGCGCACCACGAAGAACGATTGCATGCGCTTGAGAACAGCTGTGAACACGCGCCGCAGAGCGCAGCCGGGTTGCTCGACGTGTTGTTTGGTCGGGTGCTCGATACACACCAAACGATGTTCGCGATGGGCGAAGCAATTGCCCACCTGAACTATCTGGAACAAGCCGGTCGGCTGTCACGCAGCATCGACGCCGACGGGGTGATTCGCTATTCGCGGTTGCAGCACCAACCCGCCGCGCACTGACAGAGGGAGTTTCAAGATGTCGCAGCAAACCGAAGACCAGGGCCTGAACCTGCCCAACCCGGCCGAAATGGCCAAGACCTATGCCGAGGTGGCACAGCGCGCCTCGCGCATCATCACCCAGTACATGGAAAAGAAGGCCAAGGACGGCGTCGAGGCACCGGCCGACGAACTCGGCGTGGCCAAGGCCTTCATGGACCTGTCGGCGCGGCTGATGGCCAACCCGTACAAGCTGGCGCAGACCCAGATGAACATGATGTGGGACTACTTCTCGCTGTGGCAGGGTTCCATGATGAAGATGATGGGCATGCCGGGCGCCGCGCCGGTTGCCGCGCCGAAAAAGGGCGACAACCGCTTCAAGGACGAGGAATGGGAACAGCATTTCCTGTTCGACTTCATGAAGCAGTCTTACCTCATCGCCGCCCGTCACATCCATGACACGGTGGCCGATACCGACGGTCTGGACGAAGCGACCCAGCAGAAGGTGAATTTCTTCACCCGCCAGTACATCGACGCGCTGTCGCCGTCGAACTTCGCGCTGACCAACCCGGAAGTCTTCCGCGAAACGGTCAAGAGTCACGGTCAGAACCTGATCAAGGGCCTGAACAACCTGCTGCACGACGTCGAGGCCGGCGACGGTCAGCTGCGCATCCGGATGACCGACACCTCGGCTTTCGAAATGGGCAAGAACGTTGCCACGACGCCGGGCAAGGTGGTCTTCCAGAACGAACTGTTCCAGCTGATCCAGTACGATCCGAAGACCCCGGATCAGTACAAGAAGCCCTTCCTGATCGTGCCGCCGTGGATCAACAAGTACTACATCCTCGACCTGCGCGAGAAGAACTCCATGGTCAACTGGGCGACCAGCCAGGGCCACACCACCTTCATCATGTCCTGGGTCAACCCGGACGAGAAGCTGGCACAGAAGTCCTTCGAGAACTACCTGCTCGAAGGTTCGCTGGAAGCCATCAACCAGGTTTGCGCCCACACCGGCGAAGACAGCGTCAACCTGGCCGGCTACTGCCTGGGCGGTACGCTGACCATGACCACGCTGGCCTACATGACCGCCAAGAAGGACAAGCGCGCCAACTCGGCCACCTTCTTCACGACCATGCTCGACTTCTCCGAGCCGGGCGAACTCGGTGTCTTCCTCGATGAAGGCGCGGTTGCCGGGCTGGAAAAGAAGATGGCCGAACGCGGCTTCCTCGAAGGTTCGGAAATGGCCGGCACCTTCAACATGCTGCGCGCCAACGACCTGATCTGGTCGTTCGTGGTCAATAACTACCTGATGGGCAAGGATCCGTTCCCGTTCGACCTGCTGTACTGGAACTCGGACTCGACGCGCATGCCGGCAGCGATGCACAGTTTCTACCTGCGCAACATGTATCTGGCCAACCTGCTCAAGGAACCCGGTGGCATCACGCTGGGCGGCGTCAAGATCGACATCTCCAAGGTCAAGACCCCGTGCTACTTCATCTCCACGATCGAAGACCACATCGCACCGTGGAAGAGCACCTACATGGG
>DKNF01000242.1 GCA_002470165.1 Betaproteobacteria bacterium UBA7395 | reverse complement strand
CAACCACCTCGACCTCGACGCCATGGTCTGGCTCGAAGCCTGGCTCAAGCGCTACCCGGGCACGCTGGTGATGATCAGCCACGACCGCGAGTTCCTCGACGCGATCACCCAGGTCACATTGCATATCGACAACGCCAAGCTGGTCCGCTACGGCGGCAACTACAGCAAGTTCGAGGACATGCGCGCCGAGCAGATGGCGCTGCAGCAGGCGACGATGGCCCGCCAGGCGGACAAGATCGCCCACCTGCAGTCCTTCATCAACCGTTTCAAGGCCAAGGCCAGCAAGGCCAAACAGGCGCAGAGCCGGGTCAAGGCGCTGGAGCGCATGGAAAAGATCGCGCCGGTGCTGGCCGACGCCGACTTCAGCTTCGAGTTCCAGGAACCGCAGAACCTGCCCAACCCGATGCTGTCGATGGTCGATGTCGCCATCGGCTACCCGCCGCCCGACGACGCGCCGGCCGGCACGCCGCCGACGACCATCGTCCGCAACATCAACCGTTCGGTGATGGCCGGCCAGCGCATCGGCATCCTCGGCGCCAACGGCCAGGGCAAATCGACGCTGGTCAAGACCATCGCCCGCGACCTCGGTGCGATCAGCGGCGAAGTCACCGAAGGCAAGGGCCTGAACATCGGCTACTTCGCGCAGCAGGAACTCGACGTGCTGCGGCCGCAGGACACGCCGCTCGAACACATGATCCGGCTGGCCAAGGAAGCGATCGCCGCCGGGCGCAGCAACGTGCCGGGCCGCGAGCAGGAATTGCGCAACTTCCTCGGCAACTTCAACTTTGGCGGCGAAATGGTCAAGCAGGTAGTCGGCACCATGAGCGGCGGCGAAAAGGCGCGCCTGGTGCTGTGCATGCTGGTCTGGCAGCGGCCCAACCTGCTGCTCCTCGACGAACCGACCAACCACCTCGACCTCAACACGCGCGAGGCGCTGTGTGTTGCGCTCAACGAGTTCGAAGGCACGGTCATGCTGGTCAGCCACGACCGCGCCATGCTGCGCTCGGTGTGCGACGAGTTCTGGCTGGTCTCGCGCGGCGGCGTCGGCCCCTTCGACGGCGACCTCGACGACTACCAGCGCTACCTGCTCGACGAAGCCAAGCGCGCCCGCGAGGAAGCTTCGGCACTGCTCAAGGCGGCCTGAGGCCGGCGATGGCGACGACAGCGTTCACCGCCCTCGCCTGCCCACTCGACGGCGCGCCGCTGGCGAGCGTGGACGGCGGTTGGACCTGCCCGGCCGGCCACCGCTACGACCAGGCCGCACAAGGCTACGTCAACCTGCTGCCGGTTCAGCACAAGCGCTCGCGCGACCCCGGCGACAGCAAGGAAATGGTCGCCGCCCGCCGTCGCTTCCTGGAAGCCGGCCATTACCGGCCGATCGCCGAACTGGCGGCGCACGCGGTGCTCGCCGACCTGCCGGCCGACGCAGCCTGCCTCGACGCCGGCTGCGGCGAAGGCTACTACCTGCGCCAGCTCGCGGCGCAAGCCGACGCTGCCCGAAAATCCCCGGCGCTGCTCGGTCTCGACATCTCGAAATGGGCCGTCCAGGCGGCGGCAAAAGCACAGCGCGGCACGGCGACCTGGGTGGTCGGCAGCAACGCCAAGCTGCCGGTACTGCCGGCAACGCTCGACCGCGTGCTGTGCCTGTTCGGCTTCCCGGTCTACCCGGAATTCGCCCGTGTGCTCAAGCCGGGCGGCACACTGATCATGATCGACGCCGGCCCCGATCACCTGCGCGAACTGCGCGAAATCATCTACCCGACGCTGAAAACCCCGGCACCGCCGAACGATCAGGCGCCACCGGGATTTTCGTTGCTACAACGCGAATCGTTGTCCTGCCGCATCGAACTCGACAGCCAGGAACAAATCGCCGATTTACTGGTAATGACCCCGCACTTCTACCGCGCCAGCCCAGCCGGCCGGGAAAAGGCAGCGCAACTCAGCCGCCTGGCGATGACGGTGGATGTGCGCCTGCAGGTTTGGCAGCGTCTTCAGCCAGCCGAAAACGCGTAAGCATCCATCGCAATCACCAAGTCATCGACGCCGGCATGGAAACGTTCCGGCTGGCAGGTCGTGCCGCCTGCGCCGAGGGCGACGAACAGCGGCAGCAGGTGTTCCTCGGACGGATGGGCGTGGCGGCCGTGGGGCGAAGCGTGGCGGTAATCAAGCAGGCTGGCGATGTCGTTCTCGGCCAGGCGTGCGGCCAGCCAGTCGGCGAATTCACCGACATAGGCCGGCGTCTGCCCGCCCTGTTGCCAGGCCCGGCGATAGTCGCCGAGGTTGTGCGTGATGCTGCCGGAGCCGACGATCAGGATGCCGCGCTCGGCCAACGGTGCCAGCGCCCGGCCGAGCGCCAGTGCCTGTTCCGGCCCGCCGTGGCTGGGCAGGGAAAGCGGGATCACCGGGATGTCGGCCTGCGGGAACATGTGCTTCAGCGGCACCCAGACACCGTGATCGAGACCGCGTTGCCGGTCGATGGCGGCTGGCAGGCCGGCGGCGTTGAGGCTGGCGACAATCTCGACAGCGACATCCGGCGCACCGGCGGCCGGGTAGCGCAGTGCGTAAAGCGCTTCCGGAAAACCGCCAAAATCGTGGATGGTCGCGGGCTGCTCGCTGGCACCGACGGTCACCTCGGCCGTTTCCCAATGGGCGCTGACGACGACGATGGCGCGCGGCGTGCCGTAAGCCTCGAGCAGCCGGGTGGCCATGTCGTGCAAGGCCTGCCCCGCTGTTCCGGGATAAAGGGCAAAGGTCGGCGCCCCATGCGACACGAACAGGCTGGGCAGGCGGGACATCAGCGTGCCTCCGCGGCACCCAGCCGGCCGCTGCGGTAGTCGTTGATTGCCTGGTAGATTTCCTGTTCGGTATTCATGACGAAGGGACCGTACTGGGCGATTGCTTCGTTGAGCGGCTGGCCGGCGATCAACAGCAGGCGGCTCTCTTCCTGTGCGCTGACCCGGACGCCGTCGCCGGCCGGGTCGTTGTCGAGGATGGCCAGTTGCTTTTCGGGAATGCGCTGGCCGGCGATGTCGATAGCGCCACGATAGACCACGACAAAGGCGTTGTGCCCGGCCGGCAACAGGTGTTCGAAGCTGGCATCCGCCGGCAGGTGGATGTCGAGGTAGAGCGGCTGCGTCGCCGCACGCGTCACGGCGCCGGCCACACCCCCGCTTTCACCGGCAATGACGGTGACGGCAATGCCGCCGGGCAGATCGTAGCGCGGCAGTTGATCGGCCGGAAAGTCTCGGTACCAGGGCGCGCACAGCTTGTCTTTGCCCGGCAGGTTGAGCCAGAGCTGGAAACCTTCCATGCGCCCGTCTTCCTGTTCGGGAATCTCGGAGTGAATCAGGCCGTGGCCGGCAGTCATCCACTGCACGCCGCCGTTCTCCAGCAGGCCTTCGTGACCGGCGCTGTCGCGGTGGCGCATGCGGCCGGCGATCATGTAGGTGACGGTTTCGAAACCGCGATGCGGATGATCGGGAAACCCAGCGATGTAGTCGTCCGGATTGTCGCTGCCGAAGGCGTCGAGCATCAGGAAGGGATCGAGGCGGCGCTGCAGGTTCTGCGTCAGCAGGCGGGTCAGGCGCACGCCGGCACCGTCCGAGGTGGCCGTGCCGGCGACGAGCTGTTCGACCCGGCGGCTTTGCCGGATGCTTTCGGTCGGGTTGGTTGGCGTGCTCATGATTTCTCCTCAGGAAAACAGGCGGGCAATCTCGGCTTCCGCCTCGGCGAAACCCTGCGCGGTCGCCTCCGGCCCCATGTTCAGGCCCTCGGCATAAATGAAATGGACGTCGGTGATGCCAAGAAAACCGAGGAAAGTCCTGATCAGCGGCACCTGGCTGTCGAGTGCCGTGTCGCGGTAACGCCCACCGCGCGCCAGCGCCACGTAGGCGGTCTTGCCCTTGAGCAGGCCTTCGGGACCGTTGGCGGTGTAGCGGAAGGTGACGCCGTTGCGGGCAATCGCGTCGAACCAGCTTTTCAGTTGCACGGGAATCGTGAAGTTGTACATCGGCACACCGAGCACCAACACGTCGGCGGCCTGCACCTGGGCGATCAGCGCATCGTCGCTGGCGACGCGGGCGGCCTGTTCGGCGGAGCGCTGGTCTGCCGGGGTGAACAAGGCACCGAGCGCGGTGCCGTCGAGCACGGCCGGCGGATTGGCACCGAGATCGAGGACGTCGAGGGTGGCAGCCGGATTGGCGGCTTGCAGGCGCTCGACGACCTGCCGGGCGACGCCGGTGGAATTGGCATCGGCGGCACGGATGCTGGCGTTGATCTGCAGGATGTTCATGTTGTTTCTCCGTTGGGGTCAGGGTGAGTCCATTGTATTTAAGCGGAATCACTTGATTAAGTGGGGCAAATGGATAACATTGTTCCGCATATGGAACAATTTGACGCCAACGACCTGCTGATCTTCGCCCGTGTTGCCGATGCGACAAGCTTCAGCCGTGCCGCCGAACAGCTCGGCCTGCCGAAATCGACCGTTTCACGGCGCGTTTCATTGCTTGAGGAACGCCTGGGCGAGCGCCTCATACAGAGTGTCGGCCGGGAATCGTGCGAAAACCTCGGAAAAATAACTTAGCTGATTGTTCTGAAAGAAAAAATGAAGCAAGGGCCGGTTTTCACCGGCCTGCCCTCCTCAATTGAGGCTAGGCTCCGCAGGTCAGCGCCTTGTTTGCGCTGACAAAAAAGCTGTCAGGCTTGGATTTGAACTCGGTGTCTGGCTGGCCGTTGTGTGACTTGCACATCGGCGCAATGTAGTTGGGGTCAACTCACGAAACGGAAAAAATCGTACGCTAACCCAATGTCATCAAACTTGGTTGCCTTGATTACCCTTCGCCAAGCTGCGGTTTGCAGCATGCCGATGCGTTCCCTGAACGTGGGATGCCGTCTCGCCGCCAGGCACAATCGCTTGAGACAAGCCGTCAAGAATGCCGCAGTGCGCAGCTTCCCGTGCCTCGCCACACCGCTCACGCAGGTCTTTTAGTTGCCTTTCCAGTTCCTGAAGCTCTTGCATCCGTTGGGCGACGTGCCCAATGTGTCGGTCAAGCAGGCGATTCACATCCGCGCAGTTCTCCTGTGGTGACTCCTTGAAGTGCAGCAAGACCCGGATCTCATCCAGCGTCATGTCCAGACTGCGACAACGCCGAATAAAGGACAGTCGCTGGACATGGGTTTCCCCATAGATGCGGTAGTTGCCTTCGCTGCGGGCCGGTACGGGCAGCAGCCCATCACGCTCGTAATAGCGGATCGTTTCCACATTCGTCCCGGCAAGGCGGGCCAGTTCACCGATTTTCATCTTCGTCTCCTGATGTTCAAACGGGTCGAGCCGGTTGGAGCATGATGATCGCCATACCGGCCAGTGAGACCGCACTGCCGACAAGATCCCATCGGGTTGGCACGACGCCATCGATCCGCCATAGCCAGATCAGGGCAATCGCCACGTAGACTCCCCCGTAGGCGGCGTAGGTTCGCCCGGCGGCGCCTGGGTGCAGGGTCAGCAGCCAGGCAAACACACCCAGGGAAACGGCGGCGGGGATCAATAACCAAACTGAACGCTGCTGGGTCAGCACCAGCCACGGCAGATAGCAGCCGAGAATCTCGGCCAGCGCTGTTATGGCGAACAATCCCAGAACTTTGACGAACTCAAGCATTGCTTTGGCTCCAACTATTTTCCATTATTGTAATCACTTGACTCTGTAGTCACTCAAGGGTTTCTAATGCGGGAAACAAGGAGAACGCCATGAGTCTTGATCCCAACCCGAAGCCCCTTCAGGAAACCGCCCATAGCGGATGTGCAGGCGGCTGTTCCGCAGCAGTCCCCATGGCCGCAGAAATCCCGGCAGTCTTCGATCTCGCACAAAGCGATGGCGTGCCCGTCTTCGTGATTCCAACCATGGACTGCCCGAACGAGGAGAATGACATCCGCCGTGCGGTGGCCGGCATCGAGGGCATCCGTTCCCTGCGTTTCCAACTGTCGGCACGCACCGTTTCGATAGATGCGACGACGGATGCCCTCGATGCCGCCTTGGCCGCTATCCGCAAGGCGGGATTCAGCCCCAAAGCGGTCTCGGCAGACCAAGCGGCAACGAAAAACGTCGGCGTCAGTGAGCTATGGCGAAGCATTCTGGCGCTGGGGCTGGCCGTCGGTGCGGAAGCGCTGGATTTCTTCGCGCCCGACACATTGCCTTTCAAGGGCTTCGGTATGGCATTGGCCATCGCCGCCCTCTGGCTGTCCGGCATTTCCACCTATAGCAAAGGCGTGGCGGCATTGCGGCGCGGGCAGTTGAACATGAACGCGCTGATGGGCGTAGCGGTGACCGGTGCCTTCCTCATTGGACAGTGGCCCGAGGCGGCGATGGTTATGGCCTTGTATGCCATTGCCGAACTGATCGAGGCCCGCTCCGTGGATCGGGCGCGTAACGCCATCAAGGGCCTGCTTGACTTGACGCCGGAGACGGCGGAAGTTCGGCAGGTTGATGGAACATGGCGGGAAATACCCGCCGCAGAGGTAAAGCTGGAAGCCTGCGTTCGGGTCAAACCCGGCGCCAGGATACCGCTCGATGGTCAGGTGACGGCAGGAACCAGTGCGGTCAATCAGGCGCCGGTCACCGGCGAAAGCATCCCGATTGACAAGGTGGCCGGCGACCCGGTATTCGCCGGCACGATCAACGAAACCGGCATTCTGGAGTTCCGTGTGACGGCTGCTGCCGACAACACCACGCTGGCCCGCATCATCCACGCGGTCGAACAGGCGCAGGGGACGCAAGCGCCAACCCAACGCTTCGTGGATCAGTTTGCCGCAATCTACACCCCGGCTGTGTTCTGCATCGCACTTGCCGTGGCCATTTTGACACCCTGGCTCCTCGGCTGGACTTGGACGCAGGCGATCTACAAGGCCCTGGTGCTGCTGGTCATCGCTTGCCCCTGCGCGTTGGTGCTTGCCACGCCGGTAACGGTCGTCAGCGGACTGGCGGCAGCAGCTCGACGCGGCATCCTGATCAAGGGCGGTGTCTATCTCGAAGAGGCCCGAAAACTGCGGGTCATTGCCCTCGACAAGACCGGTACCATTACCGAAGGCAAACCCCGTCTGGTCGCCACGGAAATACTTCCCTCGGCGGTCCCCGAATCGCAAGTGCTTGCCTGGGCGGCCAGCCTGGCCGGACACTCGGACCATCCGGTCTCAAAAGCGATTGCGACCGGTCTCAAGCTTCCAGAGAACGGCTTGACCGATTTTGTCGCACTCGCCGGACGAGGTGTTGAAGCTCGCACGGATGGCCAACTCCTCTTTCTCGGCAACCATCGACTGGTTGAGGAGCGCAAGCTGTGCAGTGCCGAAATCGAGGCGCGCCTTCAGGTGCACGAGATGCAAGGCCGGACGGTGACCATGCTGGCGTCTGCACAGCAGGTGCTGGCGATTTTTGCGGTGGCGGACACCATCAAGGAAAGTTCGCGGGAGGCAGTGGCCGATCTGCACCGTCTCGGTGTCGTCTCGATCATGCTGACCGGCGACAATGTGGCGACGGCCTCGAGCATTGCCAAGGAAGCCGGCATCGACGACGCCCGGGGCAATCTTCTCCCAGAGGACAAACTGGCGGCCATCGAAGATTTGCAGCGTCGCTATGGCCCGACCGCGATGACCGGCGACGGCATCAACGACGCACCCGCGCTTGCCAGGGCCGACATCGGCGTGGCCATGGGCGCGGCCGGCACGGACACGGCGATGGAGGCCGCCGACGTGGTGATCATGAACGACGACCTGCGGCGCATTCCCGAGACCATTCGCCTGTCCCGGCGCACCCATTCGGTCCTCTGGCAAAACATCGGGCTGGCCCTGGGCATTAAGGCGATTTTTCTCGGGCTCGCGGTGTTCGGAAATGCCACCATGTGGATGGCGGTGTTTGCCGACATGGGCGCCAGCCTGCTGGTCGTCGCCAACGGTCTGCGGATATTGCGAACCTCTGCACCGCAAACCAAAGACTAAAGACCCATTGTTGGTTGGCAAAAAGCAGCGGGGCCATCAGCCGGCCAGTCGTACGCCTATTTCTGTCTCACCATGGGCGGATTTTGCGAAGGCCTCCCCGTCATGCATTCGGGCAATCGCGCCAACGATGGCGAGACCCAGTCCATGATTCTGATGGCCGTGGCTACGTGAGGCATCTACGCGGAAAAAGCGGTCGAAGATATGAGGCAGACTTTCAGCAGAAATCGGTTCTCCTCGATTGATCATCGAGAGCTTGATGTGTCCATGAGTTTCCACGACGATACGAATCACGATTGAACTTCCGGGATCGGCATACCGAGCCGCATTATTCAGCAGATTGGACAGTACGCGCCGGAGCAGCGCCGCGTCGTACTGGCCTGATGCATCGCCTTCGATAGACCATTGAAGGTCAGATTCGATCAGCACCGCTTCGTAGTAGTCGGCCACTTCGGCGCAGAGCTGGGCAAGGCTATGAATGGGCATCCGCCGGGCTTTAGCACCCCGGTCGGCTTGCGACAGAAACAGCATATCATTGACGATGCACGAAAGCCTGTGCATTTCTTCGAGATTCGAACCGATGCAATCACGCAGGTGTTCGTCCTTGTCGTTGCTACGCAAGGCCAACTCGCTGCTGGCGATGATGTTCGCCAATGGGGTTCTCAATTCGTGCGCCACGTCGGAATTGAACCCTTCGAGTTGCTGATAGGCCTTTTCCAGTCGATTCAGCAAGTCGTTGAAATGATCGATGAGAACTTGCAACTCGGCAGGGATCCCCTCTGTTTCCAAGCGCGTGTCGAGGGAAAGTATTGCGAGACTGCGCGTTTGCTCTGCCAGCGTCCGAATGGGGGCCAGTCCGTAATACACGATCAGGTAGCCGCCCAGGGTGATTGCGGCACTCCCGATCAAGGCAGCCCCCCAGAGGATGGCTGCGAGGCGATCCAGAATCGCTTCATCAGGCGCAATCTCAAGTGCCAATTCGGCAACGGCAAAATCTGTCCTCTGCGCTTCATCGGGGAGTGCAAACGAATAAAAACGAGCTTTTGATGGCCACGCACTTGGCGTCGAGATGAAGCGAGCCTCACCCAGCCTATCGATTAACTTGAGATGCGAGTCCCGATTGATTTTTAGAAGATCCTCCAGGTCGTGTTCAAGCGATCCCGGTTGCAGGTGTTCCGGTGTTTCTTCAAACAGGTGCCGAATTGCCGTGCTGAGCTTTTCAAGGCGCTGGTCCTGTTGTGTTCCAAGATTGGCTTTGACCGAAAAAAAAACGCCGAGGCACAAGCATCCCAGAACACCCAGGCTCAGCGAAGCGAGCCAGCGTATGAGGCGACCGCTCAGCGTCGGATTGATCATCCTTCCCAGTCTCATTCGCGCAGTTCAAGGACATAGCCCATACCGCGTACGGTATGCAGCAACGGTATCTCGAAGGGCGTATCTATTTTGGCGCGCAGTCGCTTGATCGAAACTTCGACGACGTTGGTGTTGCTGTCGAAATTCATATCCCAAACCTGCTCGGCAATCTCGGTTCGCGACAGCACCTCACCTTGTTTCCTGAGAAACAGAGAAAGCAACAGGAACTCCTTGGCGCTCAGATCGATGCGCTGACCGTTCCTGAGAACCTTGCGGCGGGCCAGATCCATTTCAAGATCGTGTAAAGCAAGACGGTTCGACGTGGCTTCCGGTTGCTGCGTGGCCGACCGGCGCAACAGTCCCTGAATTCGAGCAATCAGCTCGGAAAAGGCAAACGGCTTGACCAGATAATCGTCGGCGCCGGTTTGCAAACCGTTAACCCGGTCCTCCACTTTGCCACGCGCGGTCAGCATCAATACCGGTGTTTGCTTCTTAGTGCGCAAGGCAGCCAACAAGGAGAGCCCGTCCATGCCGGGCAGCATGGAGTCGAGGATGATGGCCGCGTAATCGAACTCCAAGCTCATGTGGAGTCCCGTTACGCCGTCGTGGGCAAGGTCAACGACAAAGCCTGCGGTACCCAATCCCTTTTGCAGGTATTGGGCAAGCTTTTGCTCATCTTCGACAACCAATAGTTTCATTTCTTCACGAATCGAAAGATGTCAATTTTGTAAACTTCCTGTTGGCGTTCTGTCAGTGCTGATTTTTTATAGTTCATCCATGCCGTTCAGTTGTTCGGCATACCCCAAACCCGATGAACCTAAACATCATTGAAGGAGTTCTATCATGAACGTCAAACAAGCCCTTTCCATCCCCGTTCTCTGTGCTGGTTTGGCCCTGTCAGGGCAAGTGTTGGCCGAGTCGGTCATGCACAGCACGCCGGAGGGTACGACAAAATTCTACCCGGCGCATGATTCGGGCAGCAAATCCGCCGCGCAAGTGCAACAGGAACTCGATAACTTCAAACGCAATCCGGTTAGCGCTGATGGCCAGTATCGTTACGTGGGCGGTGACCAAGGCTGGGCGCTGATTCCGCACGAATATGCCTATCGCGATGGGAAATGGCAACACGTCGACAAGCTCAGGCACGATACACCCGCACCATCCTTGGACATGACTTCGGAAGAAAGGAAGCAACGCGATGCCCTGTATCAAGGAGGTTAATCGTTATTTCTGACACACTCGACCGCCCATCCGACAATGGCCAGGACGCGAATTCTTGGCCATCTGTTTTTGCCCCCCAATAGTTCTGCTAACATCCGCCCAATGCGTCGCTGGCTTTCCATCCTTCTGCTCGCTTTTCTGCCGTTCCAGTTCACCTGGGCGGCGGTCGGTGGCTATTGCCAGCACGAAACCGGTGCGGCCGCTCAGCATTTTGGGCATCATGAACACAAGCATCATGCCGATGAGAGCGGTGATATCGACGCCAAAGCCTTGGGCGGCGGCATCGATGGCGACTGCGCCGCCTGTCATGCCAGTTGCGCCGCAGCGCTGACCGGCATTGCGGCGGTCCCCCTCATGGCTACGACTTTCGTCGATCATCCTTGGCATCCGGGCGTTTTAGCTTCGCCGCCCACGGTCCAACCCGAACGCCCCAACTGGTCCGTCCTCGCCTAATCGGCGGGGTGGATAGCACTTTTCTGCGCTTCTCCCTTGCGGCTGTGGTGGACTGATCCGCCCTGACGCATTGCGACGCTTCCCGGTCGCACCTCGCCGATTCCCCGTGTGTCTTTTTCATCACTGGAGAATCGGATGTCCAAAAGTAATTCTGTTCCACGAACGACATTTTTACCGGCCCGCCTGCTCGTTACCGGGCTGTGCTCGCTCGCTGCGCTATCGACCGGCGACCTATGGGCGCAATCGACGCCAGCCCCCGCTGGTGCCACGATTACCTTGCCGCAAGCCTTTGCTGCTGCCTGGGCAAGACAACCTGAGGCACAATCCATCGATCTGCGGCGCGATGCGGCCGAGGCGCGTCGGCAAGTTGCCGACAGTTGGACGGCTCAACCACCGTCGCTGGATTTGGCCGGCAAGACCGACCAACTGAGCAAGAATCAAGGCAGCCGCGAATACGCGGCCGGCGTCGCCTTGCCCCTGTGGCTGCCGGGCGAGCGCTCCCGTCAGGGCGCCCTGGCCGATGCCGAATCCAAAGCCCTGGATAGCCGGGTGACGGCGGCCCAACTGCGTACTGCCGCCGCCGTGCGTGATGCCTGGTGGAACTGGCAGCGGGCTCGCGGCGAACAGGCTCTGGCCCGCGAGCGCCTGGTCAGTGCGCAAAAACTGGCAGAAGATGTCCGCCGCCGGGTCAAGGCTGGCGACCTGGCCCGCTCGGACCAGCATCAGGCCGATGGCGCGGCGGCCAGCGCCGAGGTGACGCTGGCGGAAAGCGCCAGCCTGCTGGCCGCCAGCACTCAGCAACTGCGCGCCTTGGTCGGCAAGCTGCCGGATGAGAAAGCAGCCGACGGACCTGAAACCCCGCCGGCGGTGCCTGCCGACTTCACCGCCCTGGATGCGACCCACCCGGCGGTCGTCGAACTGTTCGACCGAGCCGAAGTCGCCCGCCGCAGCGCCGATCTGGCCAGTGTGCAGACAAGGAACAATCCCGAACTGTTGTTGGCCACCACCCGTGAGCGAGGCGCTTTCGGTGACGACTATCAGCAGACCGTCACACTCGGTGTACGCATCCCGTTTGGTTCGGATAGCCGAAATCGCGCCAAACTCGGCCTGGCCCGTGCCGAAGCCCTCGAAACCGAAGGTCAACTTCGCCTTGAACGCGAGCGCCTGGCAGCCGATCTGGAAGCGGCGCGGGTGCGCGTCGAATCCAGCCGCACGCAACTGGTGGCTGCCGAGAAGCGCGCTCAACTGGCGCGTGAGTCGCGGGGGTTCTTCGAGAAGTCCTTCCGTCTGGGCGAAAGCGATCTGCCAACCCGCTTGCGTATCGAACTCGAAGCCGTCGAAGCTGAACGGCAAAACGCTCGCGCCCGGATTGATCTGGCCGCCGCGATCTCCGCCCTGCGCCAGGCCTTGGGCCTGCTCCCCGAACAAAAATGAGGAACCCGAACATGAGAGCAACAAACACGCTGGCCGCTTTGGGATGGGCCGCCTGGATCGCCTTGGCCGCGCCACTGGCCTGGGCCGGTGACGGGCACGACCACGGCGAGGCGCCTGCTTCATCCGCCGGTCCCGCCGCGCCACGTTTTGCGGCAACGTCCGAAACCTTTGAACTGGTCGGCGTCGTCAATGGCAAGCAACTGACGCTCTATCTCGACCGCTATGCCGACGGCAGCCCGGTCAAAAACGCCCAGCTCGAACTGGAACTCGGCGGCGTCAAAGTCCCCGTCGAACCGCATGCCGACGGGGAGTTCGAGGCGACGCTGGCGCAGGAACTCAAGCCGGGGGTCGTGTCGGTCGCGGCGACCGTTATCGCCGGCGAGGAAACCGACTTGCTGGCTGGTGAACTCGACATGCACGAGGAGGCGCATGCCGAAACGACCGCCCACACACATGGCTGGAAGGAATACGCCCTGTGGGGTGGTGCCGCCGGAGGGGGGCTGTTGATCCTTGCCGCTCTATTGCGCCGCCTGCGTGCTTCCCGTAAACCGCATTTCGGAGGTGCCGCATGAAGCCCCGTCTGTTATTGAGCGCCCTTTGCCTTTCCCTCTTGTTCTCTCCAATGCCGGCTCTGGCCGGCGACGGCCATGACCACGGCGACGCCCCGCCCGTTGCCAGCGGCAACGGCCCGAAACGCCAGCCGGACGGCAGCGTCTTCCTGCCCAAACCGGCGCAACGCCAGATCGGTGTTCGTACCCTGCTGGTTGAACCCGGCGAACTGCCCCGTACCCATGAACTGGCCGGCAAGGTGGTCATGGACCCGAATGCCGGCGGCAAAGTGCAGGCCATCGTCGCCGGCCGTGTCACGCCGGGGCCACGCGGTCTGCCGCTGCCCGGCCAGCAGGTCAAGAAAGGAGAGGTGCTGGCTTACGTGACGCCAGAAGTCGGCGGCAATAGCCGCTCGCTGGCGGAAAGCCGCCTGCGCCGCCTACGCGAACTGTCCGATACCGTGCCGCGCAAGCTCATCGAGGAAGCCGAGGCCGCCGTGGCCAACGAACAACTGGTGGCGCCGGTCAGTGGCGTTATCGCCTCGGCCAACGTCGTTTCCGGTCAGGTGCTCGAAGCCCGCGAAACCCTGTTCGAGATCGTCAATCCGGAACGCATGCTGATCGAGGCGCTGGCTTTCGATATGGCCGTCGCCAGCGATGTGGCTGGTGCCTTTGTTGCCGTTGGTGAGCAGAAGCTGCCGCTACGCCTAGTCGGCGTCGCCCGCAGCCTGCGTGAGCAGGCACTGCCGCTGACCTTCCGGGGTGAAGGCGGCGCTTTGGCGGCGTTGGCCGTCGGCCAGCCAGTTCGGGTCTTCGTGCAGACGCGCAGCACGGTGCCGGGCATCCGCGTGCCGATGGCGGCGCTAATGAAGAACCCTGCGAACCAGAGCATCGTCTGGGTCAAGACGGCGCCGGAACGCTTTGAGCCGCGCACAGTCACCGCCGAGCCGCTGGACGGCACCCACGTGGCGGTGACCAGCGGTCTGAAAGCCGGGGATCGGGTTGCCGTCCGCGCGGCCACTCTGATTAACCAGATACGCTGAGCGGAGCCAATCATGTTCAAGTGGCTTCTCGACAACAGCCTTGCCAACCGCCTGCTGGTCATCATCGCCAGCTTGGTGCTGATGGCTTATGGGGCATTCACGCTCTCCCGCACACCGGTGGATGTGTTTCCGGACCTCAACAAACCGACGGTCACCATCATGACCGAGTCCGGCGGTATGGCCGCCGAGGAAGTGGAACAACTGATCACCTTCCCGCTGGAAACGACCATGAACGGTCTGCCAGGGGTGGAAAGCGTGCGCTCGGTCTCCAGCGCCGGCCTCTCTTTCATTTATGTGACCTTCAACTGGAAAACAGAGATTTTCCGGGCTAGGCAGATGGTGTCTGAACGTCTTTCCTCGATGGAGGAAGGGCTGCCAGCGGGCGTCACGCCGCGCATGGGGCCGATCAGTTCGATCATGGGCGAAATCATGCAGATCGCCATTCCCATCGACACGGCGAAGATTTCGCCGATGCAGGTGCGCGAATACGCCGACTGGGTGCTGCGTCCGCGTCTGATGGCCATCGCCGGTGTGGCTCAGGTGATCCCCATCGGCGGCGAGGTCCGCCAGTTCCAGGTGCAACCGAACACGACACGCATGGCGGAACTGGGTATCACACACGAGCAGTTAACCGGGGCGCTCAAGGGCTACTCGGCCAACACCTCCGGCGGCTTCCTGGAACTCAACGGGCGCGAATACCTGATTCGCCATCTCGGCCGCACGTCGCGTCTGGATGACCTGAAGAACCTGGCGCTGACGGCCCGCCACGGTCAACCCGTTTTATTGCGGCAAATCGCCGACGTGACCTTCGCACCGGCCATCAAGCGGGGCGATGCCGGTTTCGAGGGCAAACCGGCGGTGATTCTGGGCATCCAGAAGCAGCCGACGGCCGATACCATCCATCTGACCCGGAGCATCGAGGCCGCCGTGGAGGATCTGAAGAAATCGCTGCCAGCCGGTATGGAGGCGCCCAAGGTGACTTTCCGCCAGGCGAGTTTCATCGAGTCGTCGATCAGCACGCTGCAAGGCAAGCTGATCGGGGCATCGGTCTTCGTCGCGGTCATCCTGTTCTTCTTTCTGGGCACCTTGCGCCCGACGGTGATCGCCCTAACCGCTATCCCGGTGTCGATTTTCATGACGGCGCTGGTTTTTGACTATTACGGCTTGTCGATTAACACCATGACCCTTGGTGGCCTGGCCATCGCCATCGGTGGCCTGGTCGATGACGCGGTAGTCGGTGTCGAGAACGTGCTGCGACGGCTAAAGGAGGACCGGGCCAAACACCACGATCACCGGATGCACCCGATTGAACTGGTGGCCCATGCGACGATGGAGGTGCGTTCAGCCATCCTCTACGCAACGATCATCATCGTGCTGGTTTTCCTGCCGCTCTTCGCGCTGCCCGGCATGGAAGGGCGCTTGTTCGTGCCGCTCGGCATCGCTTTCATCGTTTCGACGCTGGCTTCGCTGGTGGTGTCGGTGACGGTGACGCCGGTGCTCTCCTTCTACCTGTTGCCAAGCATGAAGTCGCTCGATCATGGCGACACGAAACTGCTGGCCTGGCTGAAGGCCGGCTACGGCCGCAGTTTGCAGACGGTGCTCAACCATCCCAAAGCGGCGTTGGCGGCCGGTGCCGTCGCTATTTTGGTGGCAGCAGTCGCGGTGCCCTTCTTCCCCAAGACTTTCCTGCCGCCCTTCAATGAGGGGACGCTGCTGATTGGCATGCGCCTCAACCCCGGCGTCACGCTGGCCGAGTCGTCGGCTCTGGCGCAACAGGCCGAGGTGCTGGTCAAGGCGGTGCCTGAAGTGGTGCACGTCGGGCGACGCAGCGGCCGGGCGGAACTGGATGAGCATGCTGAAGGTGTTCATGTTAGCGAACTGGATGTCGGTCTGAAACCGGCGTCCGAAATGACGCGCACAATGGATGAGATTTCGGCGGACATTCGCGCCCGCCTGATCAACCTGCCGGCGGCGATAGCCATTGGCCAGCCCATCTCGCACCGTATCGACCACATGCTGTCCGGGGTGCGTTCGCAGATCGCCATCAAGATTTTTGGCGATGACTTGGACACCCTACGCGGTCAGGCCGACGTCTTGCGCGGCAGACTGGCCGGTATCCCCGGCATCGCCGATCTGGAAATCGAGAAGCAGGTGCTGGCGCCGCAGATCAAGGTCAGCGTCAATTACGCGACGGCTGCACAGTACGGCGTGCCGACGCCGCAGATTCTGGCGACGCTGCAAAGCCTGGTCGAAGGCGAAAAGGTAACGCAGGTGGTCGAGGGCGGTCGGCGCTTTGCGCTGGTTGTGCGCTTGCCCGAGTCGTCCCGCTCGTTGCAAGGGCTGGGGCAGATCTTGCTGGAAACGCCCGGTGGGCCGATTCCCTTGGCCAAAATCGCCACCATCGAGGACGGCGACGGGCCGAACCAGGTCAGCCGCGACGACGGCAAGCGGCGCATCGTGCTTTCAGCCAACGCCCAAGGGCGGGCGCTGTCCGAGATCGTCGAGGACATCCGTAAGGTGGTCGGCGACAGCAAGCTGCCGGAGGGCTACTTCATCACCCTGGGTGGGCAGTTCCAGGCGCAGGAGGAGGCGTCGCGGCTGGTTGGCCTGCTCTCCATCGTCTCGCTGGTGCTGATGTTCGTGGTGCTGTTCAGCCGCTACAAATCGGTCGTGCTATCGGCGCTGATCATGGCCAACATTCCGCTGGCACTGGTCGGCGCGGTGCTCGGCTTGTGGCTTTCCGGGCAGCCGCTGTCGGTCGCCGCGCTGGTCGGTTTCATCACGCTGGCCGGCATTTCGGTGCGCAACGGCATCCTCAAGGTCAGCCACTACATCAACCTGATGCGCATGGAAGGCGAGAACTTCGACCACCAGATGATCCTGCGCGGCTCGCTGGAACGTCTTGCGCCCGTCTTGATGACGGCGCTGGTCACCGCCTTCGCGCTGGCGCCGCTGCTGTTCGAGGCCGAGCGGCCGGGTACGGAAATTTTGCATCCGGTGGCGGTGGTCATCTTCTCTGGCCTGATCAGTTCAACCCTGCTCGACACCTTCCTGACACCTGCCATGTTCTGGCTGTTTGGCCGCAAGGATGTGGAACGCCTGATGGCCGACCGCGATGCCGGTGCGCTTTGATTATTACTCAACGAAAGGAAATCTCATGAAACCGATTCATCTTCTCGCCGCTTTTGCCTTCTCCATATCCGGCCTTGCCTTCGCCGCTGGTGGCCACGAGCACGATCACGAACACAAGCCGCTCCACGGTGGCGTGGTCAGTGAGGTCAAGGATATGGATTACGAACTGGTTGCCAAGCCGGATTTGATTCAGTTGTATTTGCGCGATCATGGCAAGCCAGTGGATGTTTCAAAGACCAACGCCAAACTGACCATCCTCGTCGGCGCCGACAAGCAGGAAGTCGAGTTGAAACCGGCTGGTCAGCAACTGGAGGCCACAGGCAGTTTCAAACTTGCCAACAGCAAGATTGTGGCCTTCGTATCCGTCCCGGGCAAAGCCCCGGCAACGGTTCGCTTCGTGTTGAAGTAGAAGGCGAGCCTGTTTCGGGAAGCATAAAAAGCCAAAAAGGCGACAAGCCCATGGTTTTGGTTCGTGCTTCCCGAATAGCGGATTTTCGTTGTGTGGCCTCATGGTGTCATTTTGAGCTACACCCTAACCGGATGTCAGGCTAAGCCATCTGGAAGCGTCAGAATAGAGCCGCGATTGCAATTTCTTGACGTATGCCGCACAAGGCCATAGATTTCTGCCTGACACTTTCAGCTCGGGAGGCATCTTGCAGGGGCATCGCATCGGCTACGTCCGCGTCAGCAGCTTCGACCAGAACCCGGAACGGCAACTGGAACAGGTCCAGGTGGACAAGGTGTTCACCGACAAGGCGTCGGGCAAGGACACGCAGCGTCCGCAGCTCGACGCGCTGCTCGGGTTCGTGCGCGAGGGTGACACGGTGGTGGTGCACAGCATGGACCGCCTGGCCCGCAACCTGGACGATCTGCGCCGCTTGGTGCAGGGCCTCACGCAACGCGGCGTGCGCATCGAGTTCGTCAAAGAACACTTGACCTTCACCGGCGAGGACTCGCCGATGGCAAACCTGATGCTCTCGGTGATGGGCGCATTCGCCGAGTTCGAGCGCGCCCTGATCCGCGAGCGGCAGCGCGAGGGCATCGCGCTCGCCAAGCAGCGCGGGGCCTATCGGGGCCGCAAGAAGGCGCTCGCGCCGGAGCGGGTGGCTGAGTTGCGGCGTCGCGCTGCGGCCGGCGAAAAGAAGGCACAACTTGCCCGCGAGTTCGGCATCAGCCGCGAAACCCTGTACCAGTATCTGAGAACGGATGACTGACCATGCCCCGTCGCAATTTACTGACGCCAACTGAGCGCACCGGCCTGCTCGCCTTCCCGACCACCGACGACGAACTCATTCAGCATTACACCTTTGCCGAACCCGACCTATCGGTGATCCGCCAGCGGCGCGGCAGCCACAACCGACTCGGCTTCGCGGTGCAGTTATGCTACCTGCGTTATCCCGGCTTTGCCCTGCCGACTGATGCAGAGCCGCCCGCCTCCCTGCTGAACATCGTCGGCCGCCAGTTGCGCATCGAGCCGGACATCTGGCCGCAGTACGCGCAGCGGCCGGAAACCCGGCGCGAGCATCTGTTGGAGTTGCAGGCGTGGCTGAAGCTGACGCCGTTCGCTGTCGCTGACTATCGGCACTTCGTCCACCTGCTCGCTGATCTGGCCCAGCAGACCGACCGGGGTATCGTGCTGGCCGAAGCGCTGGTCGAGTTGCTGCGGCAGCAACGCATCATCCTTCCGACCGTCGATGTCATCGAGCGCGTGTGCAGCGAGGCGCTGACACGTGGCACGCGCCAAGTCTATGAAGCGCTCACCGCGCCGCTTGGTGATTTCCACCGCCGCTTGCTCGAAGGCCTGCTGGCGATCCGCGAGGGCACCAAGGGCAGCGGGCTGATCTGGCTACGCCAGCCGCCCGGCCCGCCGAAGCCCAAGCATGTGCTGGCCCACCTGGAACGGCTGAAAACCATCCGCGACCTGGCGCTGCCGGGCGACCTGGAACACGCCATTCACCAGAACCGCCTACTGAAGCTCGCCCGTGAAGGCGGACAAATGACGGCACAGCACCTGCGCGACCTGGAGCTGAACCGTCGCCATGCAACCTTGGTCGCGGTGATCCTTGACACCCGCGCTACGCTGATCGACGAAATCATCGACCTGCACGACCGTTTCATGGGCTCGCTATTCAGCAAAGCCAAGCGCAACCACGCCGACCGCTTCCAGCAGTCCGGCAAGGCGATCAACGACAAGGTGCGGCTGTACTCGCGCATCGGGCGCGCCCTGCTGGAAGCCAAGCAATCGGGCTACGACCCGTTCGCCGCCATCGAGGCGATCATCCCCTGGAATGTATTCAGCGAAAGCATCACTGAAGCGGAAACGCTGGCCCGGCCGGAAGACTTCGATTTCCTGTCCCTGGTCGGTGACGGCTTCACCCAGCTCCGGCGCTACACGCCGACCCTGCTGGAAGCATTGACCGTGAAGGCCGCGCCGGCAGCGCGCGAACTGCTGGCCGGCGTCGAAGTGCTCAAAGGGATGAACGACCGTCAGGCGCGCAAGGTGCCGGACGACGCGCCCACGTCGTTCGTGCGCAAGCGCTGGGAAAACCTGGTGCGCACGGAAGATGGCCTGGATCGGCGTTTCTACGAGCTATGCGTGTTGTCGGAACTAAAGAACTCGCTACGCTCGGGTGACATATGGGTGCAGGGATCGCGCCAGTTCAAGGATTTCGAGGAATACCTGCTGCCAGCGCCCCGCTTCGCGGCGCAGCGCCAGCAGCAGGAGCTGGGCCTCGCGGTCGAAACCGACTGTGAACGCTTCCTGGCGGCACGGCTGGCTGTGCTGGAACGCGAGCTGGCCACCGTGGAACGGCTCGCCGCCGCCAACGAACTGCCCGACGCGGCGATCACCAGCGCCGGCCGCCTCAAGATCACGCCACTGGACAACGGCGTGCCCGACGAGGCCGAGGCGCTGATACAGCAGGCGTATGGCATGTTGCCGCACCTGAAGATCACCGAGTTGCTGCTGGAAGTCGATAGCTGGACCGGCTTCACGCAGCACTTCAAGCATCTCAAGAGCGGTACGGCGGCCGAAGACCAGCATCTGCTGCTGACCACCATCCTGGCCGACGCCATCAACCTGGGCCTCTCCAAGATGGCGGAATCCTGCCCCGGCACGACCTACGCCAAGCTGGCCTGGTTGCAGGCGTGGCACATCCGCGACGAAACCTACTCGGCTGGGCTGGCCGAGTTGGTCAACGCGCAGTTCCGCCAGCCCTTCGCTGCTTATTGGGGCGATGGCACCACCTCATCGTCGGACGGCCAGAACTTCAAGGCCGGCGGCCGAGGCCAGTTCGCCGGCCAAGTGAACCTGAAGTATGGCCAAGTGTTGACGCTCGTTGAAAACTG
>DKNF01000184.1 GCA_002470165.1 Betaproteobacteria bacterium UBA7395 | reverse complement strand
CGCCGACCGCCGTGCCGACGGCCGCGCTGGTCAGCGCCGATTCGCGACGAGCGTCGCTGGCGGTCTTGCCGCCGATCTGGCGCAGTGCGTCGTCCTTGCACCAGGCTTCGTCGGCGCGGAAACGCTCTATGCTTTGTCCGGTCCCGGGCAGAACCATCACCGTCGGCCCCGTCGGGATGACCGTGCAGGCGCCGAGCAGCAGTACCAGAGGAAGCAGGGGAAGCAGGCGGGGCGCGTTCATGATCGACCTTTCACTTGGCGGGTTCGGGCAGGACAGGTAGCCAGTCTTCGGCGCAGGTCCCGACCGCCGGATAGTAGGCACCGGCACTTCGGCAGTAATACCAGACAGCTTCGGCCTGATTCGCAGCGGGCGCCTGCTCGATATAGACCGGCGGCGGTGGCGGTGCGACGACCACCGGCGGCGGGTAATACGGCCACGGCGGGGGATACCAGAACGGCCCCCAGACCGGGCCGAAAACCACGCCGGCGCGGGCGCGCGGCGCGTGCGCCCAGGCATCCTGGCCAACCAGTACGGACAGGCAGAGGAAAAGCAGCAGGAAGCGGGAAGTTCGCATGCCGGGAATCACCTTGTTGAGCGATCAGCTTAGACGACAAGGACGCAGGCGGATAGCACGGGATTGCTACAATTTGTAAGCGACTACATCCCTTCGTCGCGTTCGATCATTTCGGCCCGCTTACGCCGCAGGCCTTCCGGCATTTTCAGCGTGGTCCGGTCCCAGCCTTCGATCTCCAGGACGCGTTCCATGCACTCTTCCATCAGTGCATGGGCGCGCAGGGTCGCTTCGGCAATGGTTCGATGCACCCTGAGATCGTTACCGGGCTCGATCTCACAGCGGCTCTGGTACCGGAACAGTTCGCGCAGACTGCGCAACTGCACCGCCACCTGCCCCGGGCAAGCGCACATGTAGATCGTCGCTTCTTCGACGATCTGTTCCAGTTCCTGGTCGGAAAAGCGCTTTTGCAGGTGCATCAATGCCTCACAGCAGGTTCATCTTCTTCGCCGCTTCACGCAATTCCGCACGGAAATTCGGGTGCGCGATGGCGATCAGGGCTTCGCAGCGCTGCTTGGCCGACTTGCCGCGCAACTGGGCAACACCGTGTTCGGTGACGACGTAGTTGATGTCGTTCTTGCTGGTCGACACATGCGTGCCCGGCGTCAGCGTCGGCACGATGCGCGAAATGGTGTCGTCCTTGGCCGTCGACGGCAGCACGATGAAGGCCTTGCCACCGTTCGAACGATTGGCGGCGCGGACGAAGTCGGCCTGGCCGCCGGTACCCGAGTAGGGCTTGGCGCCGAGGCTTTCGGAGCCGCACTGGCCCATGAAGTCGATCTGCATGGTCGCGTTGATGCAGTGCAGGTTGTCGTTCTTGCCGGCCAGATAGGGATCGTTGGTGAAATCGACCGGGTGCATTTCCAGCGCCGGGTTGCGGTGCATGAAGTCGTACAGCTTCTTCGAGCCGAGCGCGAAGGTCGCCAGCATCTTGCCGCGGTGGTAGTTCTTCTTCAGGTTGTTGACGACGCCGGCTTCGACCAGGGTCATGATGCCGTCACCGACCATTTCGGTATGGATGCCGAGGTCGTGCTTGTTGGTCAGCTGCATGACCACGGCGTCGGGAATGCCGCCGTAGCCGATCTGCAGCGTCGCACCGTCGGGAATCATTTCGGCGACGTAGCTACCGATGGCCTCCTGGACCGGGCCGATCTTGGGCAGGCCGACTTCGAGCAACGGGTCGCTGCTTTCGGTCAGGGCGGCAACCTGGGAAATGTGGATGTGGCAGTCGCCGTTGGCGAAAGGCACGTTGGGATTGACTTCGAGCACGACGGCGCGCGCCTTCTCGATGGCGGCCATGGTGTAATCCGGGGCCAGAGACAGCGAGAAGAAGCCGTGTTCGTCCATCGGCGAGGCCATCGAGAACACCACTTCCGACGGCGTCAGGCCGCGCTTGATCAGCATCGGCAGTTCGGAGAAGTAGGCCGGCACGAAGTCGATCCAGCCTTCCTGGCCACCCGGACGGGTCGCGCCGCCGAAGAAGTAGGCGCTGTGGCGGACGTGCGCGGTGGTTTCCGGGTCGATGTAGCCGTACTTGCGCAGCGGCAGGATCTGCGACACCTTGATGTCGCGGTAATTGCGGCGTGCGTCCGAGAGCGCGGTCAGCAGGCTGGGCGGCTCGCCAACGCCGGTGGGAACGACGATGGTGTCGCCATCCTTGAGCACCTGGATGGCGTCGGCGGCCGACATGCGTTTGGACTGGTAGAGTGACTGGACGGACATGCTGTTCTCCTGAGTTTTGTTTTTTGGTCGTGACCGAAGTCGATCCGCATTGTCTGCGTAAACCCCGGGAGAATCAAACCCCTTCCATGCCGCAGCGCAGCATTCAAACCTTGCGATTGCTCCCGGCGACCATGCGGATCTCGAACAGACGGCACTCGAGCGGTCCGTTGAACAACGGCGTCTTGCGGCTGGGCTTCAAGCCGACCAGCTTGGGCAGGCGCAGGTCGGCGGTGAAGAAGAAACAGTTCCAGCCGGCCCAGTTGCGCTTCAGCGCCGTCCCCAGTTGCGGGTAGAAGGCCGCCAGTTCGTCCTGTTCGCCGATGCGTTCGCCGTAGGGCGGATTGGTGACGAGAATGCCGGTTTCGTTGAGCGGGGCGATTTCCAGGATATCGCCCTGGTCGACCGTGACGATGTTGCCGAACCCGGCTTCCTGCAGGTTGCGCCGGGTGGCGCGCACGGCGCGGTCGTCGTTGTCCCAGCCCCGGATATCCATGCGTTCGGCGGGTTTGACGCGCGCTTCGGCGGCGGCGCGGATGCCGGCCCAGGCCAGGGCATCGAATTTCTTCAGCAGTTCGAAGGCGAAACCGCGATCCAGACCCGGCGCACGGTCGAGCGCAACCTGCACGGCTTCGAGCAGGAAGGTGCCGCTGCCGCACATCGGGTCGATCAGCGGCATGCCCGGCTGCCAGCCGCTCAGCTTGAGGATGCCGGCGGCGAGATTCTCCTTCAGCGGCGCATCGACGCTGGCCTTGCGGAAACCGCGCTGCCACAGCGGCTGGCCGGAAGTGTCGAGGTACAGCGTGCAGGTGTTCTCGGTCAGGAAAACGTGGATGCTGACGTCCGGATTGCGCGTCTCGATGTTCGGACGCTCGCCGAGGTCCTCGCGGAAGCGGTCACAGACGGCGTCCTTGACGCGCAGCGTGACGAAATCGAGCGACTTGAGCGGGCACTTGATCGCCGTCGTCACCACGCGCATCGTCCGCGACACGGCGAAATGGTTGGGCCACAGCTGACGCACGGCCAGCCGGTAGATGTCGTCTTCCTTGGCATACGGCCCGGTGACAATGTGCCAGAGGATACGCGTGGCCAGCCGCGATTCGAGGTTGGCGCGGTAGCAGACCGACCAGTCACCGGAAAAATGCACGCCGCCGTGCGTCGTCTGCAGGTCGTCGGCGCCGACGCCGCGCAGTTCTTCAAGCAGCAGTTCTTCGAGGCCGCGCGGGCAGATGGCGAAATATTTGTTCATGTCAGAAGGGCTTGAGAACGACGAGGAAAAGGACAATCAGCAGGATCACCACCGGCACTTCGTTGAAGAACCGGAACCAGACATGCGAGCGCGTGTTGCGACCGTGGGCGAACTCCTTGAGCAGCCGGCCGCAATACAGGTGATAACCGACCAGCACCAGCACCAGCGTGCTCTTGGCGTGCAGCCAGGCGCCGGTGAAGCCGTAGGCGAACCACAGCCACAGGCCGGTGGCCACGGCAAGGGCGCCGAGCGGCGTCATGAACTTGTACAGCTTGCCCGCCATCAGCAGCAGGCGGTCGCGCTCGGCGACGCTGTCGGCCGGCACCATCGCCAGGTTCACATAGATGCGCGGCAGGTAGAACAGGCCGGCGAACCAGGAAATGACCATCCAGATGTGCAGGGTCTTCAGAACGAGCATGCGTTTCTCCTTGAGACGGCCTCGGCAATCCCGACCTCGACGGTCGGGTAGGCGAGACTCGGTTTTAATTCTGTTTTCAGGCGACGATTGCCGATGCGTCGCGATTCGCGCATGAACGACAACTGCAGCGGCGACACGACGGCGGCCAGTTCCGCCCGGGGCAGGCGCGGCGGCCGCGGCAAGGCGAAGGCATCGGCGACCCGGTCGAAGTAGTCGGCCATTTTCAGGCAGGAATCATCGACCGCATTGTAGGCCCGATTGGCGCCGCCGCGCCGCATCGCCGCGCGGCAGGCAGCGGCCAGGTCGTCGGCGTGGATGTGGTTGGTGTACACGTCGTCGGCCTCGATCAGCGCCGGCAGACGCTTTTCCAGGCGCTCCAGCGGCAGGCGGTCGGCGGCATAGATGCCGGGTGCGCGCAGGATGCTGACGACGACGCCGCGGCGCCGGCCCCAGGCGCGCAACTGCCGTTCGGC
>DKNF01000209.1 GCA_002470165.1 Betaproteobacteria bacterium UBA7395 | reverse complement strand
CCGCTGTTCAAGGGCAAGCGCGTGGCGGTGATCGGCGGCGGCAACTCCGGCGTTGAGGCGGCGATCGACCTGGCCGGCATCGTCGGCCACGTGACCCTGCTCGAATTTGGCGATGCCCTGCGCGCCGACGCCGTGCTGCAGAAGAAACTGTACAGCCTGGCCAACGTCACCGTGATCAAGTCGGCACAGACGACCGAGGTCACTGGCGACGGCCAGAAGGTCAACGGGCTGGTGTACAAGGATCGTGTCAGCGGTGAGGAAAAGCGCGTCGAACTCGAAGGTATCTTCGTCCAGATCGGCCTGTTACCGAATACCGACTGGTTGAAGGGCACGGTCGAGTTGTCGAAGTTCGGCGAGATCGTCATCGACGCCAAGGGGCACACCTCGGTCCCGGGCGTGTTTGCCGCCGGTGACTGCACGACGGTGCCGTACAAGCAGATCATCATCGCCATGGGCGCCGGTGCAACGGCTTCGCTGAGTGCTTTCGATCACCTGATCCGCAGTTGATCGACCGCTCTTGCGACTGAACATCTTCCCCCGTCATCGTCTGCGCGATGGCGGGGTTTTCGTTTTTTTCCGACTTGATGAGGATCATCGATGAAAAAGCTATCCCTGCTTCCCTTTGTTCTGGCCGTCTGCGCGCTGACGGCGCAGGCTCAGACCAATGTTCTGCGCACCGGCGATACCCTGCCGGCGCTCAAGCTCAACGACCAGCACGACAAGCCGGCAGTGATGCCGGCCGATCTGCGCCAGGTCATTTTCGCTGCCGACAATGGCGGCGCCGGTCTGGTCACTGCCTGGCTCGATGCCCAGCCGAAGGACTGGCTGGCGCAGAGCAAGCGCGTCTATCTGGCCGACATCCACAAGATGCCCGGCCTGATCACGCGCATGTTCGCCTTGCCGAAATTGCGCGAGAAGCCTTACCCGATCGTTCTCGGCCGTGAGGAAGCCGACCTGGCCATGCTGCCGCGCAAGAAGGATTGCGTGACCCTGTTGCCGGTTAACGCCGGCAAGATTGGGGAGGCTGCATTCGTTTGCGATGCGCCGGCCCTGCAGGCAGCGCTCAAATAAAAAAAGGGCGGGGAACTCCCCGCCCGAAACACGCAAGGTAAATCGTCTGGCCTAGTGCTTCTTGTGGTGCTCGTCGACCTCTTCCCAACCAGTGATCATCGCCTTGATGTGGGCGAAGACGGTGTGGCCGGTGGTGGTCAGGTAGACGTGGATAAAGAAGAAGGCGGTGATCATGAAGGCGCCCAGCGTATGGGCGACGGCGACCCATTCCAGGTTCAGGTACTGGGCGATGCCCAGTTCTTGCCAGTTACCGTAGAACAGGTAAAGCAGGCCGGAAACCCAGATCAGCGGCGAGATGAAGGCGAGTAGGGCGAGGTAGGCCAGGCGCTGCAGCGGGTTATGCTTCTGCACCACGGTCTTGCGGAAAGGATGCGGGGCATCCTTGAAAATACCGATCAGGTAGTAATTGACCATCGCCAGCACGTTCTTCAGCGACGGCAGGTACTGACGCCATTCGCCGGTGGTGAATTGCCAGAAGATGGTGAATGCCCACAGGGTCAGCAGCGTCCAGGCGGCCAGGGTGTGGAGCTGGACGGCTTGCTGGAAACCGAGCAGGCTGTAGCTGCCATGAACCTCGAACCCGGTGATCATCATGCCGATGATCAGCAGGGCCTGGGACCAGTGCCAGAAGCGCTCGTAGCGCTTGTAGATGTAGATGCGTTCGACGCTCATTGTTCATTCTCCTTGCGACGACGGGTGATGATGCGGACCAGGCCGTGGATCAGGCCGCCGCCGATGGCACCGACGATGGCCAGACCGCCGAGCAGGTCGACCCAGGGATTGCGGTCGCGACCGGGCAGGTAGATGTCGGTGATCTTGGCGAGCCGACCTTCGTCACTACGTGTGTGGCATTCGGCGCAGGGCACGGCTTTTTCCTTGGGCGCGACCATGTGAGTGGTGAACCAGTTCATCCGCGTCTCGATGAAATCGAACTTGCCGCTGTAGGGCAGCCCGGCGGTTTCCATGCCCGACTGGATCGCCTTGGCGTAGTCGTAGTTTTTCCAGAACGCCGTATCGTCGTCACCGTACACGTGGTTGACCACCAGCGTGTTGTTGACAGGGTCGTAGGCCTGCTTGCCGCGCATGACCTTGAACGGCCAGATACGGGCGTTTTCGTCGCTGGCCGAACCCTGGATGCGGTTCAGTTCGAGGACGCCGTCGGCGCCGATGTACTTGTCCAGCTTGTCGACGATCGAGACCTGTTCGACGGTGCCGTTGTACCACTTGTACTCGGGCCGGACATTCTCGCCGTATTCGAAGTCGCCCTTGGCAGCCGAGTACTTCAGGTGGCCGTGGTCGTCCTTGATGAACAGCGGCTTGCCGTCAGTTCCCATCTTGCCAGCGGTAGACCAGTCCCAGAGCATCTTGGTGGCGACGCCGCCCCGGGCGAATTCCGGGATGTGGCAGGTCTGGCAGGCGACCTTGTTGGCGTGGTTGTTGATCTTGGCCTGCTTGTGCGGCGCCTGGCTGTGACAGGATTCGCAGGTAGCACGGTTGTGGTCGTCCTTGGGCAGGTCGAAGCCGTGCTGGTCCTTGGGGTTGACCGCGTAACGGCTGCCCGATGGCTGGTGCGCGTTGAAGGTGTGGCAGTCGGAACAGACCATGTTGGCACCGTCCTTGGCCATATGCACGTCGAGTTCGCGCGACGGATTCTTCAACGAGGTGTCGAGGTCGCCGTGCTTGACTGCATCGCCGCCGCCGCCATTGAAATGGCAGTTGCCACAGTTGCTGCGACCGGGCTTGCCGACGTGTTGCGCGATCTTGGTCAGGTCGGGGGCCTTGAACTGTTTCTTGCCCGGCGGTCCTTCCATCGGCTCGAATTCGCGGTCTTCGTACAGCGGGTGGCCGGCATCGGTGCTGAATTTTCGATAACCGCCGGTGGTGTCGTGACAGGCCAGGCAGTCGACATTTTCCTGTTGCGTGAAGTCGTAATTCTTGTCGGTCCAGCCGTAGCCGGCATGGCAACTGGTGCACCGTGCTTCGTTGGAAAGCGGTGAGCCACAGAAATTGTTGGCCGCCCATTTCTTGCCGAGCGTCTTGCCGGTGGTCTTGCTGATGGCTTCCCAGGTCCAGTGAATGCTCTTCATGACCTGATGAGAGGCCAGGTTATGGCAACTGAGGCAGGCCTTGGTGACTTCCGGGCCGGTCTTGAACGGGCCTTTGAGGGCTTCGAGCTGGCTGTGGTCGGTGGTCGATCCGGATGGTGTCTTGGCGGCTGCGGCCTGGGCTGGCGATACGGGGATGTCGGCGGCTTGCGCAAAGCTTGCGCAAAGCGACAGCAAGATACCCGCGATCAAGGACACATGAGGCTTCATGTGGTCTCCAAGTTTCTGATTTTCGCGAGAGTCCGACCTCCCCAAGTCAGAACTTCCCGCCATCGCAGGCTTACAAGGGCGCGATTATAAGAAGATTCTGATGTTGTGCAAGTGATCAGGATCAAATTCTTGCGTAATTGTTGCAAGACGCGCCGGCGAACCGGGGCGCGCCAACGTGCTAGAATCGCGCCCGTGCCAATTCCATCCGAGGGTAGAACAATGGGTGTTGTCGATACCGGCTATGTGTCTGATCACACGCGCTGGATGAACGAAATGCTGGAAAAGAATCCGCAGTGGGTCGAAGATCAGAAGGCCGGTCGTGCGCTGTGGTGGGACAAGAAGCAGGAAACCGAGTCGACCGCGCGCAATGCCGAGTCGAAGGTCGCGCAGAAGCCTTATCCCTACGACGTGAATTTCTTCGGCGAATAAACCCCGCCGGACATGAAAAAGCCGAGGTCGATGCCTCGGCTTTTTTGCGTCCGCAAAACCGGTGTTAGCCGGTTCGCGGCTTGTTCCGAAACCTGCATCAGCCGGTCAGCGGCTTGACCACGCGCTTGACGGCGGTGTCGTCGGGGTGCGGGTGGATGGTGAAGCCGAGGCTGGTCATCAGGCGGAACATCTTGCTGTTGGTCGACAGCACGTCGCCGACCACGGCGCGGTAGCCCTTGCTGCGGGCGCAGTCGATCAGCGCCGTCATCAGCTTGCGGCCGACACCGCACTTCTGCCAGTCGTCGCCGACGGCCAGTGCGAACTCGACCGATTCGCCGTCCGGATTGAGCACGTAGCGGGCAACGCCGATCTGGTGTTCCTTGCCGGTTTCGGCGTTGGGCAGCGTCGCAACCAGCGCCATTTCGCGGTCGTAGTCGATCTGCGTGAAGCGGACCAGCATGGTCTGGGTCAGTTCGCGCAGGGTGTCCATGAAGCGGTAGTAGCGCGATTCGTCGGACATGTTCTTGACGAATTCCTGTTCCATGTCGGCATCTTCGGGGCGGATCGGGCGGATGGTGACGACCTTGCCGTCGTTCATCGTCCAGTCCTGGATCAGGTGCACCGGGTAGGGGTAGATCGCCATGTGCGCGTAGCGGTCGCCGCTGCTGTTGGCCGCATGGTCGATGACGATGCGGGCGTCGGCAGCGATGGCGCCGTGCTCGTCGACGATCAGCGGGTTGAGGTCCATCTCGATGATCCACGGCAGTTCGCAGACCATTTCCGAGATGCACAGCAGGACTTCCTTGAGCGCTTCGCGGTCGACCGGCGGCATGTTGTGGAACTGGTCGAGCACCTTGGAGGTACGCGTCGAGTCGATCAGGTCCTTGGCCAGGAACTTGTTCAGCGGCGGCAGTGCGACCGAGCGGTCGGAGAAGATTTCATTGTCGAAACCGCCGGCGCCGAAGGTGATCACCGGCCCGAAGATCGGGTCGCGCAGCACACCGATCATGATCTCGCGGCCGTGCGGGCGGGACAGGAAGGGCTCGATCGAGACGCCGTTGATCTTGGCGGTCGGGTTGCGCTTCTGTACCGTATCGATGATGTCGTGATAGGCGTTGCGTACCGCCGGCGCATTCTGGATGTTGAGGCGGACGCCGCCGGCGTCGGACTTGTGCGGCAGGTCGGGCGAATCGACCTTCATGGCCACCGGGAAACCGATTTGTTCGGCCAGCAGCAGGGCCTCGGTGGCGGTGCGGGCAACCATGGTCTGGGCAACCGGCACCTTGAACGCGCGCAGGATGGCCTTCGATTCCATTTCCGAGAGTACCTTGCGCCGTTCGGCGAGCAGGGCCTCGATCAGCATCTTGGCGCCTTCGGCTTCCGGGCGCCCGTGCTGACGCGTCGGTTCCGGCGTCTGCAGCAGCAGCTTCTGGTTACGGTAGTACTTGGAAATGTGGTGGAACAGCTCGATCGCCGTTTCCGGCATGCGGAATGCCGGAATGCCGGAATCCTCGAGCAGCTTGCGCGATTCGGCAACCTGGGCTTCGCCCATCCAGCAACAGATGATGCGGCGGTTGAGCTTGTCGGAGATCGAGATGATCGCCTGGGCCACGCCCATCGGATCGGTCATCGCCTGCGGCGAGAGCATGACCAGGGTGCTGTCGACGTTCGGGTCCTGCGAGATCGACAGCAGGGCGTCGCGGTAGCGTTCGGGGGTGGCGTCGCCGCCGATGTCGATCGGGTTGCTGTGCGACCAGCTGGCCGGCAGCACCTTGTTCAGGTTGCCGATGGTTTCCGCGGCCAGTTCGGCCAGCGGAATGCCGAGGTCGCCGGCGCGGTCGGCCGCCATGGCGCCCGGG
>DKNF01000256.1 GCA_002470165.1 Betaproteobacteria bacterium UBA7395 | reverse complement strand
AGCCGATCCAGCGGTCGGCGCGGATACGCTGCACGCGCTCGTCCGCTGGCAGACGGGCCAGACCCTGCGCCGCCGGCAGCAGGTGAGACAGGTCGATGATGGGATATTCGTCCACGGCTACCACTCCTCGATCTGGTCGAACGGTTTGGCCGGCGGCAGGTTGTCGGCCTGCGGGTCGGCAATGTCCGTTTCCGGCGGAACGGGCTTGTCCGGCCGAGCGGATGCCTTGAGGTGTTGTCGACGATCCGCGTCACGCCGCGCCTTGCGTGTGGCCTTCTGCGCGGTGGTCACGATCTCGCGCATCTGCCCGATCATGCGGAACAGCGCCGACTCATCCACCTGTTCGCGCCCTTGCTGCCGCAATTTCGCCAATGCTTGGCGTTGCTCCCAGAGGGTGACAGCCGGGTGCGACAAGGTACGGTAGGGGATTTCCAGATAGTGCTGACCCTCCGGTTCCAGCACCCAGATACGGCTGATGTCGCGCGGGTCGCGCCGAATCAGGAAAGCGGGAAGGCGGTCGCGCCGCGCGATCCACGGCTTGAGCGCGTCGGCGTAGTAGTGAATGTGGTCGATGACGAAGCCGGTTCGGGTCAGCGTCCGGCGGATGATGGGCAGAAAATCGACAAGGAAAGCCGTGGCGCGGGTGACGACGGCGGGTACACCGATGCGCGCCACAGCCTCAGCCCAGCGCGCGGCCGGTGGCTGAAGCAGGCCGTTGTGCACGGAGCCGTGATAGGTGCCGACTGCCAGTGCGAGCCAGCGCTCCAGCTCGCGCAGTGTCAGGGCGGCCATCTTCTCGGAGGCGTACTTCCCGCGTTGGTCGGGATTGGAGAAGGTCGTTCCAGGCAATTCGTCGTGGATCATCTGCATCGCCGTGCCGATAATCCGTTCGACTATGCCACCATAGTGCGGCTGCCCAAGCGGCCGATAGTCCAGCCGGATGCCATGCTGCTCGCAGCCCCGGCGCAGCGCTTCACTCTTGAACTCGGCCGCGTTGTCCAGGTAGAGCAGCCTGGGCTTGCCGCTCATTGGCCAATCCATTTCCACGGCCAACCCCTCCAGCCATGGGCGTTTGTCGCAGGTGACATGTGCGAGGCACAGGCCGACCGAGACGGCGGACGGTGCTTCCAGTGTGACTACCATGCCGAGCAGGCAGCGGGTGAACACGTCGATGGCGACGGTGAGGTACGGACGGCCAATCGGTTGCCGGTCGCGTTCGTCCACCACGATCAAGTCGATGACCGTGTGGTCGATCTGCACCTGCGCCAGTGGCGCGGTGACGGCGGGAGGCTCACCGCCGACACCTTGCAGATGGCGGGCCGCATCCTGGCCTTCCCGACGGCGAGCGGCCTCGCGCGGATCGAGGCCGGCGATTCGCAACGCCACGGTGTTGCGAGCCGGCACCCGCAGCTTTTGCGCTTTGCACGCCTGCGCGACCTCGCGGTAGAACGCCGCCAGGCTGCGCTTCTGCTTGGTCAGGAAGCGCTTTTGCAGCAGCTCGCGAATGATGCGTTCGACTGGTTCCGGCAGACGCCCCTTGCCTTTGCCGCCGCCGGATCGGCCGCGAGCCAAGTCCGTCACCAGCCCCGCGCCTTGCCGGGCGCGGCGGATCAGGACATACACCTGCCGCCGGGACAGGCCAAGCGCTTGAGCAGCGGTGTCGGCGGCGTCATGCCCGACCACCTCAAGCGCTGCCAGCGGCCCGATGATTTCTGCTCGGTGCCGGGCTTGCGCCCATGCCGCCTCGGGCAAGGTGGCTACGCCTTGTTCGGTGATCGGTGATGTGTCTGACGCCATGCCCACACCTCGCTTTGGTGCACACGAGTATTGAGCATAGTCGACATTGGTGCAGAGGGCTTCTGATATTGCGCTGTCAGGAGCCGTCTTCACACCTGGCGTTATGCCCCGTCAATTGGTGCAGTCGTCTTCTGAAAATGACAATTTCTGACACATTTGCGTTTGGAGAGATCGTGCAAGGTCATCGTATTGCCTACGTTCGAGTCAGCAGTTTCGACCAGAACCCGGAACGTCAGCTTGAACAAGTCCCATTAGATCGCGTCTTCACCGACAAGGCATCAGGCAAGGATACTCTGAGGCCCCAACTCGAGGCGCTACTTGCGTTCGTGCGCGAAGGCGATACTGTGGTTGTGCATAGCATGGATCGTCTGGCACGGAACCTGGACGACTTGCGACGGATCGTGCGGACGCTTACCAAGCGCGGCGTGAAGATCGAGTTCGTAAAGGAGAGACTGACCTTCACCGGCGAGGACTCACCGATGGCGAACCTCTTGCTGTCGGTAATGGGCGCTTTTGCGGAATTTGAGCGGGCCCTGATCCGCGAGCGTCAGCGTGAGGGGATTGCGCTGGCTAAAAAGCGTGGTGCATACAAAGGCCGAAAAAAAGCACTCTCAACTGAACAGGTGGCTGAGTTGCGTCGGCTGGTTAACGCAGGCGAACAAAAAGCGAAGCTTGCTCGACAATTCGGAATCAGTCGTGAAACCTTATACCAATATCTTCGAGATCATTAATGGTAATAAAGTAGTTAATGCCTGCCTATTGGGGCGTCAGCTCATAGTGCAGGGTACGGAGAAAACCTACTCTGGTTTTCATCGACCAACAGGGCGCTGCCAACTGCCGGAAACGCCCGCTGAGGGCAATTCGCTCGCGGACACACCTTGCAACCCGCGCCAATTGGGGTGAATCCCCCTTTGTCCTTGAGATCTAGACCCTTGGAATAAACCAGGCGCTCAGCATGGCGCAGATCGCACCCCAGGCCCACGGAAAACGTTTTGCTGGCTGCGCCAAATCCTCCGTAACCTCGCGAGACCGTACGGGCGACCCACAAGTAGGCGCGTTCATCGGGCATGGCGGCCAACTGGGTCAGGATACGCCCCGGTTGTGCAAAGGCTTCATAGACGTTCCATAACGGACAGGTACCGCCAATACGTGAGAAATGGAAATCAGTAGCCGACTGTCTCTTTGAGATATTGCCGGCGCGATCGACCCGAACGAAGAAAAACGGCACCCCGCGCGCCTCCGGGCGTTGCAAGGTCGATAAGCGGTGACAGGTCGTTTCAAATTCAACGCCGAAGGCCCGGCCTAGCAACTCGATGTCGTAGCGCAACTGCTCGGCCTGTTCCAGAAACTGCCCGTAAGGCAGGATCAGGGCACTGGCGAAGTAGTTGGCCAAGCCGATGCGAGCCAGGCGTCGTGCTTCATCACTGGACAATCGGGCCTGCATGGTGATCGAGTCGATTTGCGGGCTCGCCTCCAGGAAGGCTACTTGCGTTGCCATCTGAAAGGCGGCTTGCCCATTGGTCAGATGAGGCGATAGCGTGAGTATCTTCTGAACGGTATCGAAGCGCCGCTGTACTTCTGTACCGCTGTCCTGCCAAGCGCTGCGCACAACGCGAACCCCGTGGGCATGTTCCAGTCGTTTCTCCAACGCCTCAGCCGCCTCCCCGGGGCGTATCAGCCAGGCGCCAGCGAGTCGTTCGGCCAGTTCGTCGAGTTCGGCAATATGGTTGTGGCGGGTATAGAAGAAGTCACGAACCTCCTCGAACGGCATGGGCTTTGCTGCCCCCAGTTCGCTGCGATCAAGGCCGAGACGGGCTGCCCAGGCCTCCTCGCGTTCGTGGCTGGCACGCTGGTTTTTGGCGAGGCGCAGCAAGGTGCGGGCGACAGCAGGCATGTTGGCGGCCAATTCACGGATTTCGGCGAGAGTAATGGCGTCGTGTTCAGGCTGCTCGCCCAGTAGTTCGCGCAGGTCGGTGATCAGGCGCGCCTCGTCGTCCTCCGAAAAGCGCTGTACATCGACCCCGAAGACCGCATTGAGCTTGAGCAGAACCGGTACGGTCAGCGGCCGCTGATTCTGCTCCAATTGGTTCAAATAGCTGGCGGATAACTCCAGCGCACGCGCCAAGGCGACTTGGGTCAGTCCGCGCTCTTCCCGCAGGCGTTTCAGGCGAACGCCCATAAAAGCCTTTTTCATAATCCGCTCCAGTTTATTCGCAACATTTGCAAATTCACAACATTGAATTCGCAAACCTACGCTATTTCAGGCCTATCCAGTATTTTCTCGGTGCGTATATTGCGAAAAACCGCCGTCGCTGGCAAGTGAAATTCGGCGAGCGGCTTTCCCAACTATTCGAGGAGCAAACCATGAGCGCTGTCCAAGAAAGCAGTTTCAAGCCCAAGAAATCCGTCGCACTGTCCGGCATCTTTGCCGGCAATACCGCCTTGTGCACAGTCGGAAAATCTGGCAATGACCTCCACTACCGCGGTTACGACATTCTCGACATCGCCGAGCGTTGCCAATTCGAGGAAGTGGCACACCTCCTGGTGCACGGCAAGCTGCCGACCACCCCGGAATTGAAGGCTTACAAGGCCAAGCTGAAGGCGATGCGCGGATTGCCGACGAGCGTCAAGGAGGCGCTGGAGTGTCTGCCCGCCTCCGCCCATCCGATGGATGTTATGCGTACCGGTGTCTCGGCGCTCGGCTGCGCCCTGCCGGAAAAGGACGATCACAACATTCCGGGCGCCCGCGACATCGCCGACCGCCTGATGGCTTCGCTGGGTTCGATGCTGCTTTACTGGTATCACTGGTCGACCAACGGCAAGCGCATCGAGGTCGAAACCGACGACGATTCGATCGGCGCCCATTTCCTGCACCTGCTGCATGGACAGAAGCCGTCGGCGCTGTGGGAGCGGGCCATGCACACCTCGCTGATCCTTTACGCCGAACATGAGTTCAACGCTTCGACCTTCACCGGCCGGGTCATCGCTGGCACCGGCTCCGACATGTATTCGGCGATCACCGGTGCCATCGGCGCGCTGCGCGGGCCGAAGCATGGCGGCGCCAACGAAGTCGCTTTCGAAATCCAGAAACGCTATGACACCCCGGATGAGGCGGAGGCCGATATCCGTCGGCGCGTCGAGGCCAAGGAAGTGGTCATCGGCTTCGGTCACCCGGTCTACACCGTTTCCGATCCGCGCAACGAAGTCATCAAGGCCGTCGCGCACCAGCTGTCCGTCGAGGTCGGTTCGACCAAGATGTATGACATCGCCGCCCGCCTCGAAGCCGTGATGTGGGAAGTCAAGAAGATGTTCCCCAACCTCGACTGGTTCAGCGCCGTCAGCTATCACATGATGGGCGTGCCGACCGCGATGTTCACGCCGCTCTTTGTCATCGCCCGTACCTCCGGCTGGGCTGCGCATATCATCGAGCAGCGCATCGACAACAAGATCATCCGTCCGAGCGCCAATTATGTCGGGCCGGAAGACCGCCTGTTCGTCCCCATCGAGCAGCGTCAATAAGCAGGGATGCCCATGAACTCGCAATACCGCAAACCGCTTCCCGGCAGCACTGTCGACTATTTCGATACCCGCGCTGCCGTCGACGCCATCCGCCCCGGCGCTTATGCCGGGCTACCTTACGTTTCCCGCGTGCTGGCCGAGCAACTGGTTCGCCGCTGCGATCCGGCGTTGCTGACGGCCGCACTGATTCAAATCGTCGACCGCAAGCGTGACCTCGATTTCCCATGGTACCCGGCTCGCGTCGTCTGCCACGACATCCTCGGCCAAACCGCGCTGGTGGATCTCGCCGGCCTGCGTGACGCCATCGCCGACCAGGGCGGCGATCCCGCCAAGGTCAACCCGGTGGTGCCGACCCAGTTGATCGTCGACCACTCGCTGGCTGTCGAGTGCGGCGGTTTCGACCCCGATGCGTTCGCCAAGAACCGCGCCATCGAGGACCGCCGTAACGAGGACCGCTTCCATTTCATCGAGTGGACCAAGGAGGCCTTCGCCAATGTCGACGTGATCCCGGCGGGCAACGGAATCATGCACCAGATCAACCTGGAGAAGATGTCGCCGGTCGTCCAGGTCCGTGACGGCGTGGCCTTCCCCGATACCTGCGTCGGCACCGACAGCCATACGCCGCACGTCGATGCGCTGGGCGTCATCGCCATCGGCGTCGGCGGCCTTGAGGCTGAAACCGTGATGCTCGGCCGCGCTTCCATGATGCGTCTGCCGGACATCGTCGGCGTCAAGCTGAGCGGTCGGCGCCAGCCCGGTATCACCGCCACCGACATCGTCCTGGCGCTGACCGAATTCCTGCGCAAGGAACGCGTCGTCGGCGCCTGGGTGGAATTTTTCGGTGAAGGGGCCGACAGCCTGTCCATCGGCGACCGCGCCACCATCTCCAACATGTGCCCGGAATACGGTGCCACTGCGGCAATGTTCTACATCGACCAGCAGACCATCGACTATCTCAAGCTGACCGGCCGTGAGCCAGAGCAGGTGGCGTTGGTCGAGCACTATGCGAAGATTACCGGTCTGTGGGGCGAAGCGCTGCAAACCGCCGAGTATGAGCGCGTCCTGAATTTTGACCTGTCCACCGTCGTGCGCAATATGGCCGGTCCGTCCAATCCGCACAAGCGGCTACCGACTGCGGCCTTGAAGGAGCGCGGCATTGCCGCCCAGTCGCAAACCGAACTGAACAAAGCCTGGATCGACGAACGTGCCGGTCGCTTGCCCGACGGTGCGGTCATCATCGCTGCCATCACCAGTTGCACCAACACCTCGAATCCGCGCAACGTCGTTGCCGCCGCTCTGCTGGCCAAGAAGGCGAACGCCCTCGGCCTGGTGCGCAAGCCTTGGGTCAAAACCTCCTTCGCGCCGGGTTCAAAGGTGGCCAGGCTGTACCTCGAAGAAGCCGGCCTGCTGCCGGAACTGGAAAAGCTCGGCTTCGGCATCGTTGCTTACGCCTGCACCACCTGCAACGGCATGTCCGGCGCCCTCGATCCGAAAATCCAGCAGGAAATCATCGAGCGCGACCTGTACGCGACTGCCGTGCTCTCCGGCAACCGCAACTTCGACGGCCGTATCCATCCCTACGCCAAGCAGGCCTTCCTGGCCTCGCCGCCCTTGGTGGTTGCTTACGCGATTGCCGGCACGGTGCGTTTCGACATCGAACAGGATGTACTGGGCGTGGTCGATGGCAAGGAAATCCGCCTGAAAGACCTGTGGCCCAGCGACGAGGAAATCGACGCCATCGTCGCTGCCTGCGTCAAGCCGGAGCAGTTCCGCCAAGTCTACGAGCCGATGTTCGCCTTGAACCGCGGAACGACGGAAAGAATCAGCCCGCTCTACGACTGGCGTCCGCAATCCACCTATATCCGCCGTCCGCCTTACTGGGACACGGAAGGCGTCGGCGCCCTGGCGGCCAATCCGCGTACGCTCAAAGGCATGCGCCCGCTGGCCGTCCTGCCGGACAACATCACGACCGACCACCTGTCACCGTCCAATGCCATTCTGGCCACTTCCGCCGCCGGCGAATACCTGGCCAGGATGCGCCTGCCGGAAGAGGACTTCAACTCCTACGCGACGCATCGCGGCGACCACCTGACCGCCATGCGCGCCACCTTCGCCAATCCGCAGTTGGTCAATGAAATGGCTGTGGTCGACGGCGCGGTGAAGAAGGGTTCCCTGACCCGCGTCGAGCCGGACGGCAAGGTGATGCGCATGTGGGAAGCGATCGAGACCTATCTCGAGCGCAAGCAGCCGCTGATCATCATCGCAGGCGCCGACTACGGCCAGGGCTCATCCCGCGACTGGGCGGCCAAGGGTGTCCGCCTGGCCGGCGTCGAGGTCATCGTTGCCGAAGGCTTCGAGCGCATTCACCGCACCAATCTGATCGGCATGGGCGTCCTGCCGCTGGAATTCAAGCCGGGCACCACCCGCCTGACGCTCGGCCTGGACGGCAGCGAAACCTACGACGTGATCGGCGAACGCCGGCCGCGCACTGAACTGACGTTGGTCATCCAGCGCAAGAACGGCGAGACATCGGAAGTGCCCGTGACCTGCCGCCTGGATACCGCCGAGGAAGTGTCGATCTACGAAGCCGGCGGCGTTTTGCAACGTTTTGCGCAAGACTTTTTGGCCTCAGAAAAGGAAGCAGCCTGATGTCGCAAGTACCCCAAATCCGCATCCCCGCCACCTACCTGCGGGGCGGCACCAGCAAAGGTGTGTTCTTCCGCCTGGAAGACCTGCCGGAGTCGTGTCGGGTTCCGGGTGAGGCGCGCAACAAGTTGTTCCAGCGCGTGATTGGCAGCCCCGACCCCTATGCCAAGCACATCGACGGCATGGGCGGGGCGACGTCGAGTACCAGCAAGTGCGTGATCCTGTCGAAGCCTAGCGTCCCCGGCCATGACGTGGATTACCTCTACGGCCAGGTCGCCATCGGCACTGATTTCGTCGATTGGTCCGGCAACTGCGGCAACCTGTCCACGGCGGCTGGCGCTTTCGCCATCCATGCCGGCTACGTTGATGCGGTGCGCATTCCGCAAAACGGCGTGTGCATCGTACGTATCTGGCAGGCGAACATCGGCAAGACCATCATTGCCCATGTGCCCATCCGCGACGGAAAAGTGCAGGAAACCGGCGATTTCGAGCTCGACGGCGTGACCTTCCCGGCTGCCGAAATCGTGCTCGAATTCCTCGACCCGGCTGACGAGGGCGAGGACGGCGGTTCGATGTTCCCGACCAGCAATCTCATTGACGAACTTGACGTGCCAGAATCGCTGGTCGCTGGCGGTAAGCTGAAAGCGACGCTGATCAACGCCGGCATTCCGACCATCTTCGTCAATGCCGAGGACATCGGCTACACCGGCACCGAGTTGCAGGATGCGATCAACGGGGATGCTGAGGCGCTGGCCGGCTTCGAAACGCTGCGCGCCATCGGCGCCCTGAAGATGGGCCTGATCGCCAAGCTCGAAGATGCCGCCAAGCGCCAGCACACGCCGAAGATCGCCTTCGTCGCGCCGCCGATCGACTACGTGTCGTCCGCCGGCAAGACGGTCAAGGCCGGCGAGGTCGACCTGCTGGTGCGCGCCCTGTCGATGGGCAAGCTGCACCACGCCATGATGGGTAC
>DKNF01000258.1 GCA_002470165.1 Betaproteobacteria bacterium UBA7395 | reverse complement strand
AAGGCATTGGCGGTCATCGCCAGGATCGGCGTTGTCGCATTCAGGGCAAGCTGACGGATCGCCTGCGTCGCCGCCAGGCCGTCCATGACCGGCATCTGGATATCCATCAGGATCAGGTCATAGTGGACCTGAGCGGCCTTTTCGACTGCCTCGCGACCGTCGGAAACGACGTCGACGGCGAGGCCGAGCGATGTCTCCAGCAATTCCCGGGCAACTTCCTGGTTGATCGGATCGTCCTCGACGACGAGGATGCGTCGATCATGATAGCGCTGCCGGATGAGCGCCTCGGCCTCACTGCCGGCAATCGCCATCGACGAGGCGTCGGCGGCCGGCTTGGCGGCCTTGTTGAAGCGCAGCACGAAACTGAAGCGACTGCCGACGCCCGGCGTACTGGCCACCTCGATCGAACCGCCCATCAGTTCGACCAGCCGCTTGCAGATGGCGAGGCCGAGCCCGGTGCCGCCATGGCGACGGGTGGTCGAACTGTCGGCCTGCTCGAAAGGAGAGAAAATGCGCCCCAGCGCCTCGGCCGGAATGCCAATACCGGTATCCTCGACACTCAGGCGCAGTTTGATGTCTTCCGGGGTTTCCGCTTCGACCCCGAGGTCTATCGTCACCCCGCCCCGTTCGGTGAACTTCACGGCGTTGGTCACCAGATTGAGCAGCACCTGCTGCAGGCGCAACGGGTCACCGAGAAGCTCCAGACCGGCCAGACGCGGATCGATCTGGCGCTTGAGGGTCAGATGACGAGCTTCCAGACGGTCGTGAACCAGGCTGTCGATATCGGCAAGCAGGCTGCCGAAACGGAAGGGAACGTTCTCCAGCACGAGGTGCTCTGCATCGATCTTGGACAGGTCGAGGATGTCGTTGACCAGGTGCAGGAGGTGATTGGCCGCGCCGGAAATCTTGCCCAACTTGTCGCACAGCGCCGGATCTTCGTAGCGGCGCAGGAGGATTTCGCTCAGCCCGATGATGGCATTCATCGGCGTGCGCAATTCGTGGCTCATGTTGGCGAGGAAGCTGCTCTTCGCCCGGTTGGCGGCTTCGGCGGCATCCTTGGCGACCCGCAGTTCGTTGGTACGGGCGGCGACGAGGTCTTCCAGATGCAGGCGGTTCTGCTCGAGTTCGGCCTCCACCCGCTTGCGTTCGGAAACATCGAGCAGGACGCCGATGACGGCCGGGCGCCCTTCATGTTCCATGATCCGCCCATAAACCTCGACATCCAGCCGGCTACCGTCCTGGCGCAAGCCGACAAAGGAATAATTGACCGCCTCGACTTCGCCGCTCATCCGCCGCCGCAGGTTTTCGGCGACGGTTTCCCGCGCTTCCGGCGCCACCAGATTGCTGACCGGAACCCGCCCGATCACCTCGTCCGCGCTGGCAAAACCGAACATCTGGGCAAAACGCGGATTGACGTAAGGAAAGTAGCCATCCTGGATGATGTACACCCCGACCAGGGATTGCTCGATCAGGCCGCGGAACTTGCGCTCGGCGGCAAGCAAAGCCTGCTCCGCCTGCCGGCGCCGGGCGATGTCGCGGCACAGACCGAGCACATTGCCGCTGGGCAGGAGGACGGCGCTCATTTCGGCATGGGCGATCGAACCGTCCTTGCGGCGCAATTCGATTTCGCTGAAGCAACGCCCTTCGGCAACAACCCGCTTGAAGAGCTGCTGGTGCGCCTCGTCCAAGCCGCCGATGCCCATACTCAGGAGTTCCTGCGGCGCGTAGCCGAGCAGTTCGCCGGCCGTCTGATTGACGTACTCGTAACTGCCATCCGGACGGGCAATGAAAACCGCATCCGGCGTGTTGTCGAGGATGCTGCGCAACGACTGCTCGCTGTCCCGCAACCGATGCGCGATCGCTTCGATCCGTCGGTTGTGGCGGGAATTGCCGTAAAGCAGGCCGAAAATCATCAGCGCGAGCAGCAATCCGTAACCCGCGATGCTCTGCGGCAGGCGGCTGGTCGACGCCATGTCGAACTCGGGGCTGCTGCGGAAACGGACAACCCAGCGGTGACCGGCAAGTTCCATCGGCAGGTCGACGACATGACGACCTGCCGCCGACTCGCCTGCCAGCGAATCGTAGAGCAGGTTTTCCGGGGCGACCGCCGTGTCGAACAGGGCAAAATCGACGTCCATCTCGCGGCTCGCCTTGATCTTGCCGAGCAGGTCGCCCGCCCGGAAGGGGCTGAAAACAAAACCGAGCAGCGCACGCCGGCGTTGTTCGACGGTATCGCGCGGCAAATCGGTTCGATAGACCGGCAGATAGATCAGGAAACCCGGTTGCCGCTCCGGCCCCGTCGGTTCCTGCCTGAGAATCAACTTGCCGGTCATCGCCGGCAGCCCGCTGTCGCGGGCACGCTCCATCGCTTCGCGACGCGCGGTATCGGCCAGCATGTCGTAGCCGATTGCCCGCCGGTTGCGTTCGTTCTGCGGCTCAAGGTAGATGACGCTGCTGTATTGCTCGCGCTGGCCGGGCGGCCGGATTTCGTGCGGCAAGATGCCGTCGGCGCGCAAGCGCTCCTCATGGGCAGCCTTCGCCTCGGGAGCAATCACCAGTGCCAGACCCAGCCCCTGCGTGCCATGCAGTTCTCCGCCAAGTTGCAGGCGGGCGACATAGCGCCGCCATTCATCGCGGCTGACCTCGTCGCTGGCTTCGAAAAAGGCGGCCGCCCCGCGCAATATCTGCTCATGCGCCGACATCCGCTGGTGGATGTAATCACGCTCCTTTTCGGCACGGTAGAGAAAGCGTTCGTTGGCGCGGTGGGTCGCGGTTTCGCTGGCCAGATACCAGGCGGCGAGGATCAGCGACAGCAACAGCCCGAGCACGACCCAGGGCAACACATCGGGACTCAGGATACCCCGGCGGCGCGACCCCAGCGGCGATGATGCTCCGGTGCAGGACAAGGGAACGGGCAATTGTGCTCCAATCTCGAAATTGTCGTTTGCGGACAAGACGCCTTGGCGACCGCCACGCTTACGACAAATGTATTTCGTCCTGCGCCAGAATACAAACTAATCCTGCACCAACAAGTCGCCAAGTGCACGAGCGGATTTCCCACGGCACAAAACCTGCTTCAATCTGGTGCATGAATTCCAGCTCCCCCGCCCAACGCATCATCAAGATCCGCCGCGACTACAACACCTGGGTCGCCAACGAGACGCTCGAAGACTACGCGCTGCGTTTCACCCCGCGCAGCTTCCGCAAGTGGTCGGAGCTACGCGTCGCCAACACCGCCTTCGGCGCGGCCTCCTTCCTGGTGCTAGAAGCGGTCGGCGCGACCATGCTGGTCAATGCCGGCTTCATCAACGCCTTCTGGGCGATCCTGGCGACCGGGCTGATCATTTTCCTGATCGGCCTGCCAATCTCGCACACCGCCGCCAAACACGGACTGGACATGGATCTGCTGACGCGCGGCGCCGGTTTCGGCTACATCGGCTCGACCATCACCTCGCTGATCTACGCCTCGTTCACCTTCATCTTCTTCGCCTTAGAAGCGGCGATCATGGCCTACGCGCTGGAACTCGCCTTCGGCCTGCCGCCGGCCTGGGGCTACCTGGTCTGCGCGCTGGTGGTGATCCCCATGGTCACCCACGGGGTCACGGCGATCAGTCGCTTCCAGGCGTGGACGCAACCCGTGTGGATCTTCCTGCTGGTCCTGCCCTATGTCTTCGTGTTGATGGAAGAACCCGACGCCTTCGCCGGGCTGCTCGCCTACGCCGGCGAAAAGGGCAACGGCGGCAGCTTCAACCCGCACCTCTTTGGTGCAGCACTGACCGTCGGCATCGCCATGGTGACCCAGATGGGGGAACAGGTCGATTACCTGCGCTTCATGCCCGAGAAGACCGCCGCCAACCGCGGCCGCTGGTGGTTCGGCGTGATCGTCGGCGGGCCGGGCTGGGTGGTGCCCGGCATACTCAAGATGCTGGGCGGCGCGCTGCTCGCCTGGCTGGTGTTGCGCAACGGTTTTTCGGCGGACAAGGCGGTCGACCCCAACCAGATGTACCTGATCGGTTTTTCCCACGTCTTCGACAACACGACGCTGGCGATTGCCGTCACCGCCATCTTCGTCATCGTCTCGCAGCTCAAGATCAACGTCACCAACGCCTACGCCGGCTCGCTGGCCTGGTCCAACTTCTTCGCCCGATTGACGCACAGCCACCCGGGGCGCGTTGTCTGGGTCGTCTTCAACATCGCCATCGCGCTGCTGCTGATGGAACTCAACGTCTTCCAGGCGCTCGGCCAGGTGCTCGGGCTGTACTCGAACATCGCCATCTCGTGGATGGCGGCGGTGGTCGCCGACCTCGTCATCAACAAGCCGCTCGGCCTGTCGCCGAAGGGCATGGAGTTCAAGCGCAGCAACCTCTACGACATCAACCCGGTCGGCGTCGGCGCCATGGCCGCCGCCTCGCTGCTCTCGGTGGCCACCTTCAGCGGCCTGTTCGGCGCCGGCATCCAGCCCTATGCGCCCTTCGTGGCGATGACGGCGGCCTTCGTCATCTCGCCGCTGATCGCCTGGGTGACCGGCGGCCGCTACTATCTGGCGCGCACGGCCGGCGATGCCGCCCCCCACAGCCACACCTGCGTGATTTGCGAGCGCGAGTACGAAGGTGAGGACATGGCCCACTGCCCGGCCTACCAGGGCCCGATCTGCTCGCTGTGCTGCTCGCTCGACGCCCGCTGCCATGATCTGTGCAAGCCGCAGGCCAGCCTCGCCGCGCAGTGGCACGCGCTTCTGCGCCGACTGCTGCCGAAAGCCGCCCTGCCTTACCTGGAAACCGGCCTCGGCCACTACCTGCTGCTGATGCTCGGCATCGTGCCGATCCTGGCGCTGGTCCTCGGCGTGCTGTACACCCACGAACTCCTGATGCTCGGCGACGGCAACCCGGCCATGGTCGCCGCGCTGCAGGAAACCTTCGTCAAGACCTTCGCCGCGCTGCTGCTGCTCTCCGGCGTCGGCGCCTGGTGGATGGTGCTGACCCAGGAAAGCCGCCGCGTCGCCCAGGAGGAATCGAACCGCCAGACGCAGTTGCTGCTGCAGGAAATCGAATCGCACCAGCGCACCGACGAGGCGCTGCAGAAGGCCAAGCAGGTGGCGGACGCCGCCAACCAGGCGAAGAGCCGCTACATCACGGCGATCAGCCACGAACTGCGTACGCCCCTGAACAGCATCCTCGGTTACGCCCAGATCCTCGACGCCGACCCCGACGTGCCGCCCAAGCGCAAGCAGGCGGTCAGCGTCATCCGCAAGTCCGGCGACCACCTGCTGTCGGTGATCGAGGGCACCCTCGACATCGCCCGCATCGAAGGCGGCAAGCTGACACTGGAGGTCAAGGCGATGGACTTCCCCGACTTCATGCAGCAGATCGTCGGCATGTTCGAGCTGCAGGCACGCAACAAGGGCTTGTCCTTCGACTACCGGCCGGCCGGCGAGCTGCCCGCCGTGGTCCGCGCCGACGAGAAGCGGCTACGCCAGATCCTGATCAACATCCTCGGCAACGCGGTCAAGTTCACGGTGCGCGGCGGCGTCGAATTCAAGGTCGAATGCCGGCGCGAGATGGCCGTCTTCGAAATCCGCGACACCGGCCCCGGCATCCCGGCCGAGGACATGGAACGCATCTTCGAACCCTTCGTCCGCGGCAGCACCGTGCAGGCCGGCGGCAGCGGCGTCGGCCTGACCATCGCCCGCATGCTGACCGACCTGATGGGCGGCGAGATGCAGGTCTCGAGCACGCCCGGCGAAGGCACGCTGTTCCGCATCCGCCTCTTCCTGCCGCAGGTGCATTCGGCGCAGGCGGCGCGCGAACTGCCCCGACTCAACCGCATCGGCTACGTCGGCGTGCGCCGGCGCATCCTGGTCGTCGACAACGAGAAGGTCGACCGCGACATGCTGCAGAGCGTGCTCGAACCGCTCGGCTTCATCGTCGACCAGGCGGCCAGCGGCTACGAGGCGCTGCAGGTGATTCCGCGGGTCAAGCCGCACCTCGTCTTCATGGACCTCGGTATGCCCGGCATCGACGGCTGGGAGACGATCCGCCGCATCCGCCAGCAGCAGCTGACCGACGCCCAGATTGCCATCCTTTCCGCCAACGCTTTCGACAAGGGGCTGGACAACGATGTCGGCATCGGCCCCAAAGACTTCATCGTCAAGCCGCTCAAGGTCAACGAACTGCTAGCCTGGCTGGGCAGGAAGCTCGACCTCGAATGGGTCACCGCCGACACGCCGCCGCCCGCCCCGGCGCCGGCCGAACCGCTGCCGCTGG
>DKNF01000150.1 GCA_002470165.1 Betaproteobacteria bacterium UBA7395 | reverse complement strand
GCCACCGGCTCGGCCGGACTGAGCACCGGCGCCTGCGCCACCAGTTGCCGGGGCGGCTCTTTGGGCAGAGGCTTCGGTTCAGGCAGCTTTGGCGCCGGTTTGGGCGCAGCCTGCTGCAGCGCCGGCGGGGCGATGAAGTTGACCATCAGCGTCACCGCTTCATCGGGCATCGGCAACAGGCGCTGCGCCATCAGCCACCAGACAACCAGAACGTGTGCGACAAGGACGAGGACAATCCCCAGCCAGCGGGTGGCGCGGGTCTGTGGCGGAACAACAGGAGATGACCGACGACGCACGATAAGCGGTGGGGATATCTGAAGACTCGGGATGATACGCAAGAAGCCGGGCGCTGGCACCCGCCCGACGCATGCCCCGACTGCGGCAAATCGTCGCAGCCCGGGCCAGGTTACCGTCGACACAGGCGTCGCCAACCGAGCACCACGCCACTGACGCTGACGGCAAAGCCCCCGAGACTGCCGACGATCAGCAGGATGTCCCACAACGGCCGACTTGCCAGCAGGGGCTGCCAGTCCCAGCTATGCAGCAGGGCAAACAGCCAGCGCTTGACCCGACCATGACTGTTCAGGCGCTGCACCACGGCACCGCTGCGTGGATCGAGGTAAAGCCAGGTCTGCGCAGGATCGTCGAACTGCAGGCGCAGCACCGGCAAGGGACGGTTCTGGTGGCCGCCCATGGTGTGCTCGGCCCGGGAATAATAGTGCCAGTCGTAGGCCTGCTGGACGAAGACATCGCTCACCCGGGCATGCGGCAGCATGGCTGCAGCCGCCGCCAGCAGACTGGCCTGCTCATGCTCGTGAAACGGTGCGCAACGCCCGGGCGGCAACAGGCGACTAACGCCCCCGGCGGCGCGAGCGAGGATGAAAGATTCGTCGGCCAGCCGCACCCAGCTCAGTTCGCTGGCCGAAAACCCGGCTTCTTCCAGGCAAGCAAGCATGGCAGCGGGACTCATCTCCTTGTCGGCCACCTGCACCACCGGCATGGGCGGACGCGGCCCACCGGCATCAAAAATTTTCCAGGGATTCATCGAAAACAGGCCACTGGCGATCCAGGTCACGATCAGCCCGCCGAACGCCAGCCCCAGCCAGTGGTGCCAGCGCGCCCAGGGCGCCCGGTAAGGGCTGTGACTGCCGCTGGCGTAGGGGCGACGGCGCCAGCGCAGGCAACCGGCCCAGAGGCCGGTCAGCCCGAGCACGGTCGCAGCCAGCGAGGAATAGATCACGATGCCGCTCCACCAGTCGTCGAGCCAGCCGCCGCGCAACGGGTACAACCAGTGCAGCCAGGCACCGATCCAGTTCCACCGGCGTTCCGTCAGCGTTGCGTCGCGGACCACTTCGCCGGTGACGCTGGACACATACAGCCGGGTCCGCGCTTCGTCCTGCATGTCCACCCGGTGCAGCGGACGATGACCGTCCAGCGCTCGCGAATGAGTCCAGGCGTCTTCGTCGACCAAGCCCGCATAAGTCGCCATGACGGGCATGAAAGCCTGCGCCGACTGCACCGCCAAGGCCGTGTCCGCGACTGGCCGCAAGGTACCGCTGCGGCCGTCGATGGCCACGAAGCGGTTCTGGTCCAACGTCGCCACGTAGACCGGTGTGCCGGCAATCGAGGTCAGCCGCAAAGTGCGCACCACGCTGCCTGGCGGCAAAGCGGCCAGCGCCTCGCCCGCCGGCAGGCAGCAGCTGCGACCGTCAAGCACCGGCAGACTTTGCCAGTGTTCCTGCGGCGTCAGCTTCGGGTAACCGACGTACATCATGACGACGCCGGACAGGAACCAGAGCGCCATGAACAGGCACAACACGATGCCCAGCCAGCGATGCGCCAGGTAGAGATAGCGCTTCATGCCCGGCTCAGAAACTGGTCATGATCGACAGGTCGACCGTACGCGGTCGCCCCAGATAGACCATGTTGGTCCCGGAGAAGCTTTCCGCGTAAATTTTGTCGGTCAGATTCTTGCCGCGCAAGACGATGCGCGTCCGGCGGTCGAACTGGTAACTGGCGTAGGCACCGAGCAAGGTATAGGCATCGCCACTCAGGGTGTTCGCCGAATTGGCATAACGCGCTGAGACATGACGCAGATCGCTGCCCAGTTCAAGCTTCGCCAGCGGGTGGTAGGTCAGCCACAGATTGCCGACCCGCTTGGGAACATTGCTCGGCCGGTTGCCGGCCCGCGAGACCGCCACACCGCCAACGGTTTCGTTGAACTCGTCGTATTGTGCATCGACCAGCGACAGGTTGCCGGCCACCTGCAAGGCAGGAACGATCCGGTAAGCAAGCGCCACTTCGATGCCGCGCGACGACTGCTGGCCGACTGGAATCGTCGTTCCCGGATTGCTCGGATCGCTGACCGCGATATTGCGCCGGACGATGTCGTAGTACGCCAGCGTGCCGCTGCCCCGGCCGTCGGCAAAGGAAAACTTGCTGCCGACTTCCCATTGCTTGCCGGTGGTCAGATCGAAGTCGCGCACCTGGGTGAAGGTGGCCGTCGTCAGGATGCCGGACGGCGGATCGGCGGCCGTACTGTACTGAACATAGACATTGGCATTCGGCGTGACATCCCAGGCGAGCGCAATGCGCCCGGTGGTCGGGGTATAACGACGAGCGAAAAATGCCGGATTGGTCGCCGTCACCGTGCGGTGGTTGGTCACTTCCAGATCGATGCGGTCATGCCGCAGCCCGCTCAGCAAGGAGAGCGCCGGAGTCAGCAGGGTACGGTTCTCGAGGAAGGCGGCCAGCGTCTTCACCCGGTTGCTGCGATCCGGGTTGAAACCCGGCGTCACGCCCGGCAGGCTGAAGAAATCCTCGGTCGTGAAATCATAGGGATCGACCGCGCCGAACGGCCCGGCGACCGACAACGGGAAACGCGTCTGTTTGTTGATGCTGTAATCGACACCGCCTGCCCAGGTCGTCGGTCGGCCACCCAGGCTATCCTGCCAGGTGAATTCGAAACGGTTGCCGTTCAGGGTCTGGTCGTGGCGCTGCAGCAGCGCATTCGAGCGAATGACGCCGGTGTTGGTGGCATTGAAGGCATAGGTTTCGACATTGCGATAGTCGCGCAAGGCGTCGTAATGGTAGATCGTGTTGCGCAGCTTGAGCCGCTCGCCCGCCTTGTATTCAAGGATCGAGCGCGCCCAACGCACGGTCTGCTCGTAGATGCCGTCGGCCGAGTTGTAATTCTTGAAGCGCGTTCCCTCGTCAATGCTGACGCGGCTGCCGACCGGCTTGAGGATGGGCGTCCCCCAGTAGGGACGATCCACTTTCTCGTTCTGGTATTCCAGCGCCAGGGTATGCGTCAGGCCCGGCGTCAGCCTGGCCAGCCAGGACGCCGCGACTTCGCCGGCGTTGCGTTCGCTGCCATCGCTCCAGCCATTGACCGCGCTGCGATTGACGTCGAGGCGCAGCGCGTGAGCGTCGCCGATCCGGCGGTTGGCGCCGACCGCCAGCTGACGCGCATCGAAGCGGCCGTAAGCGGCTTTCAGGTCGGTCAGGTCTCCCTCGGTACTGGCCAGGCGGGTCACATAATTGATCGTACCGCCCACCGCCCCGGCACCATGCAGAAAACCGGAAGCCCCGCCGACAGCCTCGACCCGGTCATAGATCCAGCTATCGACCGCCCGCCCGGCAATGGCGTCGTATTGCACGGTGATGCCGTTGAACAACTGGGTCACGCTGGCGCCGCCAAAACCGCGATAGAACACCGCCCCCGGCGAGCCCGGCGCCGAAGAAGAAGTGATGCCCGGCACGCTGTTCAGCGCTTCCTTGGTCGATTCAACGCCACGTCGCTCCAGGGTTTCACGGTCCACCACCGTCACCGAAGCCGGCGTTTCACGAATGCTCAAGCCCAAGCGGCTGCCGGTCTGGTGTTGTCGCCCCAGATCGAGTGGCTCGCCCAGTGCGCTATCGGTCACGGTCATCTCATCGAGAACGCTGTCGGCCGCCAGCGAGACCAGCGGGAAAGCCAGCAAGAACGCCAGCGACAAAGGTTTCAGGGCACCACGCCCGATCGATTCATGAATCCGCATCCGTTCCCCCGGAAAGACAGCACCGACCAGACCTGCGGCCCACTACCGCTGGCTGTCGGAAGGAGGCGGATGGTAGCCAGCCGGCACCCTTTAGAGAATGTGACATATCGTCGCACCTGGGACACTGGCGTATCATCGGCCGCTTCGCCCCTGCCCAGCGCACCAGACCAGACAATGAAAACCGACACCCCGCAAACGATCTACCTGAAGGATTACACCCCGCCCGCCTGGCTGGTCGACACGGTCGACCTCGACGTTTCGATCGAAGCCGGGGGCACCGTCATCAGCGCCACGCAGACCTTGCACCGCAACCCGGCGGTGGCTGCCCAGCCGCTGGTCCTCGACGGCGAGGAACTGGAGACGCTGGCGGTATCGGTCGATGGTCGCGAGCACCCCTACCTCGCCAGCGCCACTTCGCTGACCCTGAGCGACCTGCCCGAAGCCTTCACGCTGCGCACGGTCGTGCGCATCCAGCCCGACAACAACACCCGCCTGTCCGGCATGTACCGCTCCAAGGACGGTTATTTCACGCAATGCGAGGCACAGGGTTTCCGCCGCATCACCTGGTTCCAGGACCGGCCGGACGTGATGTCCACCTATACCGTGACCCTGCACGCCGACCGCGCGACCTTCCCGGTGCTGCTCGCCAACGGTAATCCGGTGGCCAGCGGCGAGGAAGCCAACGGCCGCCACTGGGCAAAGTGGGCCGACCCCTTCCGCAAGCCGTCCTACCTGTTCGCACTGGTCGCCGGCAAGCTCGACGTGCTGCGCGACACTTTCCGCACCGCCTCCGGGCGCGAGGTCCAGCTTGCCATCTACGTCGAACCCGGCAAGCTCGACCAGTGCCCGCACGCGATGGCGGCGCTGAAAAAATCCATGAAATGGGACGAGGAACGCTTCGGCCTCGAATGCGATCTCGACCACTACATGATCGTCGCCGTCGGCGACTTCAACATGGGCGCGATGGAGAACAAGGGCCTCAACATCTTCAACACGAAGTATGTGCTCGCTCGCCCGGATGTCGCCACCGACGTTGATTTCGAGAACATCGACCGGGTCGTCGCCCACGAGTACTTCCACAACTGGACCGGCAACCGCGTGACCTGCCGCGACTGGTTCCAGC
>DKNF01000168.1:372-22437 GCA_002470165.1 Betaproteobacteria bacterium UBA7395 | reverse complement strand
GGTCGTCGAGCCTGTGCCGCGACCCGAGCCGACACCGGTGGCGCCCGTTCTTGGCGGCAGCGGACGGATCAACTTTCTCGTCGTCCGCGATTCGCCGCGCATGAATATCGGCCGCGCCGTGCATCGCTGGGAATTTCCCGGTGACGGCAGCTATCGGCTCAGCAGCGTGATCGAGACCAGTGGCCTGGTTGCGTTGTTCAAGCCGGTGCGCCAGTCCTACGAAAGTGTCGGGCGCCTGGCGGCCAACGGACTGCAGCCCGAGCATTTCCGGGTGGTGCGCAAGGATCGCCAGCCGGCCGAAGGCGCCGATTTCGACTGGCAGCAGCACGAAGTGACGCTGATTCGTGACGGCAGCAAGCAGCGGATTGCGCGGGGAACGCAGGACCTGTTGTCGTTGAATTACCAGCTGGCCTATCTGGCGGCGCCGGAAAGCGGCTCGGCGATCGGGGTGGTCACCAGCAAGAAATACGAACGCCACGATCTCGATTCGCACGGTGAAGAGGAAATCGAGACGCCGGCCGGGCGTTTCCGCGTGCTGCATCTGCGTGCCACCGGGGAAACGTTGATGGATATCTGGATTGCGCTCGATTACGGTCGCTTGCCGGTTAAAATCCGCTTCACCGACAAAAAAGGCGACAGTTACGAACAAATCGCCACCGATATCGAGCCCGTCGTCGATGTGCCGGGTCGGAACCAAACAGGAAAACCATGAAAGTCCGCTTCACGCCCGCCCTCTTTGCCCACGCCGAAAACCTGCTGGGGCAGTTGCTGAATTTCGATCATCCGGCCGATGCCGTGGTCTCGCGTTATTTCCGTGAGCATCGCCAGCTGGGTCACGCCGATCGCGGTTTCGTCGCCGAAACGGTGTTCGCGGTCCTGCGCCGGGGGCGCAGCATCGAAGCGCGTTGTGCCGACAATCTGTCCGACCGGCGGCGTCTGCTGGTTGCCTTGCTGGTCGTGCGTGGCTGGAATCTGCGCGAGCTGGCCCCGGTGCTGAAAGCCGGCGAGGAAGCCTGGCTGGCCAGTGTGGCGGCGTTCGACGAGTCGGCCTTGTCGCCGGCGGTGCGCTGCGACCTGCCGGACTGGCTCTACGAGCGCCTGCTGACGAGTTTTACCGCGGACGAAATCCCGGTCCTGGCGGAAGCGCTGAATCGACCGGCACCGCTCGATCTGCGGGTCAATACCCTGAAAACCGACCGTCAGGCCCTGCTCGCGCAACTGGCCGAAGCCGGCATCGCCGCCCAGCCTGGCGCCTGGTCGCCGCTGGCGGTCCGCCTGCGCGACAAGCCGGCGCTGGCCAAGCATCCCTTGTTCCTGAGCGGCGCTTTCGAGGTGCAGGACGAAGGCAGCCAGTTGCTGGGGCTGCTGGTCGAAGCCAAGCGCGGCGAGATGGTCGTCGATTTCTGCGCCGGTGCCGGCGGCAAGACGCTGCTGCTCGGCGCGCAGATGCGCAATACCGGTCGCCTTTACGCGCTCGACGTTTCCGAGCGCCGCCTGAGCAAACTCAAGCCGCGTCTGGCGCGTTCGGGGCTGTCCAATGTCCATCCGGTGCGCATCGAACACGAGCGCGACCAGAAGGTAAAACGCATGGCCGGCAAGGTCGATCGCGTGCTGGTCGATGCGCCGTGTTCGGGGCTGGGCACGCTGCGGCGCAATCCCGACCTGAAATGGCGCCAGGACGCAGCGTCGGTTGCCGAACTGACCGCCAAACAGACCAGCATCCTGGCCGCGGCGGCGACCCTGCTGCGCCCGGGCGGACGGCTGGTCTATGCGACCTGCAGCCTGCTGGCCGAGGAAAACGAGTGCATCGTCGAGGCTTTTCTGGCAGCCCATCCGGCGTTCCGCCTGGTGCCGGCCGAACAGGTGCTGGCCCGTCAGGGCGTGGCCGTGAGCGGCGACATGCTGCATCTGCTGCCGCATCTTCATGATACGGACGGTTTCTTCGCCGCCGTACTGGAGAAGCAGAATGGATGAGTCGACGCGTCAGGCGCTGAGTCTGATCGGCAAGTTACTGGCGGACTTCGGCGATCCGCTGTTCGTCTGGCAGTTGGTCGCGCTGGGCTCTTGCCTGGTGCTGGCCTGGGGAATTGCCCACTGGTGGCAGCGGACGCATCGGGAAGACGGCGGCGGACGTTTCCGCCAGCTCGGCGGCCGACTGGCTTTTCCGGTGTCGGGGATGGTGCTGACCGGGGCGACGCAGGTGGCGCTCAAGTCCTTCATGCCGGTGACCGTGCTGCAAGTGGCGATGCCCTTGCTGGCGTCGATGGCGTTGGTCCGCAGTGTCGTCTATGTGCTGCGCCAGGCCTTTCCCGGGGCCAGTTGGCTGACTTCGTGGGAAAAACTGATCGCCACGCTGGTCTGGGGCTGGCTGGCGCTGTACATCACCGACCTGGCGCCGTTCGTGATCGAGGCGATGACCCAGGTCGGGTTCAGCATCGGCAAGCAGCAGTTGAACCTGTGGCTGATTTTCAGCGGCCTGGTGACCATTTTCCTGACCGTGGTCTTTGCGCTGTGGATCTCCGGCGTCATCGAGGCCCGCCTGATGGGCATGCGCTCGCTCGACGGCAATCTGCGCATTGTCGGCGTCCGGGTTGCGCGGGCCGTGTTGACGGTGCTGGCCGTGCTGGTCAGCCTGGCGATGGTCGGTATCGACATGACTGCGTTGTCGGTGTTTACCGGGGCGCTTGGCGTCGGTCTCGGTTTCGGCTTGCAGAAGATCGCCAGCAATTACGTGTCCGGTTTCATCATCCTGCTCGACCGTTCGATCCGCATCGGCAACATCGTCCAGATTGGCGCCGACAGCGGGGTGGTTAGCCAGATTACCACGCGCTATACGGTTATCCGTAATCCGGGCGGTATCGAATTCATCGTGCCCAATGAAATGCTGATCGGTACGGTGGTCCAGAACCAGACCTATTCCGACAACAGTCTGCGTCTGAGCACGACCGTCGGCGTGGCTTATGACAGCGATCTGGAACTGGCGATGCGTCTGATGGTCGAGTCGGCCCAAGGCCAGCCGCGGGTATTGCCCGACCCGCCGCCGCGGGTGCTGCTCACCCAGTTTGCCGACAGCAGCATCAATCTCGAACTGGGTTTCTGGGTGGCCGATCCGGAGAATGGCAAGATGAACGTCGTTTCGGACATCAACCTTGCCATCTGGCGGGCCTTCCGTGAGCATGGCGTGCAGATTCCCTTCCCGCAGCGCGAGGTCAGATTGCTGGCCGATCGTTGAGCGGGTATTTGCCATGTTTCGCGATGATTTGCAAGCGAATTGATTGTGTTTCTAGAAACTACTGCATATACTCCTCATACAGCTTTGATCTGTTGAGGTTTTTATGCTCGCTGGGACGATAAGCAAGTACCTTTTCCGGATACGGACGCGTAATGGCGTTATCGTTGAGCATCTCTCTTTCTACGGTCGGGATGAGGAAGAGGCTCGCCGCAAGGTCGCGCAGATCTACAACTATTGCGAAATTCTGGAGTGCAAGCACCATCAGGTCAGCATGAACGGCCGTCTGGGGTCGATCAACTACGAAGACGTGGTCGATCTGATCAGCGCGTCGTGACCGGCAGGCTGCCGCGTTCCAGCAGTTCGTTGAACAGTTTGCGGTAATCGTGGGCGCCGGTGCTGCCGGCGTTGTGCCGGAACACGTCCTGATTCAGTGAGGGGCTTTCGGCCACCGTCACGTTCTCGGAAATCACCGTGTCGATCACTTCGTCGCCGTAGCGTTCGCGCAAGCGGTTGCGCACGTCCTCGCTCATCCGGCGGCGGCGGTCGAAGCGTGTCAGCAGGTAGTAACGCGGGACGCGGCGTTTCATCACCGGCTCCAGAACCTGCAGCGTGCGCGTGATGTGGTCGGCGGCCTGCAACGACAGGTAGTCGGTGGATACCGGAATGATCAGGCAGTCGCAGGCGAAAATGGCATTCAGCGCCAGCACGCCGATGTAGGGACAGCAGTCGATCAGGCAGTGCCGGTCCGGATTGGCTTCCTCGAGGGCATCCAGGCCGTGGCGCAACTTGTTGAGAATGGCCGGCCCCTTGCCGAAGATCGAATCGACTTTGATCAGCTGCTGGTGGGCAGGAATCAGCCGGCCGATATGCTCCCATTCAACCTCGAGTTCCTGCAGGGTGCGCAAGTCCTGGAAAAAGGCGAACAGGCTCTGTCCGGCATCGAGCGGCGCCTGGCCGTGGATGCTCGACAGGTGGCCCTGGGGGTCGAGGTCGATCAATAGCGGCGGGTTGCCCGAGCGGTTCAGGGCAGCGCCGAGGTTGAGCGTGGTGGTCGTCTTTCCGACGCCGCCTTTCTGGTTGAATATGGCGATTCGCATGGTTTGGCCGTTCTATACAAGGCGCTATTTTTCACTTAACATTCAGCTTTCTGCAACTCTTTCCGGATTTATTTGCCGGTGCGGGTTGTGATCGTTCCGGCGGCGGTAGCCGCCGTTTTCGTTTTATGGGGTTGCCTCATGTCGCATGTCATGAATACCTACGCCCGCTTGCCGGTGGCTTTCAGCCATGGCGCCGGCAGCCGGATCACGGATACCGAGGGGCGGGAATACCTGGATGCCTTGTCCGGCATCGCCGTCAATACCCTGGGTCACGCCCATCCCAAGCTGGTCGCTGCGATCGCGGCGCAGGCCGGGCGGATGCTGCACACCTCGAATCTCTACGGGGTGACCGGCCAGGAGCAACTGGCCGACAAGCTGTGCGCGCTGTCGGGCATGGACGAAGTCTTCTTCGCCAATTCCGGTTGTGAAGCCAACGAAGCAGCGATCAAGCTGGCGCGCTACTACGGTCACAAGAAGGGTATCGAACTGCCGACCATCATCGTCATGGAAAAGGCCTTCCACGGCCGCACCATGGCAACCCTGTCGGCGACCGGCAACCGCAAGGCGCAGGCCGGTTTCGAGCCGCTGGTCGCGGGTTTTGTCCGTGTGCCCTACGGCGATCTGGAAGCGGTTCGCGCCGTCGCCGAACATAACAAGAACATCGTCGCCGTGATGCTGGAAATCATCCAGGGCGAGGGCGGCATTCATCTGTGCGATCCGGCCTACTATCAAGGTGTGCGCCAGTTGTGCGACGCCCACGAGTGGCTGATGATCTGCGACGAGGTCCAGTGCGGCATGGCGCGTACCGGCAAGTGGTTCGGCTACCAGCAGGTCGGCGTTCAGCCGGATGTGGCGACGCTGGCCAAGGGCCTGGGTTCGGGCGTGCCGATCGGCGCCTGCATGACCGGCGGGCGGGCCACCGGCCTGTTCGGGCCGGGTAACCATGGCTCGACCTTTGGCGGCAATCCGCTCGCCTGCACGGCAGCGCTGACCACCATCGAATGCATCGAGGAAGAAGGCCTGCTCGACAACGCCGCCCGGATCGGTGCGCTGATCCGTCAGGGTTTTGCCGAGGGGCTGGCCGGAGTCGCCGGCCTGGTCGACATTCGCGGTCACGGCCTGATGATCGGCATCGAACTCGATCGCCCCTGCGGCGATCTGGTCAAGCGGGCACTTGCTGCCGGCCTGCTGATCAACGTCACCGGCGATACCGTGATCCGTCTCCTGCCGCCGCTCAATTTCAGCGAGGCCGACGCCCGCGAACTGGTCGAGCGGATGCTGCCGCTGATCAAGGCCTTCCTGGCGGAGTGAGGCAATGACGATCAAGCATTTCCTGCAGTTCAAGGACTTCAGTCGCGACGAACACCAGTACGTGTTCGAACGCACGCGCTGGATCAAGGACCAGTTCAAGTCCTACCAGAAGTACTGGCCGCTCAGCGACCGTACGCTGGTGATGATTTTCGAGAAGGCCAGCACGCGCACCCGCCTGTCGTTCGAGGCCGGCATGCATCAGCTTGGCGGTTCGGCGATCTACCTGAACACCCGCGATTCCCAGCTCGGGCGCGGCGAGCCGGTCGAGGACGCGGCCCAGGTCATCTCGCGCATGAGCGACATCGTGATGATCCGCACCTTCGAGCAGGACATCATCGAGCGCTTTGCCGCCAATTCGCGCGTGCCGGTGATCAACGGCCTGACCAACGAGTACCACCCCTGCCAGATCCTCGCCGACATCTTCACCTACATCGAGCATCGCGGCTGCATCCAGGGCAAGACCGTGGCCTGGGTCGGCGACGCCAACAACATGTGCAACACCTGGCTGCAGGCCGCCGACGTGCTCGACTTCAAGGTCCATGTGTCGACGCCGCCCGGTTACGAACTGAATCCGGCCCTGATCGCCGGCGTCGATCCGTCGCGCTACGCGGTCTTTGCCGACCCGATGGACGCCTGCCGCGGTGCCGACCTGGTCACTACCGACGTGTGGACCTCGATGGGTTTCGAAGCCGAAAACGAGGAACGCAAGAAGGCCTTCGCCGACTGGTGTGTCGACGCCGAGATGATGGCGGTGGCCGATCCCAAGGCCGTGTTCATGCACTGCCTGCCGGCGCATCGCGGCGAGGAAGTGACGGCGGACGTCATCGACGGTCCGCAATCGGTGGTCTGGGACGAGGCGGAAAACCGCCTGCACGTCCAGAAGGCCCTCATGGAATACCTGCTGCTCGGCCGCCTCAAGGTCTGATCGGCGCATTGTCAAAACGAAACTGGAAAAGCAAATGAGCGACGTCAAGAAAGTGGTTCTCGCCTACTCGGGCGGTCTGGATACCTCGGTCATCCTCAAGTGGCTGCAGGATACCTATCAATGCGAAGTGGTGACCTTCACCGCCGACCTCGGCCAGGGCGAAGAGCTCGAGCCGGCGCGCGCCAAGGCGCTGAAGTTCGGCATCAAGCCGGAAAACATCTTCATCGACGACCTGCGCGAGGAGTTCGTCCGTGACTTCGTCTTCCCGATGTTCCGTGCCAACACCGTTTATGAAGGCGAATACCTGCTCGGCACCTCGATCGCCCGCCCGCTGATCGCCAAGCGCCTGATCGAGATCACCAACCTGACCGGTGCCGACGCCATTTCGCACGGCGCCACCGGCAAGGGCAACGACCAGGTCCGCTTCGAACTCGGTGCCTACGCGCTCAAGCCGGGCGTCAAGGTCATCGCCCCGTGGCGCGAATGGGACCTGCTGTCGCGCGAGAAGCTGCTCGCCTACGCCGAGCAGCACGGCATCCCGGTCGAAATGAAGCACAAGCAGGGTGGTTCGCCGTACTCGATGGACGCCAACCTGCTGCACATCTCCTACGAAGGCCGTCACTTGGAAGACCCGGCGGCGGAAGCCGAGGAAAGCATGTGGCGGTGGACAGTGTCGCCGGAAGCGGCACCCGATGCGGCCGAATACCTCGACATCGAATACGAGAAGGGCGACATCGTTGCGCTGAACGGCGAGCGCCTGAGCCCGGCCCAGGTGCTGACCAAGCTCAACCAGCTCGGCGGCAAGCACGGCATCGGCCGCCTCGACCTGGTGGAGAACCGCTACGTCGGCATGAAGTCGCGCGGCTGCTACGAAACCCCGGGCGGCACGATCATGCTGCGCGCTCACCGCGCCATCGAGTCGGTCACCCTCGACCGCGAAGTCGCCCACCTCAAGGACGACCTGATGCCGCGCTACGCCAGCCTGGTGTACAACGGCTACTGGTGGAGCCCGGAGCGCGTCGCGCTGCAGACCCTGATCGACCACACCCAGCAGAACGTCAACGGCTTCGTCCGCGTCAAGCTGTACAAGGGCAACGTGATCGTCGTCGGCCGCGATTCCAAGACCGATTCGCTGTTCGACTCGACCATCGCCACCTTCGAGGACGACGCCGGTGCCTACGACCAGAAGGATGCCGGCGGCTTCATCAAGCTCAATGCGCTGCGCATGCGCATTGCCGCCAATCTCAAGGCACGCAAGGGCGGTTGATCGGTGGAAGGTACTGTATTCGGCTTCAACGAGGAGCAGATCGCCGACTTTTTCTCGACCTGGGGCGTCGGCGCCTTCATCCTGTTCATGCTGTTCATCATCGGCGAAATCGCCTGGAAGTCGAAAGCCGGCAAGACCGGGACATTTGTCCTGTTCTTCGTGCTGGCTTTCGGCATGGTCGGTTTCATCGCCAAATCCATCATTGAAAAACTCTGGGGTATCTGATGTCTCAATTCGACAACGTTTCCGTGGTCAAGGCTGCCAACGTCTATTTCGACGGCAAGTGCGTCAGCCACACCGTCATCCTCGCCGATGGCACCAAGAAGACCGTCGGCGTGATCCTGCCGTCGTCGCTGACCTTCAACACCGGTGCGCCGGAAATCATGGAAGGCGTCGGCGGTGCCTGCCGCGTCAAGCTCAAGGGCGAGAGCGAGTGGAAGACCTACGGCGCCGGCGAGTCGTTCAACGTGCCGGGCAATTCCAGCTTCGAGATCGCCTGCGACGCGCCTTACCACTACGTCTGCCACTTCGAGTAATCACCATGCCGAGCTTTGACTTCACCTCCGAAGCGGACATGGTGGCGTTGAAGAATGCCGTCGACGTCACCTCGCGCCAGATCGACAACCGCTACGACTTCAAGGGCACCTCGGCCAAGGTCGAGTTGAACGAGAAGGACAAGCTGATCACCTTGTGGGGCGATTCCGAGTTCCAGCTTGACCAGATCAAGGACCTGCTTTTCCCGGCACTGGAAAAGAAGGAAAAGGACAGCGTCAAACGGCTCGATCCGCAGAAGGTGCAGAGCGTTTCCGGCAACAAGGCGAAGCAGGAACTGAAGATCCGCGACGGCATCGACAGCGAGCTGGCGAAGAAGATCGTCAAGCTGATCAAGGACGCCAAGCTCAAGGCGCAAGCCTCGATCCAGGGCGACGCGGTGCGTGTTTCGGGCAAGAAGATCGACGAACTGCGCGAAGCGATTGCGCTGGTCCGCTCGAAAATCACCGATTTCCCGATCAAGGACGGCAACTACCGCGATTGATCGCCGGAAAACCGGTCAGGAAAGGCGGCTGCGGCCGCCTTTTTTCATTCAGTGGCGCAGGCCCTTGATCCAGACCGAGTAGAGCTGTTCCGACAACTGACGCATCACCGGCAGCTGGGCGGCAATGCCGGCCTGCATTTCGGCCGGCGTCTGGGCGCTGGGCTGGTCGGCTACGGAGAGAGCCTCGTCGGCCCACTGCTCGCACCAGGTGGCGATCATTTCCGGCGTCATCTCGACATGGCACTGCATGCCCAGGTGCGGACCGAGCACGTACATCTGGTTGGCGCAGTAGGCATTGCCGAACAGCCGGGTGGCGCCGGGCGGAATGCTGAAGGTTTCGCCGTGCCACTGGAACACCGTGCCCGTCCGGCCGGCCAGTTCGCCCAGCCAGTGGCGGGCTGTTGCGTCGTCCTGCGCGTCGGCCGTGCCCCAGCCGATTTCCTTGACCGGGTTCCGGGTCACCTGACCGCCCAGGGCCTTGCTGATCAGCTGGCCGCCCAGGCAGTGACCGATCACCGGGATGTCGCGGGCGACCGCATCGCGGATCAGCGCGCAGACCGGGGCGATCCAGGGCAGTGGGTCATTCACGCTCATCGGCCCGCCCATGAAGCACAGGCCGGCGTAATCCTCGGCGCTGACGGGGACGGCTTCACCCTCGTCGATGGCGATCAATGTCCATGGAATCCCTTGCTGCTCAAGGAATATGGCAAAATAGCCCGGACCTTCGGTAGGGGAGTGACGAAAGATGGCGACCGGTTTCATGGCTGTGCTGCGCTTGGCGGGAAAGGGCGTTCATTTTACGCTCGCCGCGTTTTGTCTGTTGCTGTCCTCCGCGCTGGCCGCGCAGGAAGTCGGCCTGGCCGGCATCATCGGCAGCAAGGCGCTGCTCAAGATCAACGGCGGGGCGCCGCGCGCGGTTCCTGCCGGGGCGACGGTCGATGGCGTCAAGGTCGTTTCGGTCCAGGGCGAGCAGGTGGTGGTCGAGATCAACGGCCGCAAGCGTCCGTTGCGGGTCGGGCAGAACGCGGTCGGTGTCGCTGCCAGCAGCGATTCCGACCGTCTGGTGTTGCAGGCCGATGGGCAGGGACATTTTTTCACGACCGGGACGATCAACGGTGTGTCGGTGCGTTTCCTGGTCGATACCGGGGCCAGCATGATTTCCCTGGGCGCCAGCGATGCGCGGCGCATGGGACTGGATTTCAACCGTGGCCAGAAAGGCATTTCGCAAACCGCGAACGGCCAGGTCATGGTCAGCAAGGTGCAACTCGATAATGTGCGCATCGGCGGCATGACGCTGCATCAGGTCGATGCGGTGATCCACCAGACCGATCTGCCGATCGCGCTGCTGGGAATGAGCGTGCTCAACCGCATGGAAATGCAGCGTGACGGCAGCACGATGACGCTGAAAAAGCGCTTTTAGGAGAGAGAATATGCCGCAAAAGGATCAGGAAATCGCGCTCTTGCGTACCGAGCTGGAGATGTTGATGCGCGAGCGGCAGTCGCTGTTGCGCGTGGTTGGCGCCAGCGCCGCGCTGATCGCCTCGCTCGACAGCAAGCGCCTGCCGGTGGGCGCGGTCGAGGCGGCCGATATGGTGGCCACGGCGGTCAACGGACTGCCGGAAGAAACATTGCAGGATGCGCTGAACGCCGTGCATGCGGAAATCGAGGAAGGACCGGTGGCTTGACCGAAGGCGAACTGGCACGTTTGCGCCGCAGTCTGTTGCCGGCGCCGGCAGCAGGCGAGGAAGTGATCGAGGATGGCGCCCGCAGCAGCGAACTGACGCCGGCTGCCGTCCTTTTTCCCATCGTCCGGCGCGAGCCGGGTTTCACCGTGCTGCTGACCGAGCGCACCGCGCACCTGCGCGATCATGCCGGGCAGGTGAGTTTCCCCGGCGGCCGGGTCGAGGCCGGGGATGCTTCGCCGCTGGAGACGGCCTTGCGCGAGACTGAGGAGGAAATCGGGTTGGCGCGCCGCCACGTCGATATCCTCGGCTACCTGCCGGAATACCGCACCGGTACCGGTTTTTGCGTGGTGCCCGTGGTCGGTCTGGTGACACCGCCGTTCTCGCTGACCCCCGATCCTTTCGAAGTGGCCGAGGTGTTCGAGGTGCCGCTGGCCTTCCTGCTCGACGAGGCCAATCACCAGCGCCATTCGGTCCATCTGCGCGGTGCCTTGCGTCATTATTATGCAATGCCCTACGGCGATCATTTCATCTGGGGGGCGACGGCCGGCATGATCCGCTCGCTGACCGAAAGGCTTGTGGTATCTTGATGCCTTGGCCTGGAACAAACCGCTGCGCAGGGTAATACACCGCCCATGAGTCTTTTTTCGTTGATCGCCGTCTTCCTGATCGAGCAATTCAAGCCGCTGGACTATCGCCGCATCGTCGCCGAGCCGCTGGGCTTGTGGGCCGGCTTCGTCGAGTCGAAGTTCAATGCCGGCGGTCGCCACCATGGCCTGGCCGCCTGGTTGATCGCCGTCGCCCTGCCGGTGGTCCTGCTCGGTCTGCTCTATGTCCTGCTCTATTCGCTGAATCCCCTGCTCGGCTGGCTGCTCAACGTGGGCGTCCTCTATCTGACCATGGGTTTTCGCCAGTTCAGCCACCATTACACGGAGATCCAGCTGGCGCTGCGTCTCGGCGATCTGGAGCGGGCGCGTCAGTTGCTCGCCGATTGGCAGGGCATCGCCACCCAGGGGCTGAGTGCCCGCGATGTTTCCCGGCTGTCCATCGAGGGCGCGCTCGGCGCCTCGCATCGCCATGTCTTTGCCGTGCTGCTGTGGTTCGTTCTGCTGCCCGGTCCCTGCGGTGCCTTGCTCTACCGACTGGCGCTGATCGTGCGGGACCGTTGGACAGCCGATGCCCCGACGGCGCATAATGAATTTCCGATATTCTCCCGGCAGGCTTTCGCGATCATCGACTGGCTGCCGTTGCGGACTACGGCCGCGGCATTCGCCGTCGTCGGCGATTTCGAGGATGCGGTGCATTGCTGGCGAACCCAGCCGGCGCTGTGGCCGGACCGCGATCTCGGTATCGTGCTGGCCAGCGGTGCGGGTGCCCTGGGCGTGCAGTTGGGTGGTTCGGTGATCGACGAAGGCGAGGTTTCCGACCGGGCCGAACTCGGGATCGGTGATCCGGCCGATGTGGATTTCATGCAAAGTGCCGTCGGCCTGGTCTGGCGCGCCACAGTGCTATGGATGTTGTTGCTCTTTTTGTTGGGGCTTGCCAGTCTGGCGGGCTGAAAATAATTTTTAAGAGGAGTTCTACATGAGCAGAGAAGTTGTCGTTCTGAGCGCGGTCCGTTCCCCCATCGGTTCCTTTGGCGGCTCCCTGGCTGACTTCGATACCAGCGAACTGGCCGGTATCGTGATGAAGGAAGCGATTGCCCGCTCCGGCGTCGATCCCCAGCAGATCAATTACGTCACGGTAGGCACCACGATGCCGACCGATTCCCGTTATGCCTACGCTTCGCGCGTTGCCTCGATCCAGGCCGGCCTGCCGATGGAGTCGGTGTCCATGCAGGTTTCCCGCCTGTGCGCCTCCGGCCTGCAGGGCATCGTCACCACCGCCCAGAACATCATGCTGAACGATGCCGACTACGGTATCGGCGGCGGTGTCGAAGTCATGTCCAAGGCCGCTTACCTGCTGCCGGCGCTGCGCTCCGGTGCGCGCATGGGCGACACCAAGGCGATCGACTCGATGGTTGCCGTCCTGACCGACCCGTTCGGCGTCGGCCACATGGGCATCACCGCCGAAAACCTGGCTGCCAAGCACGGCATCAGCCGCGAAGAGCAGGATGCCTTCGCCGTCGAATCGCAGCGCCGTGCCGCGGCCGCCCAGGATGCCGGCTACTTCCAGTCGCAGATCGTCCCCATCGTCAAGCAGACCAAGAAGGGTGAAGTGGTTTTCGATGCCGACGAATACATCAAGCGTGGCACCACGATGGAAACCCTGGCCAAGATGAAGCCGGCGTTCAAGAAGGACGGTACGGTCACCGCCGGTAATGCCTCCGGCATCAACGACGGCGCGGCCTTCTTCGTGCTGGCCGCTGCCGATGTCGCCGCCAAGGCCGGTTACAAGGCGCGGGCCCGCATCGCCGGTTACGCCGTTGCCGGCGTGCCGAACGACATCATGGGCGAAGGCCCGATCCCGGCGACCAAGCTGGCGCTCAAGAAGGCCGGCCTGACGCTGGACCAGATGGACGTCATCGAATCGAACGAAGCCTTCGCCGCGCAAGCCCTGTCGGTGTCCAAGGTGCTCGGCCTCGACCCGGCCAAGACCAACCCGAACGGCGGCGCCATCGCCCTCGGTCACCCGGTCGGCTGTTCCGGTGCCTTCATCGCCACCAAGGCGCTGTACGAACTGGAACGCGTCGCCGGCAAGTACGCACTGGTCACCATGTGTATCGGCGGTGGTCAGGGCATCGCAGTGATCCTTGAGCGCGCCTGATTCTTTGCGTTCTTCGCCAAAAAACCGCCGGAGCAATCCGGCGGTTTTTTTATTGGTGCGCACCATGTTGTTTCTTCGCACCAGTATGGGGCGTGCATATTCCCGGAGATTTCCTAATCCGCTGTTTCAATGGGGTTTTAAGTCGTGGCACGGTTTCTGCTGAATTGAAAACGAGAGCATCCTCATAAAAGAGTCGGACATGAACTTCTATAACGAGATGTACGACGCCGACGGTGGCGTCCGGGAGCACTACAAGCACTACGAAACGTGGTTGAAGGGGACGCCGCCCGAACGCATCGAGCGCAAGCGCGCCGAAGCCGATCTGGCCTTCCACCGGGTCGGCATCACCTTCGCCGTCTATGGCGAGGAAGCCGGCAAGGAGCGCCTGATTCCCTTCGACATCATTCCGCGCATCATTCCCTCGAAGGAATGGAAGGCGATGGAACGCGGGATGCGCCAGCGGGTCAAGGCGCTGAACATGTTCCTGTGGGACATCTACCACGACCAGGAAATCCTCAAGGCGGGCAAGGTCCCGGCCGAGCAGGTGCTGGACAACGCCCAGTATCGCGCGGTGATGAAGGGTGTCGACGTGCCGGCCGGCATCTATGCCCATATCGCCGGGGTCGACCTGGTCCGCGCCGGCGCCGGCGAGTTCTACGTGCTCGAAGACAACCTGCGCGTGCCGTCAGGTGTGTCGTACATGCTCGAAGACCGCAAGATGATGATGCGCCTGTTCCCGGAACTGTTTGCCCGGCACAAGGTGGCGCCGGTCCAGCATTACCCGGACATGCTGCTGGAAAAGCTGCGCGCTGTCGCGCCGCAGGGCATCGCCGATCCGACCGTAGTCGTGCTGACGCCGGGCGCCTACAACAGCGCTTATTTCGAACACAGCTTCCTGGCTCAGCAGATGGGCGTCGAACTGGTCGAGGGCCGCGATCTCTTCGTCAAGGACGACACGGTGTACATGCGTACGACGCAGGGGCCGCAGCGCGTCGACGTGATCTATCGCCGGATCGACGACGACTTCCTCGATCCGCTGGCTTTCCGCGCCGATTCGGCGCTCGGCGTGCCCGGCATCCTCAAGGCCTACCAGGCCGGCAACGTCACCCTGTCGAACGCCATCGGCACCGGCGTCGCCGACGACAAGTCGATCTACCCCTACGTGCCGGACATGATCCGTTTCTACCTCGGTGAGGAGCCGATCCTCAACAACGTGCCGACCTACATGTGCCGCAAGAAGGACGATCTGGCCTACGTGCTCGATCACCTGGGCGAACTGGTGGTCAAGGAAGTGCACGGCGCCGGCGGTTACGGCATGCTGGTCGGTCCGGCCTCGACCAAGGAACAGATCGAGAAATTCCGCCAGTTGCTGCTGGCCAAGCCGGACGGTTACATCGCCCAGCCGACGCTGGCCTTGTCCAACTGTCCGACCTTCGTCGAGGAAGGCATTGCGCCGCGCCACCTCGATCTGCGCCCCTTCGTGCTGTCGTCGGGCAAGTGCGTGAACATGGTGCCCGGCGGGCTGACCCGCGTCGCCCTGACCAAGGGTTCGCTCGTCGTCAATTCGTCGCAGGGCGGCGGTACCAAGGACACCTGGGTTCTGGAGGATTAATCATGCTGAGCCGTACTGCCGATCACCTGTTCTGGATGTCGCGCTACATCGAGCGCGCCGAAAACCTTGCCCGCCTGCTCGACGTCACCTGGCAGATGTCGCTGGTGCCCCAGTCCGAAGAAGCCGCCAACCAGAGCTGGGCCGCGATCATCGCGCTGAACAGCCTGGAGGAGGCCTACGCCGCCAAGTACGACACGGTCAATGGTGAGAACGTGCTGCGTTTCATGGTCAGTGACCACGACAATTTCTCGTCGATCTACAGCTGCCTGCGCATGGCTCGCGAGAACGCGCACGCGGTGCGCGGCACGCTGACCACCGAGATGTGGGAAACGATGAACTCGACCTGGCTGGAAGCCCGCGAAAAGAGCTTCGAGCAGATCGTCAATGCCGGCGTCGGCGATTTCTTCGAGTGGGTCAAGCTGCGTTCCTCGCTGTCGCGCGGGACCACGCTGGGCACGCTGCTGCAGGACGAGGCCTTCCACTTCATCCGCCTCGGCACCTTGCTCGAACGTGCCGACAACACGGCACGCATCCTCGACGTGAAATACCACGTCCTGCGTCCGCACGGCGAGGAAGAGGAAGCCACCGATTTCTACCAGTGGGGCGCCTTGCTCCGTTCGGTGTCGGCCTTCGAGGTCTATCGCAAGGTGTACCGCGATGTGATCACGCCGGAGCGGGTCGCCGAGCTGCTGATCCTCAACAGCGACATGCCGCGATCGCTGCGCTTCTGCCTGAACGGCGTGGTCAAGAATCTCGAGCTGCTGTCGAACAACCACTCCGGCGAAACCCTGCGTCAGGCCGGCCAGCTCTACTCGCAGCTGCGTTACGGCCGGATCGAGGACATCCTCAAGGACGGCCTGCACGAGTGGCTGACCGACTTCATGGACCGCATCTACCTGATCGGCAACGGCATCAGCAAGGACTTCCTGGTGCCGATGGACGAAGCGGCCTAGGCGCTTTCCAGCGAGACGGGCGCGCTACCGGCCACCGGGTCCAGGGTTTCGAGCATGCGGGCGGCCTTGTTCGCCTGTTCGACCAGGCGGCGCAGGGCGCTGAAGCCGCTCATCAATTCGTCCATCTGCTCGATCGGGATGCTGCCGGCAGCGCCCGCTTCGAGCAGCCTGGCCTTGAGTGCGTGGTAAGCCAGTTCGAAACCGCCCAGTTGCTCGGCGTCGGGCAGGGTCTGACCGGCCAGCAGGGGATCGACGCGTTCGAGCAGTCCGACGGCCTGAGCGGCCAGGCTGCGGCTTTCATCGACCAGTTCGTGAACGGTGATCAGCGGCAGCGTCGAGTGAATCCGTCCGAGTTCGGCACACAGTTCGTGGCAGGTATCGTAGTAGCGGTGCACGCGCAGTAGCGTCGCCAGGTTGTGCGCCGTATCCTGCGACATCGGATGCCGATTGACCTCGGCGACGAAGTCGAGGATCGCCCGCGACAGCGGTGGGAAGGGATTGACCCGGGGCCAGGCGGCGGGGCCGGCACCATCCGGCGTGCTGCGCAGGCGGGCCATGTCGAGGACGATGTTGCCCAGCCGCGATACTTCGCGGTGCAGGGCGTCGACCGCCAGCGACGGAACCGAGCCGACGTTGCGGTCGATGTAGTGCGGCCGGCCGATTTCTTCTTCCTGAGTGCGGAAGCGACCCTCCAGGAAGCGCGCCAGGCGGGCGGTCAGCGGCCACATCAGGATCACCCCGAGCAGGTTGAAGACGGTATGGAAGAGCGCCAGGCTGACGGCGGGCTGGGCGCCGAGTTCGAGCCAGTCGCGCAGCATGCCGATCAGCGAGAGCAGCGCCGGCAACATGAGCAGGGCGACGATGCCGGTCAGCAAATTGAACATGACGTGGGCAGCGGCCGCCCGGCGGGCGTTCGGTGTGGCGCCGATCGCGGCGAGCAGGGCGGTGGCGGTGGTGCCGATGTTGGCGCCGATGACGGCGGCGGCCGCTTCATTCATCGGCAGGACACCGGCTTCGGCCAGCGTCAGCACGATTGCCAGGACAGCGGCGGAGGCCTGCATGACCACGGTCAGCAGTACCCCGGCCAGCACGAAGGCCAGGATCGACCAGATGCCGTGTCCCGAAAGCACGCTGAGATCGAGTCCGCTGCCGCCGGCGGCGAAGGCCTGCTGCAGGAAACCGATACCCAGGAACAGCACGCCGAAACCGCCGATGGCGTTGCCGATGGCGCCGCGCCGCGTTTCCTGGCCGGAAATGCGCAGCAGGATGCCGATGCCGATCAAGGGCAGGGCGGCTGCCTCGATTTTCAGCTTGAAGCCAATCACGGCGACCAGCCAGCCGGTGAAGGTGGTGCCGACATTGGCCCCGAAGAAGACCCACAACGACTGGCCGAGCGGCAGCAGGCCGGCGTTGACGAAACCGATGGCGGCGACGGTGATGGCCGTCGACGACTGCACCAGGGCGGTCGAAAAAATGCCGAACAGCAGGCCGCGCAGCCGGGTTGCCGTCCAGGTGTGCAACAGGCTGGCCAGCGAGGGGCCCAGCGCCAGCTTCAGCCCGTCGGTCATCATCGTCATCCCGAGCAGGAAGAGGCCGATGCCGCCGAGCATCGCAGGCAGGTTGATTCCGTCCATAACGCACCATACTGTTTGGGTGTGCACAGCGTGGCGCCAGACGCCCGCGCCGTCAAGCATTGCGCCGATGTTAGAATCCGGCGCCTGATGCCGAGCGAAGCGATGTGCCATGCAATTTGACGTGATCATCATCGGTGCCGGTGCCGCCGGCATGATGTGTGCCGCCCAGGCCGGGGCCCGCGGGCGGCGCGTCCTGCTGGTCGACCATGCTGAAAAGCTCGGCGAGCGCATCCGCATCTCCGGCGGTGGCCGCTGCAATTTCACCAACCGCAGCGTCAGCGCCGACAACTACCTGTCGCAGAATCCGCATTTCTGCCGCTCGGCGCTGGCCCGTTTCACCCAGCACGATTTCATCGCGATGCTGGACAAGCGCCGCATCGCCTACCACGAGCGCGAACACGGCCAGTTGTTCTGCAACGACTCGGCCGAAGAGATCATCGCCATGCTGCGTGATGCCTGCGCGGATGCCGGCGTGCGCTGGGCGATGCCGTGCGCGGTGCAGGGCGTCGAACGCCTGAGCAATGACGCGGCGTTGCCGTGGCGGGTGCTCACCGATCAAGGGGCCTTCCGCAGCCAGTCGCTGGTCGTTGCCACCGGCGGCCTGGCAATTCCGAAAATCGGCGCTTCGCCTTTCGGCTATCAACTGGCCGAACAGTTCGCCATTCCCGTGGTGCCGCCGCGACCGGCGCTGGTGCCGCTGGCGCTGGCGCCGGAACTGCTCGAACCGCTGAAGCCGATGGCCGGTGCCACCCTCGATGCCAGTGCCAGTTTTGCCACGGCGGCCTTCCGAGAAAACGTGCTGATCACCCACCGCGGCCTGTCCGGCCCGGCCATCCTGCAGATTTCCAGCTACTGGCAGATGCAGGAGTACGGCAGCGGCAAGAAACGGCCGCTGGAAATCGACCTGCTGCCCGGCATCGACGCTGGCGACTGGCTGGAAGGACAGCGCCAGGGTCGGGTGCATCTGCCCAATCTGCTCGCCGAACGCCTGCCCCGGCGCTTTGCCCACGAGTGGTGTGCGCTGGTCGGTGGCGACAAGGCGGTCAATCGGCCAATCGGCGAACTCGGCCGGCGCGACCTCGAACATATCGCCAGACAGCTCAATGCCTGGTCGCTGATGCCGGCGGGCACGCTGGGTTTCGCCAAGGCCGAAGTCACGCTCGGCGGCGTGTCGACCGCGGCATTGTCGTCAAAAACCATGGCGGCGCGTGAGGTGCCCGGCCTTTACTTCATCGGCGAAGTGGTCGACGTCACCGGTTGGCTGGGTGGCTACAACTTCCAGTGGGCCTGGTCGTCGGGCTGGGTGGCCGGGCAGTTCGCCTGATCAGGCTTGCGTCATTGCCCGGGCCACGGCTTCCGCCACCTTGATGCCATCGACGCCGGCCGACAGGATGCCGCCGGCGTAGCCGGCGCCTTCGCCGGCCGGGTAGAGGCCGCGGGTGTTGATGCTCTGGAAGTTGTCGCCGCGCTTGATGCGGATCGGCGATGAAGTCCGCGTCTCGACGCCGGTGAGCACCGCGTCGGCCATCGCGAAACCGTGGATCTGTCGGTCGAAGGCGGGGATGGCTTCGCGTAGCGCGTCGATGACGAAGGCCGGTGCGCAAGTGCTCAGGTCGGTCATGTGCACGCCGGGCTGGTAGGACGGATCGACCTTGCCGAGTGCGGTCGACGGCCGGCCGGCGAGGAAGTCGCCGACGCGTTGGGCCGGTGCGTCGTAATTGCTGCCGCCGGCGATAAAGGCCTGGCTTTCCCAGTGGCGCTGGAAATCGACGCCGGCCAGCGGGTTTTTGCGGTAGTCGCCGGGAAAGTCTTCCGGCTCGACATTGACCACCAGCGCCGAATTGGCGTTGCGCTCGGCGCGCGAGTACTGGCTCATGCCGTTGGTGACGACGCGTCCCGGTTCCGAGGTGGCGGCGACCACCTGGCCGCCCGGGCACATGCAGAAACTGTAGGCGGCGCGGCCGTTGGCGCAATGATGAACGAGCTTGTAGTCGGCGGCGCCGAGCAACTCGTTGCCGGCGTTGGGGCCGAAGCGGGCCTTGTCGATCAGCGTCTGCGGGTGCTCGATGCGGAAACCGATGGCGAAGGGCTTGGCTTCGACATAGACGCCGCTGTCGTGGATCATCTGGAAGGTATCGCGAGCGCTGTGGCCGATGGCCAGCACGACATGGCGGCTGGCGATGCGCTCGCCGCCGGTGAGCTCGACGCCTTCGATCTGGCCATTTTCAATCTGCAGGCGCTCGACGCGGGCGCCGAAGCGGATTTCGCCGCCCAGCTCGCGGATCGTTGCGCGCATGTTCTCGACCATCTTGACCAGCCGGAAGGTGCCGATGTGCGGCTTGCTCACGTACATGATCTCTTCGGGTGCGCCGGCCTTGACGAACTCGGCCATGACCTTGCGCCCGAGGAAGTTCGGGTCCTTGATCTGGCTGTACAGCTTGCCGTCGGAGAAGGTGCCGGCGCCGCCTTCGCCGAACTGGACGTTCGACTCCGGGTCGAGCACGTGCTTGCGCCACAGGCCCCAGGTGTCCTTGGTCCGCTCGCGCACGGCCTTGCCGCGTTCGAGGATGATCGGACGGAAACCCATCTGCGCCAGCAGCAGTCCGGCCATCAGGCCACAGGGGCCCATGCCGATGACCACCGGGCGCTCGTTCAGGCCTTCGGGGGCGCGGGCGACGAAGTGGTAGTCCATGTCCGGCGTCGGCACGACGTGGCGGTCGTCCTTCAGGCGGGCGGCGACGCGGGCCTCATCGCGCAGTTCGACGTCGATCTGGTAGAGCAGGACGATGGCCGATTTCTTGCGCGCATCGTGGCTGCGCTTGAATACCGTGTAGCCGATCAGTTCGTCGTCGGCGATGCCGAGCCGGGCGCACAGCGCCGGGCGCAGGGCTTCCGGCGGATGATCAAGCGGCAGCTTGAGTTCGGTCAGACGCAACATGCCGGGTCAGCGCGCCTTGAACGGGTTGTGACAGCTCTTGCAGCTATCGTAAACCGTTTTGTAGGCCGCTTCGATACGCGGCAATTCCTTGCTTTTGGCGGCGGCGAGCAGATCGTCGGTGACGGCGACGAAACGCTGACGTTCCTCCTCGAAGCGCGCCGGTTCTTCCCAGACACGCGGGGTTGCCTTGGTCGGCGGATAGTTGGTGTCCGGTCCGAAGTGTGTCCAGGGTAGGTCGCGTTTCTCGACCAGCACCGTGGCCATGCGCAGGAAGCGGTCTTCCTCGTAGCGCTTTTCGCGCAGCATCAGGCCCATCGGCTCGAACACCCGCAGCATTTCCTTGAACGCATCCTGGCGGGTTTTCACCGGCTGGCCGGGGCGGGTGTCCTCGACTTCGCCGCAGGCGGGCAGGAGCAGGGCCGGGATCAGGGCAAGGAGTGCGGTTCTGGCGATCTTGTGCATGGATATCAAGCGGTGGATGAAGCAGAGGCCGGATTATAACCGGCGCCACATGCATCCACCGTCTCACCAGGCGCGCGCACCCCGCATGTAGCTGCGCGTCTCGGCGGTACGCTGCACCGCTTCGACCGGCTTCGTTTCGGGTGCGGCAATGACTTCGGTGTCTCGGGCGACCGGCAGCAGCAGGTCGCGCAGGCGCAGGACCATGATCAGCAAATCCTCGTCGTCGGCCGCATCTTCAATTTCGCTGAGGCGCTGGCGGGCGTAGGCGGGTTCGCGGGTCAGTCGTTCCAGGTCAACGGTTTCGCCAAGGCTGCGCTTCACCTGCAATTTGAAGCGGGCCAGCAACTGTGCGGTTTCCATTTGCTTGTCCATTGGCCGATTTCTCCTTTTTCTGGGTGCATCTCCCCGTTGGGGTCGGGTGCCGGAAATTAGCGAAAATCGTGCCGGATGTTGCGCTGCAATATAGTGTTTTCCAATCAATGCTTTAGGCATTTCCCCTTGGCGGGTGTGGCTCTGCCGGTGTTTGCCGATGGTGCGGCCTGCCCGGTGATGGTGCGCTACAACATGCCGCGTTCGCGAATGAAGGCGATGATGGTTTCCAGCCCTTCGCCGGTTTTCAGGTTGGAAAAGACGAAGGGGCGCTGGCCGCGCTGCGCCTTGGCGTCGGTCGCCATGACCTCGAGCGAGGCGCCGACCATGGGCGCGAGGTCGATCTTGTTGATCACCAGCAGGTCGGATTTGGTGATGCCGGGGCCGCCCTTGCGTGGGATCTTCTCGCCGGCGGCGACGTCGATCACGTAGATGGTGAGGTCGGAGAGTTCGGGCGAGAAGGTTGCCGCCAGATTGTCGCCGCCGGATTCGACGAGGATCAGCTCGACGCCGGGAAAGGCACGTTGCAGGCGGTCGACGGCTTCGAGGTTGATCGAGGCGTCCTCGCGGATGGCGGTGTGCGGGCAGCCGCCGGTCTCCACGCCGCGAATGCGCTCGGCCGCCAGCGCGCCGGAGCGGGTCAGGAACTCGGCGTCCTCGCGGGTGTAGATGTCGTTGGTGATGGCGGCGATGTCATAGGTGTCGCGCAGCCGCTTGCACAGGGCGTCCATCAGCGCCGTCTTGCCGGAGCCGACGGGGCCGCCGATGCCGACGCGCAGGG
>DKNF01000168.1:0-262 GCA_002470165.1 Betaproteobacteria bacterium UBA7395 | reverse complement strand
CCGCCGATGCCGACGCGCAGGGGGCCGTTGGGGGAGGGCATGGGGATCTCCTTCGAAAAGCCGCTCAAGAGCGGAACAGCCGGGTGTACTGGGTCTCGTGCTTCATGGAGGCGATGTCGGCGGCAAAGGCGCAGCCGCCGATCTCCTCGAGCGGGGCTTGAAGCGCGGCGGCGGCAAGGGTGACGATCTCGTCCCCCAGAGCGTTGACGACGCGCTGGCCGTCGGTCTGGCCGAGCGGCACGGCGCGCACCGCCGCCGAGAC
>DKNF01000211.1 GCA_002470165.1 Betaproteobacteria bacterium UBA7395 | reverse complement strand
ATCCACTCGACGTCGTCGATGAAGCCCATGCGCAGCATTTCGTCGGCTTCGTCGAGGACCAGCGTCTTCAACTGGTCGAGATTGAGCGTCTTGCGCTCGAGGTGGTCCATGACCCGGCCCGGCGTGCCGACGATGACGTGGGCGCCGCGCGACAGTTGCTTGAGCTGGATGGTGTAGCTCTGGCCACCGTAGATCGGCAGCACATGGAAGCCGGGCAGGTTCTTGGCGTAGCTCTGCAGCGCTTCGGCAACCTGGATCGCCAGTTCGCGCGTCGGCGTCAGGATCAGTGCCTGCGGCTTGGCGACCTTGATGTCGATGGTTTCCATCAGCGGCAGCGCGAAAGCGGCGGTCTTGCCGGTGCCGGTCTGCGCCATGCCGATCATGTCGCGGCCGTCGAGCAGGATGGGGATGCACTGGGCCTGGATGGGGGAGGGGGTTTCGTAACCGATTTCGCTCAGGGTCTTGAGCAGGGATTCGCTCAAGCCGAGTTCGGCAAAGCTGTCGACGGTAGACGTCATGATGCTGTTCCTTTCCTCGCTGCCGGTTCGCGACGGGCAGCGGTATTCGCCCGTATCGCGGGCGGCCTGGGTGACCCCGACGCAGCCATGCCGGGGAATAAATCAATGGGGTGAATCCTGCACAAGAACTGAAAAACCGGGGGCTGCTCGGAGTTACTGCGGGCGATGCATCAACGCATTGAACTGATTATTCTACATTTTTTCATTCGTTGACGCCAGCCCGCGCGGCCGGAGACGGCATCCGGCTCAGGGTTTTACGGGGCGGGGTTGGTGTAGCGCAGATGAATCGCGTCGATGGCCTCAACCAACTCGGCATGCATCGGCGTCAGGGTGGCCGGCAGGGTTTCCTTGAGCTGGTTCAGCGAAGAGGCGCCAATGATCGTGCTGGCGACGAACCAGCGCGAGCGGACGAAACCCAGCGCCAGTTGGGTCGGCGTCAGGGCATGGCTGCGCGCCAGGTCGACGTAGGCCTGGACAGCAGCGCTGACGTTGGGCTTGGCGTAGCGTTGGCCGAAGAAAGGCCATTGCGTCAGGCGGCCAGGGGCCGCCGGATCGGCCAGGTATTTGCCGCTGAGATGACCGAAGGCCAGCGGCGAGTAGGCGAGGAGTCCGACCTCCTCGCGGTGGCAGGTTTCGGCCATGCCGTATTCGTATACCCGGTTGAGCAGGTTGTAGCTGTTCTGGGTCGAGACGATGCGCGGCAGGCCAAGCTCGTCGGCCAGACGGGTGAGCTGGCAGATGCCCCAGGGGTGTTCGTTCGATACTGCAACATGGCGGACCTTGCCCTCGCGGACCAGTTCGCCCAGGGTTTCCAGTTGTTCGCGGATGCTCGTGCATTCGCGTTCCTTGGCAGGGTCGTACTGCCACTGGCCGAACATCGGCTGGTTACGCTCCGGCCAGTGCAGCTGATAGATATCGATGTAGTCGGTTTGCAGGCGCTGCAACGAGCCTTCGATGGCGGCGCGGATGTTGGCGCGGTCCATGCTCAGCGGGCCGCCGCGTATCCATTCCAGGCTGCGTGCCGGGCCGGCCACCTTGGTGGCCAGGATGATCTTGTCGCGTGCTTGCCGCTTCAGCCAGCGGCCGACGATGGCTTCCGACGCGCCGGCCGTTTCGGCGCGGGTCGGTACGGCATACATTTCGGCCGTGTCGATGAAATTGATGCCGTGTTCCAGCGCGTAATCGAGTTGGCCGTGGGCATCGCCTTCATCGGTCTGCTCGCCGAAGGTCATCGTGCCGAGGCAGACTTCGGGAATGCTCAGTTCGCTGCGGCCCAGGCGCTTGTTTTTGAACAGGCTCATAATTGGTCTCCGGAAATGGGGGAAAGCTCAGGGTTGTTGGCAGAGGACGCCGTAGATCAGCACGTGGCGTTCGAGTACCGGATCAAAGCTGGCGGGAACGATGGCCAGTTGGTGCTCGTCAGCTCGCTGGCAATGGGCCTGGGTCCACGCGGCAGCAGCGGCGTGCGCCGATGCGAAATCCGGGAACAGGGCGTCCAGCGCGTTGGCGCGCACCGGCAGGAACTTGCCGCAATGCCGGTCGAGCAGGGTGTCGGTATCCAGCATCTGGACTGCATAACCCTGTGCCGGGCGGCGCAAGGGTAAAGCGTGCACATCGAAGGGGTCGCCAAAGGCGTCGTCGGGAAAATCCACAGTAAACAAGCAGTGTCAGGCGGGAATGTCGGGGATGAGCATTTGCTCGAGCAACAGGATGCGGTCCTTCAAGGCGAGCTTCCGCTTTTTCAGGCGGCGGATCAGCAATTCGTCCGGCGGCGGGTTCTCGATGAGGTGCAGGATGACCTGGTCGAGATCGCGATGTTCCACCTGCAGTTCATTCAACTGCATGCGGATGTCGCTGATTTCCGTCTCGGTCAACGGACGAAGGGCCATGGCATTGCTCCTGACAGCATTTATGGTTTTGCTTAGAATAACCGAACCAATATAAAGGAGGAGAACATGATGCATCACGTAATCGTTTCGTTCGGCAAAGACACCGAGTTCGAATACAAGCTCGCTGGCGGTGGCGCTGCTGACGAAGCGCGCCAATGGTTTGACCGTGAATTCGTCGCCCTGGAGTGCGATGTGGCGACCCCGACGGGCAAGGTCCTGGCCGTCGACCGGATTCTCAGTGTCGCCAAATATGCCGGCGAAACCCGCTTCCGCGACCAGCCGTCCTGGGCCGAACAATTTGCCCGCAACACCGCAGCAATTCTTGGTCGGGAACTCATCCGCGTCGATGTCGAGCAGTACAGCATCGGTTATTGATGAACAAGGCGTTTGTCCGGGAAAGCGACGGCGAGGATGACGAGGATCTGCAACCGGCCTTGCGCATCCCGCCCGGTTCCCGCAATTACATTACCCCGGCCGGGCATGCCCGGCTGAAGGACGAGCTCGAACACCTGGTCAAGCGCGAGCGTCCGCATATAGTCGAAATCGTCGCCTGGGCGGCGTCCAATGGCGACCGCTCGGAAAACGGTGACTATATATATGGCAAGCGTCGGCTGCGCGAAATCGACCGGCGCATCCGTTTCCTGAGCAAACGCCTGGATATTGCCGAAGTGGTCGATCCCCTGCGTCAGGGCGACAACGATCAAGTCTTCTTCGGGGCCACCGTAACCATCGGTGAAGCCGACGGTAGTGAAAACACCTATCAGATTGTCGGGGTCGATGAGGCTGATGCCTCATCCGGACGCATCAGCTGGATCTCGCCGCTGGCCCGTGCGCTGATCAAGTCCCGCGAGGGCGACAGCATCCGTTTCCAGAGCCCGGTCGGTGTGCGCGAAATCGACATCCTCGAAGTGCGCTACGAGGCAATTCCCTGAAATTTTCAAAAAGGGGTTGACGCCTTTTTTGGTGTGTGTAGAATGCGCACCTTCCTTGCGGTGCCGGGGTTTTCGGCGGTGTGAGGCAAGCAGTGAGGTGAAAGAAATTTTGCTGAAGTGCTTGACGGAAGTGAGGGAGTGTTACATAATCTCGTTTCTCTGCTGCAGACGAATTGATGTGTTGATTTGGCGCGGCGCTGCTCTTTAAAAGTTTGGACAACCGATAGGTGTGGGTGTCTTGGTGCAGTGGTTTCGGCCACGAAA
>DKNF01000117.1 GCA_002470165.1 Betaproteobacteria bacterium UBA7395 | reverse complement strand
TGTTGACGCTCGTTGAAAACTGACCAGAAAAGTGGGGTTGTGCGCGCTGAAAATTGACCAGGGTGATTAACTCACCTGCTCATTTTTTGAGCAGGGTTTTTGGAGATGATCACCATGAAGGATCTGGGCAGGATTCGGCGGTTGTTTTACCGGGACGGCATGTCGCTGTCCGAGATTTCGCGGAAGACGGGGTATAGCCGGAATACCGTGAAGCGATGGTTGCGGACACCGGAAGGGACGGAGCCGAAGTATGAGCGGCAAAACCCGAACATCAAGATAGCGCCGTATGCGGCGCGCCTCATCAAAGCCCTGGAAACAGATGTCCGTCGGCCGAAACGGGATCGGCGGACAGCGCTGAAACTCTTTGGTGAATTGCAGGCTGCGGGATTTACCGGCACCTACTGTCGGGTCACCGAATTCATCCGGCGCTGGCGGGCCGATGGGGGTGCGGCGGTCAGCAAGGCCTTTGTACCGCTCCATTTCGAGCTGGGCGAAGCCTTTCAGTTTGACTGGAGCGAAGAGCATCTGGTCATTGGCGGGGTGTGGCGGAAGATACTCGCTTCGCACCTGAAGCTTTGTGCCAGTCGGGCGTTCGTCGTTCAGGCCTACCCGACGCAGGGTCACGAGATGCTGTTCGATGCGCACACGCGTTCGTTTGCTGCGTTGGGCGGCATTCCTCGGCGCGGCATCTACGACAACATGAAGACGGCGGTCGACAAGGTGCAGAAGGGCAAATCCCGCATCGTTAATGCGCGCTTCTCTGCGATGGCGTCCCACTACCTGTTCGATCCGGACTTCTGCAATGTCGCCAGCGGCTGGGAGAAAGGCGTTGTCGAGAAGAATGTCCAGGATAGCCGGCATCGGCTCTGGCAGGATGCCAGCAAGGAGCGGTTCGGTTCGTTCGCTGATCTGAATGTCTGGCTGCTCGAACGCTGTCGCAGCCTGTGGCAGGAATTGCGTCATCCCGAGTATGCCGATCTGACGGTGGCAGAGATGCTCGAACACGAGCAACCGAGTCTGATGCCGATGGTGGCGCCGTTCGATGGCTACGTCGAAACCCTGGGCAAGGTCTCCAGTACCTGTCTGGTGACACTGGATCGTAATCGCTACTCCGTGCCGTGCGAGTTGGTGGGGCAGGCGGTCAGCCTGCGGCTTTATCCGGAACGGATCGACATCGTGGCGCACGATATGCGTGTTGCCAGGCATCCCCGTAGCTTCAGTCGCCAGCAAACCCTCTACGACTGGCAGCACTACATTCCGCTGATCGAACGCAAGCCGGGGGCCTTGCGAAATGGCGCGCCGTTTGCCGACATGCCGGAGCCCTTGCAACGATTGCGCGGTTTGCTTCTGCGCCGGGAAGGCGGCGATCGGGTGATGGCCAAGGTGCTGTCGGCGATTGCACAGTTCGGTCTGGAGGCCGTTCTGGTCGCGGTTGATCTGGTGCTGGAATCGGGTTTGCCCAGTGCGGAGCACATCGAGAACATGCTCAACCGGCTCAAATCCGGCCCCTTGCCGCCACCGGTGGAAACTGTGCTCACTGTCAGCGAAGTGCCGGTTGCCGATACTGGACGGTACGACCGGCTGCGTACGGAGGTGACTGATCATGCGTGAGCTGCTGAGCGAGTTTAAGGAACTTCGTTTGCATGGCATGGCAGGCGCCTGGGAGGAACTGTCGGCCAATGGCGGAATGGGGATTGAATCATCACGCTGGCTGATCGAGCATCTGCTTCAAGCCGAGCACACCGACCGGGTGATGCGTTCGATTGGCTATCAGATGCATGCCGCCCGCTTCCCGGTGCATCGGGATCTAGCTGGCTTCGACTTTGAGCAATCCAAGGTCGATCAGAAGCTGATCCGGCAACTGGCCGATCTCTCCTTTGCCGATGAGGCCCAGAACGTCGTGTTCATTGGCGGCACGGGCACCGGCAAGACGCACCTCGCTACGGCGCTGGGCGTTTCGGGCATTACGCATTACAGCAAACGCGTGCGCTTCTTCTCGACGGTCGACCTGGTCAATGCCCTGGAATTGGAGAAGGCTGCTGGCAAAGCCGGGCGGATTGCCTTGGGGCTGCTGCGCATGGACCTAGTCATTCTCGATGAGTTGGGCTACCTGCCATTCAGCCAGGCCGGCGGTGCCTTGCTGTTTCACCTACTGTCGAAACTCTACGAGCACACCAGCGTGATGATCACGACCAATCTGACCTTCGCCGAATGGCCGAGCGTGTTCGGCGACGCCAAGATGACCACGGCGCTGCTCGACCGGCTGACACATCACTGCCATATCGTGGAGACCGGCAACGAGTCGTTCCGTTTCCGACACAGTACGGCCACCGCCAAGTCGAGGATCAAGGCACGAGAACAGAGCAAGCGGGGCGCTCCCCCCGAGGAAGGCGTGTTCTGATCGGGGCCGCGTTGGGAAATCCGTTCCGGACTTCGTCCTCCACGGCTTTCCCAACGCAATCATCGTGGCTCGAAAATCGGTTGTTCTGAGCTACACTTATCCACAAGCCAACCTATGTCAGGTGGCTATCACCCCTGGTCAAAATTCAACGCGCACAGGTGGTCAAATTTAAACGCGCGCCGACACGCAAGGCTTCATTCACGGTGAAAACGTGAGAATCCTCCAGTTCCTTCTTGCCCAGAATCTGGCCGGCTCCACCCAGGGGCGACAGATTTTCTTCGCTACCGATCACCTGAATGGTAGCCAAGGTTTTATCAGGGTCGCCTTCCTTGGCATAGACAGCCGGAACGCAAGCATATGCTGCGGCAATCGCCAGCACGAGCGGGGTGGGAGAAAATGAACTTCTCGATAAGCAATACATCATGGAGACTCTCCGAAGGCGTTTTAGCGATACTGGCTGGCTGCCTAGGAAAGATCCATCGGTTGCTGGCTTGCAGTTTGGTTAGAACAACAGACCAAGATTGTAAATAAAAGTAAGTCGCATTCCAATTCATGGATTCATGAAAGCCCTTGGGACGCAAATTGCAAGGAAGCCAACCGTCGATTTCGTACCATTCCTAGATTGGTTTTCCCCTTTGCCAGCCATCACAACAAATAATCAACCATTATCACGTCTTAGTTTTACTGTTTTTTAAGCCTTGAATTATAAATATTTAGTATGTAATATTGTATTACATACCACAGTACGAAATTCGAGGGCGTCATGGCCAGAGCCGGAATCTACAAGTCAGAAGTCGTCAGAGCACGGAACAATCTGTTGGCGATGGGACGCCATCCGTCGATTGACGCCATCCGTATCGAGCTTGGCAATACTGGCTCGAAAGCCACGATTCATCGTTACCTCAAGGAAATCGAGGAAGAGGAAGGTGGCAATGCCGGCACTCAGGTCGCGGTCAGCGAAGCCATCCAGGATTTGTCGGCCCGGCTGGCGGAGCGCCTGCATCAGGAAGCCGACCAGCGCTTGGCAGCACTGACTGATAAGCACAAGGCGGAAATTGCGGCGTTGAATAACGCTATGGCTGCATTACGTAACGAAAGCGAATCGTTCCGTGGGCAGGTTGAGCGCCAGGCCATCGATCTGTCCACGGAAAAAACCGCACATGCGAACACTATGGCGGCGCTCCAGGAAGAAAGGATTGCCCGGGCTCAAATGGCTCAGCGCATTCAGGACATGGAAGGGCAGCTAGCCAAGGAGGAAACGCATCGTCTTTCCTTGGAAGAGAAGCATCAACACGCCCGGGAGGCGCTGGAACATTTCCGTGCTGCGGCCAAGGAACAACGGGAACAAGATCAACGGCAATCCGAACAACAAATTCAGTTCCTGCAGGGCGAATTGCGTTCTGCCAAAGATACGGTGAATACCCAGCAGCAGGAGCTCATCCGCAGCCATGAGGACAATGCTCGGCTATCGAGCGAACTGACCCATGCGCGCAGTGAGCTGCATCGACAAGAGGGCGAGATACGAACGCTGCGTTCGGCTAAAGAGCAACTGGCCGTCGCCGAGGTGAAAAACCAGCAGCTGTCGGATCAGTTGGCGCAAGCCAACGGGCGAGTGGCCGATCTGGACAAGGAAAATCAAGCGAACGTCAGCAAGCTACGGGAGGCTGCGGAAACGGAGCAGCGGCTGGAATCCGAACTGATGGCGGCAAAATCCGTTGTCGTCAGCCACGAGAAAATCTTTGAAAGGCTCGCGGCATTGCAGGCACCACAGGCAAAGAGCGTCAACGCAAAGAAGAATAGTGTTGACAGTCAAAATTCGCTTTTTAATTCAGAAGAGTAGGCCGATTTTCGGGGAATTTTTCATGAATCCCGGCCAACCCTCATACAGCGCACCACGCGCCGGCTGACGCTGACCGATTACGGCCGTCAGTTGCTCGAACATGCCCGCCAGGTCGCGGCCGAAGTCGACGCCGTGCGCGCCCTCAGCGAGTTCCGCCAGGCCCGGCCGAGCGGCCGGCTGCGCGTGTCGATGCCGAACGACTTCGCCACCCTGTTGCTGACCGACATGCTCGCCGCTTTCGTCACACTGCACCCGGCGGTATCGCTGGAACTCGATCTGTCACCGCGGCGCGTCGATCTGCTCGGCGAAAACTTCGATCTGGCCATCCGCATGGGCAGCCTGCCCGACGATGCCTCGCTGGCGGCACGAAAACTGGCCGACTTCCCCGGCGGCTTGTACGCCGCCCCACAATACTTGGCCGAGCACGGCGAACCGGCGCATCCCGACGCGCTCATGCAGCACGCGACCCTGCGCCTGTTCGGCCGTTCCGGCGAACCGGCGGTCTGGGAGCTGCGCCACCCGGATGAACGGCAAGCCTGGCAGGGTTCGCCGCGGGCCCATACCGTCGCCAATTCACCGGAACTACTGATTCATCTGGCGCGCGCCGGTGCCGGCATCACGGCCGTCCCGGATTACTTTGCTGCACCGTGGGTCCGCCAGGGTTTGCTGCGCCGGGTGCTGCCGGCCTGGTCGCTGCCGGCGCATGCGGCCTGGGCGGTGTTTCCCGGCCGGCGACTGATGCCGGCCAAGACCCGTGCCTTTCTCGACATGCTGCTGGCGGCACTGAATCCCTAGACGCTGGCCAACAGCAACGCGCCCTTCTCCAGCGGATCGAGGTCAATGCGTTTGACCTCGTTGAAACCGGCTTCGGCCAGCCAGGCGCGGTAATCCGCTTCGCGATGGATGCTGGTCCCGGTCTCGTACAGCAGCGTCAGCTTGAATGCTGCCAGATAGGGCGACGGCGGCTGGTCGTCGAGGTATTCGTGGATGACCAGCAGGCCGCCCGGATTGAGGCTGTCGCGGATGCGCCGGATGACCCGGCGATTGTCGTCGGCCGTCTGGTTGTGCGCGACCGACAGATAAAAAACCACGTCCTGCCCGGGTGCCCATTGATGGTCGAGCACACTGGCCGGGGTCAGCGCGATGCGCTCGCTCAGGCCGTGCGCCGCCAGTCGCGCCGGGGTGTCGGCCAGGGCGCTGGGAAAATCGACGATCTGCGCACGCAATTGCGGATAGTGTTCGCAGAAGCGGATGCTGTGCAGGCCGTGCGAGCCGCCGAGGTCGAGCAGGCGCTGCTGGTCCGGTCGAAGCGGAACCAACCGCAGCAGGTCCGGCCCGAGATCGCGGGCGAAGGCCGCCATGTAGGCGGCAAAGGTCTGGCCTAGCTGGGGCCGCGACTGCATCGCTTCCCACAAGGTGGTCTGCGGCCCGCCACGGCGCAGCGCGCTGCCGAGATCGCCCATCATCGGCCAGGCTTCGGCGGTCCACAACAGGCCCGACGTGTAATCGACGGCGCCGCGCGAGGTGAACCAGCGCTGGGTCGATGCGCTGTTGGTGTAGGCGGCGCCATTGCGTTCGAGATAGGCGATGCTGACCAGAAAATCGGCCAGCGTGGCGACACCTCGCACCGAGACAGCCAGGCGCCCGGCCAGTTCGTCGGCGCTCAAGGGGCCGTCGGCCAGCGCTTCGAACAGGCCGAGCTGGCCGGCCGAGATGATCGCTGCCGACTTCATCATCGGCAGGTAAACATCGATCATCGGCAAGTTGTTGCCGGCAGCCGGAGAACTCACCCGAGTGCCGCCTCGATGGCCGCCCGCAGCGCCGCATCGTCCGGTGCGGTATCCGGCGAGAAGCGGCCGATGACCTTGCCCTGGCGATCGATCAGGAATTTCTCGAAGTTCCACAGCACATCGGTGTCGCGCGCCGGCAGCAGCTTGTAGCCGGCGAGCTTGTCGCGGAAGTCGCTGCCTTCCGGATAAACGGCATTCGGGATCGCGGCAATCAGCGCGGCGTAAAGCGGATGGCGCGGTTCGCTGTTGATCTGCACCTTGGCGAACAGCGGGAAGCTGACGCCGTAGGTCGCGCTGCAGAATTCGCGGATTTCGTCGGCGGTGCCGGGCTCCTGGGCGGCAAAGTCGTTGCAGGGGAAACCCAGCACCTGGAAACCGCGCGGCGCCAGCGCCTCATGCAGCTTTTCCAGGCCCTCGTATTGCGGCGTCAGGCCGCAACGCGAGGCAACGTTGACCACCAGCAGCACCTCGCCGGCGTAGTCACGCAGGCTGGCCGGTCGACCGTCCAGGGTCTGCAGGGGAATATCGTAAAGGCTGTCATTCATTGTCTTCTCCATGGGTTCGGGGCGCTGCTTGGAGTCTGTGGTGTGTTCAAGCGTTCCCTTGGTTTCGTCGTTATACACTCTCTGCTCAAGATATTCGGTTCGCCACCATGCCTTTGCCCTACCCCATCCCCATAGACGAAATCGAGTTTACCGCGATCCGCGCCCAGGGCGCCGGTGGGCAGAACGTCAACAAGGTCTCGAACGCCGTGCATCTGCGCTTCGACATTGCCGCATCGTCGTTGCCGGAGGCGGTTCGTTCCCGGTTACTGGCGCTTGATGACCGACGAATCAGCAAGGACGGCGTGCTGGTGATCAAAGCCCAGGAATTCCGCAGCCTAGAGAAAAACCGTGCCGAAGCGCTGCGCCGGCTGGAAGAGGAACAGGAGGCGTTCGAGGCCTTCCTCCAGCGTCTGCGCAACTCCAAGGACAAGTCCGAGTTCGACGCGTTCATGGAAGACCGCGCCCGCAGCACGGCTGCCCAGGATGCGGCCGCCGCCGCCG
>DKNF01000045.1 GCA_002470165.1 Betaproteobacteria bacterium UBA7395 | reverse complement strand
CGGCGCGCGTGGTCGGCGACGTCATCGGTAAATATCACCCGCACGGCGACTCCTCGGTCTACGACGCGATGGTGCGCATGGCCCAGGACTGGAGCCTGCGCTACCCGGTGGTCGACGGCCAGGGCAACTTCGGCTCGCGCGACGGCGACAACGCCGCCGCCATGCGCTATACCGAAACCCGGCTGACGCCGATCGCCGAACTGCTGCTCGCCGAACTCGACGAAGGCACGGTGGACTGGAAGCCGAACTACGACGGAGTCAATGACGAACCCTGCCTGCTCCCCGCCCGCCTGCCCTTCTGCCTGCTGAACGGCGCCTCCGGCATCGCCGTCGGCATGGCCACCGAAATCCCCTCGCACAACCTGCGCGAGATCGCCAGCGCCGCCGTCGCGCTGATCCGCGATCCGGCCACCAGCGAGGACGACGTGCTGCGCCTGGTGCCCGGCCCGGATTACCCGGGCGGCGCCCAGATCATTTCGACGCCCGAGGAAATCGCCGCCACCTACAAGAGCGGTCGCGGCAGCCTGCGCGTGCGCGCCAAATGGAAGATCGAGCCGCTGGCGCGCGGCCAGTGGCGCCTGGTCGTCACCGAACTGCCGCCGGGCGTATCCACCGCCACGGTGATGTCCGAGATCGAAGCCTGCTCCAACCCGGTGGCCAAGGAAAAGGCCGGCAAGAAGGTGTTCACGCCGGAACAGCTCAACCTCAAGGCGGCTTTCCTCTCGGCCATCGGCGAAAGCGGCGTGCGCGACGAATCGGGCAAGGAACACGACGTTCGCCTGGTCATCGAACCAGCCAGCTCGCGCCAGGGCCAGGACGACCTGGTCCGCCTGCTGCTCGCCCACACCAGCCTGGAAACCAACGCCTCGATCAACCTGACGCTGCTCGGCCTGACCGGCTCGCCGCGCCAGGGCACGCTCCACGACATGATCGCTGAATGGTGCCGCTTCCGCCTGGCGACCGTCGAACGGCGCACCCGTCACCGCCTGTCTGCCGCCGAACGGCGCATCCACATCCTCGAAGGCCGGCAGGCGATCCTGCTCGACATCGACCGCGTGATCAAGGTCATCCGCGAATCGGACGACCCCAAGGCCGACCTGATCGCCCATTTCAAGCTCTCGGAAATCCAGGCCGAAGACATCCTGGAAATCCGCCTGCGCCAGTTGGCCCGCCTTGAAGGCATCAAGATCGGCGAGGAACTGGCCAAGCTGCGCGAAGAAGCCGCCGGCCTCAACAAGCTGCTCGATTCCGAAACCGAGTTGCGCGCCTGCGTCGCCGCCGAAATCGAAGCCGACGCCAGGAAATACGGCGACGACCGCCGCACCCTGATCGAAACCGCCGAACGCGTCACCCTGTCGGACGCCAAGAACGTCTCGATCCCCGACGAGCCGACCACGCTGATCGTCTCCAGGCACGGCTGGCTACGCTCGCGTACCGGCCACAACGTCGATCCGGCGCAACTGACTTTCCGCTCCGGCGACAGCCTGCTCGCCTGCATTCCCTGCCGCACGGTCAACCACCTGATCCTGCTCGACACCAAGGGCCGCGCCTACTCCATCCCCGCCGCCGACCTGCCCGGCGGCAAGGGCGACGGCGTTCCCGCCACCTCGCTGGTCGATTTCCAGGACGGCGGCAAGCTGCTGCTCGCCCAGGCCGTCGCCGCCGACAAGCTGTATCTGGTCGCCGGTGAAAGCGGCTACGGCTTCCGCGTCAAGGGCGAGGACCTGCTCTCACGCGGCAAGGCCGGCAAGGCCTTCCTCAACCTCGACGACGGCGAAGCCCCGGCCATCTTCCAGCCGGCGCCGGCCGACGGCGACATTGCGGTATTCACCAAGGACGGTCGCGCCCTGGTCTTCCCGCTCGAGGAAATCCGCCTGCTCGGCAAAGGCCGCGGCCTCAAACTGATCGACGCCGCCCCCGGCAAGAACGCACTGGAAGCCATCGAACCCGTCATCGACGGCGTCGCCGGCAAACTCAAAGGTGACCGCCTGGAAACCTGCCGCGGCAACCGTGGCGGCAAAGGTAAGCCGGTGAAGGCGCCGCGCAAGTAAGACGCGGCGGGTTCGCTCAATCGATCCGCAGATCGCGCGTCACCCGCCGCAGCTCAAGCGCCTTGGCATGGGCGTGACGAGCGTGCAAGCGCGGGTCGGTGAGTAGCTGACCGGCGGATTCGCCGAGCACCATGACCACGCCGAGGACGGGCAGCACCAGCATCAGGCCGGGGACGCCGGCGACGGCGCCGCCGATGAAGATCATCAGCACGGTGACCAGCGGGTGCATGTTCAGGCTTTTGCCCACCGTCACCGGCATGAAGACGAAGTCGTCGAGCAGGCGCACGGCGACGAACAGGCCAATGGCGGCGTAGGCGACGCCCGGCTGGCCGGGGAAATCGGTGGCGACGACCAGCACCACCAGCAGGCAGCCGATGACCGAGCCGACAAAGGGAATCCAGGCCAGCACGGCGGCCAGCAGACCGAGCATCAGCGCACCGTCGATGCCGATCACCCACAAGCCGGCGGCCAGACACAGGGTATCGAGCAGGGTCAGTTGCAGCAGGCCGACGAAATACTGCCGCGCCGTGCGATCCACCGCGTCGATCAGTGCCAGGCTGCGCTCGAAATAGGCATTGGGCACGGCACGCAGCAGCAGGCGACGAAAACGCCAGCCGTCGCGCAGCATGAAAAAGGCGATGAAAGGGACCAGCAGCAGCGAAGGCGACCAGACCATCAGGCCCATGACGATGCCCGGCAGGTATTTTTCGGTGAAATGTTCGAAGAAACCGCCCAGCTGGGTTTCCAGCATGGCCCGCGCACCGCTTTCGGCGAGGAAGGCGGAACGCGCTTCAAGATCGCTGAGGACGTCGGTCAGCAGGCGGATGCCGCCACCGATGTAGCGCAACAGGGTTTCGTGCAGGCCGGCCACGTCGCCGAGCAAGCGGGGGAAACCATAGACGACCGGGAGCGCGCACACGAGAAACGCCGCCACACTGACCATGGCCGCGGCGGCGTCGTGCGACACGCCGCGCAGCAGCAGGCGCAGTTTCAGCGGCGCCAGCAGGTAATGCAGAACCAGCGCCAGGATGAAGGGCACGACCAGCCACAGGATTTTCTGGAAGAAGAACAGCAGCAGGCAGGTGGCCAGGATGTTTCCCGACCATACCAGCGGCCCGGCCCGGTAACGCAGCAGGCTCACGACGCTTCCCTGGCTGGCGCAATTTCGAGCATGGCACGCAGGCGGCGACCGAGATGGCGCGCCAGTTGCAGCGAAATGCAGGAAGCGATGCGGGCGTGAGAGACCATCAGGCGGTCGAACTCGGTACGCGGCAGGACGACCAGCGTCGTCGGCTCCAGCGCCCGGATCTGCGCCGAACGCGGCGCACCGTCGAGCAGGCCCATCTCGCCAAAGAACTCACCGGCGACGAGTTCGGCCAGCGGTCTGTCACCCGCGCCCTCGGCAATCACGGCAACGCGGCCGCTGACGACGACATACAGCGCCTGGCCGTCTTCCCCGGCATCGAAAACGACTTCGTCGGGCAGAAACTGGCGCTCATGGGCAAATGCCTCGACCACGCGCAATTCGCGTTCGCCGAGATCGCTGAACAATGCCGTACCGCTGAGCCGGTGCCCGGCCCGGCCTTTTCCCCGTTCAAGCCAATGCCACTTCATGACGCCCCCCGTTCATTCCTGCGGCATTCTAGCGCAGCTACGGGCGCACAAAAGAAAACCGGGGCCGCAGCCCCGGTTTGTCGTGCATCGTCAGGCGACGATCAGATCAGGCAGCCTTCTTGGCAGCAGCCTTCGGGGCGGCAGCGGTGGTGGCCTTGATCGTGGCTTCGGTCGCAGCGGAAACGCTGGCTTCGGCAACTTCGGCAGCCTGCTTGGCAACCTTGTTCAGGCCGTCGATGGCTTCGTTGGCGGACTTGATCGCGGTCTTGACAGCGGCAATGGCAACTTCAGAACCAGCCGGAGCGGAAGCCAGAGCCTTTTCAACCAGGTTGGTGACCTTGGCGTTGGTGTCGGCGACGTGCGATTCAACTTCCTTGGCGATCTTTTCCTTGGCATCGGTCGCGATGGCGATCACGTTGCGCGAGTACTCGACACCCTTTTCGATCGACGGGGCAGCGATGCCCTTCTGCAGTTCAACCAGGGACTGGATGTCCTTGACGCCGAGCAGGGCGTTCAGGTTGGAGACATAGGCTTCGAAAACCGAACGCGAAGCGGACAGGTTCAGGACAGCCAGACGCTCGATGCCATCGAAAGCGGTGTTGGCAAAGAACAGGGCAAAGTTGAAGCCGGACTTGGCGAACTCTTCAGGTTTGATGGTCATTTTGTTTCTCCGTGAGGGTTGGGTGATTCCTGATCTGCATATGTTGCAATGCAGCATGGACGTATTCTATCCACTGACGAAATCATGTCAAGACAATTTTGTGCATCGCACCATTTTTGCTTTTTGACGACGATGCAGCGATCCTGACAGCGACACAGGCTAACAAATCGGCATTTCAAAATGGCGGCAATATCGTGACAATTCGGGGATCAGCCCCCTGCGCTCCCCCAATGCCGGAAAAAATCGCCAAGCCCTGGTTCCTCTACCTCATCGAATGCATCGACGGCAGCATCTACACCGGCATCACGACCGACGTGAAGGCGCGTTATGCCGCGCACTGCGCCGGCAAAGGCGCGCGTTACACGCGTGCCCGGCCGCCGGTAGAATTGCTGGCCTGGCAGATGCAGCCCGATCGTGCCGCCGCGACCCGCGCCGAATACCGGGTCAAGCAACTGTCGCCCCAGCAAAAACGCCAACTCGCCCGGAACCTCGCCATGCAGATTCAGCTTTCCCCGGCCGTTCAACTGCTCCACGCAACGCGCCACGCCGTCCTCAGCACGCATTCGACCCAGTTGCCCGGTTTTCCCTTTGGCACAGCCGTACCGCTGGTGCTCGACGAGCGGCAACAACCGCTGCTGCTGATCAGCGCGCTGGCCGAGCACACCAAGAACCTGCTCGCCGACAGCCGGGCCAGCCTGGCCGTCGTCGAGGGCGGCAAGGACAACGTGCAGGACGCCGCGCGCATCACGCTGGTCGGTCGCTGCGAGCCTTGCGAAGCTTCACCGGCCCTGGTCGAGCGCTACTTCCGCTACCTGCCCGAGGCGGCGCAGTATCTCCAGCTTGATTTCATGTTCTTCCGGCTGGTGCCGGAACGCGCCCGCTTCATCGGCGGCATCGGCCGCATGGGCTGGATCGACGGCGCGGACTGGCAAGCCCTGCCGGCTATCACGCTGGAAGAGGAAAAATCCCTGCTCGACGAATTCACGCCACAACTGGCGCCGCCAGACCGCCTGCTCGGCATCGATGCCTTCGGCGTCGACATCGAACACGCCGGCCTGCGGCAGCGCCGGCCATTTGCCCAGGCCGGCAATCCCGAGGAAATCCGCCACGCTTTGCGCGCGATGGACTTCGCGCCGGCGACGGAGAGCGGCGGCTAGGCCCGGCGCGACGCCGTAATCTGGCGCGACAGCAGGATCAGCGGCAGCAAGCCGACGACCACGATGGCCAGCGAAGCGGTCGATGCTTCGGCCAGCCGCTCGTCGGACGCCAGCGTATAAGCCTGGGTGGCCAGGGTATCGAAATTGAAGGGGCGCATGACCAGCGTCGCCGGCAATTCCTTCATCACATCGACAAAAACCAGCAGGCCGGCGGTCAGCAGGCTCCCGCGCAGCAAGGGCGCATGCACGCGCCCCAGGGTGGCCGCCTGGCCCAGGCCCAGGCTGCGTGCGGCGTCGTCCATGCTCGGCGTGATCTTGCCCAGACTCGAATCGACCGTCTGCAAGGCAACCGCCAGGAAACGCGCAAGGTAGGCATACACAAGCGCGGCGATGCCGCCGGTGAGGATGAGTCCGGGGTTGCTGCCCGAGACCGCCGTCCACACCTGCGCCAGC
>DKNF01000040.1:317-4509 GCA_002470165.1 Betaproteobacteria bacterium UBA7395 | reverse complement strand
TGGCCGGCGTTGAAGCGCATGCCGAGCTGGCGGATGGCGCGGCCGGCGACGCGGATTTTCTGCAGTTCGGCGAGCACCGCCGGCGCCTCGGCGTCGCGGCCTTTCTCGTAGAAGGCGTGGGCGTAGGGGCCGGTGTGGATCTCGCAGACGCTGGCACCGATCCGCGCCGCCGCCTCGATCTGCGGGATTTCGGCGTCGATGAAGACGCTGGTGGTGATGCCGGCGTCGCGCAGCCGGGCGATCACGTCCTTGAGGCGAGCTTCCTGGCCGACGATGTCGAGACCGCCCTCGGTGGTCACCTCGTGCCGCCCTTCCGGCACCAGCATGGCCATTTCCGGCCGGGTCGCGCTGGCGATGCCGACCATCTCGTCGGTCGCCGCCATTTCCAGGTTGAGCTTGATCTGCGTCGTTTCCTTGAGCCGGCGGACATCGGCATCCTGGATGTGCCGGCGATCCTCGCGCAGATGCACGGTGATGCCGTCGGCGCCGCCCAGGTGCGCTTCGACGGCTCCCCAGACGGGATCGGGTTCGTAGGTGCGCCGGGCCTGGCGGACGGTGGCGATGTGGTCGATGTTGACGCCGAGTTCAATCATAGTTCCTGCAACTCCTTGAAAATCTTGCGGGTTTCCAGTTCCTGGCCGCCCAGGTAATAGCTCAGCAGCGTGCGCATCAGCATCTTGGCCTCACCGCGCGAGCGCGGGTTGGAGAAATCGCCGGCACCAAGGTCGAGCAAGCTGCTGCCGCGCACCACCTGGGCGTCGGCTTCGGCATGCGCCAGACGCACCGGCCCCTGCTCCATCCGGTAAGTGTAAAACGCCTCGGCGGCAATCGGCTCGCCGGCTGCATCGTGGTCGAGCATCAGGCCGTAGCCGAGCTCCTGCAGCAGTGCCTTCTCGAAGCTGCGCAGGTCGCCTTCACGGGTCGCCGCGTCGCTGTGCGCGGCCAGGCGCTGCAGGGTTTCGGCGTAGCGGGCGAACAGCGTCTGGTGGGCGTCCTCGCGCGGCAGCAGGTGCATCAGCAGTTCGTTCAGGTAGTAGCCGCAGAACAGCGCCTCGCCGCCGAGCAGCGGCTGGCCGCCGACCCATTCGGCCTTCATCAGCGTCAGCACCTCGCCCTTGCCGGCCCAGCCGATTTCCAGCGGCTGAAAGCCCATCAACAGACCACGGATCGCCGCCCGCGGCCGGCGCGCGCCGCGCGCCAGCAAGGCCATGCGCCCGAAATCGCGGCTGAAGACTTCGACGATCAGGCTGGTCTCGCGAAACGGCAGGCTGTGCAGCACGTAGGCGGGCTGGCCGTCGACCTTGCTGCGCAGGCTCATGGCGAAATATCCCGGATCGGCGGCTTACTCGTAGCCGAGGCTCTTGAGCAGGCGCTCGTCGTCGTTCCAGCCCGACTTCACCTTGACCCAGACTTCGAGATAGACCTTGCCGTCGAACAGCCGCTCCATGTCCTGGCGCGCTTCGCTGGCGATACGCTTCAGGGAGTCGCCGCCCTTGCCGATGACGATCGCCTTGTGGCTTTCGCGGTCGACGACGATGGCTGCGAAGATGCGGCGCAGGTTGCCCTCGACTTCGAATTTCTCGATCTCGACGGCGGTGGCGTACGGCAGTTCGTCGCCGAGCAGGCGGAAGACCTTCTCGCGGATGTATTCGGCGGCAAGGAAGCGCTCCGACTTGTCGGTCAGGTCGTCTTCCGGGAACATCAGGCCCTCGTTCGGCAGATGCTTGCGCGCCTCCTTGAGCAGGTCCTGCGTCTGCCGGCCCTTGGCAGCGCTGACCGGGATCACGGCGGTGTAGTCGAAATCGGCCGAGACTTCGGCGAGGAAAGGCAGCAGCGCTTCCCGGTTCTTCAGCAGGTCGGTCTTGTTGATGACCAGGATCACCGGCCGGTCCTTCGGCAGCAGGCGCACCACCGCCTTGTCCTTGGCGTCGTAGCGACCGGCCTCGATGACGAAGAGGACGAGATCGACATCGTTCAGCGTCTGCGTCACGCCACGGTTCATCGCCCGGTTCAGCGCGTTCGAGAACTTGGTCTGGAAGCCCGGCGTATCGACGAAGACGAACTGGGCGTCGGCTTCGGTCAGGATGCCGGTGATGCGGTGCCGGGTGGTCTGCGCCTTGCGCGAGACGATGCTGATCTTCTCGCCGATCAGGTGGTTGAGCAGCGTCGATTTGCCGACGTTGGGGCGGCCGACGATGGCGATGTAGCCGGAGCGGATTTCGGTCATGGATTCAGGGCTTTCAAGGCCGCTTCGGCGGCGTTCTGTTCGGCGATGCGGCGACTGCTGCCGCACCCTTGGGTACGCAGCGAAGGATTGTCGATTTCGCAGGCAACGACGAAGGATTGTTCATGGGCGGCGCCGCTGGTTTCCAGCAACTGGTAACGCGGCAGCGGCTTCTTCTTGCCCTGCAGCCATTCCTGCAGGCGGGTCTTGGCATCCTTCTGGAACTGCCCCGGCTTGAGATCGGCGAGCAGCGGTGCATAGAGTCGGGCAATCAACCTGGCCGTCACATCGAACCCGGCATCCCGATAAACCGCGCCGAACAGTGCTTCGAGCGCATCGGCGAGGATCGACGGGCGCGCCGCACCGCCGCTTTTCAGCTCACCTTCGCCGAGTCGCAGCGCCTGGCCGACACCCAGTTGCAGCGCGAGTCCGTGCAAGGTTTCCTGACGGACCAGATTGGCCCGCAGACGGGAAAGATCGCCTTCGGGCAATTCCGGGAAGCGTTGATAGAGGATGTCGGCGATCACGCAATCGAGGATGCCGTCACCGAGGAACTCCAGGCGCTCGTTGTTGGGCGTGCCATAACTGCGGTGCGTCAGCGCCGTACGCAGGAGACTGGCATCGGCAAATTCATGCCCGATGCCTGCGGCGATTTTCTGCGGTGTCATGCTTATTCCGCAGTCGTCCCCTTGTAGTCAATCAGCAGGCTGACATTGGCGAACAAGGGAATGCGTTTTTCGTAGGCGAAGTCGATGACCACCTGGCCACGCTTGTCCTTGTAGATTTCAAGGTCACGGGACGAGAAGGAAAGATGGTCGACTTCGGCATACTTGTCGAAGGAACGGCGCAGTTCGACCACGGTCGTATCCGGCGTCGCCTTCGCAACCACCGCCTTGCTGCCTTGCAATATCTTGTAGTACTCGATCACCGAAGGCGTCACCTTCATGCCCAGCACGGCCACGAGGATGATGACGATACCCCAGAAAATCAGGCCGGAAAGCGCTACACCACGTTGATATTTCATGTTCTCACCTTACCTGAATGCACCGATACGGCTGAAGTCGTCGAAATTCAGCCAGATGAAGAAGGCCTTGCCGACGATATTCTGCTCCGGCACGAAGCCCCAGGCCCGGCTGTCGCGACTGTTGTCGCGATTGTCGCCCATCATGTAGTAATGGCCGTCCGGCACCTTGCAGGTCACGCCACTGGCATTGTATGTGCAATTTTCCCGATAGGGAAAGGATGAAACGCCGGGAATGAAGGCCGGCGCATCGGCATCATTCAGTATCTTATGCTCGACGTCGCCGAGCTTTTCCGTGTATTGCTCGGAGTAGTACAGACGCTCCGCATGCAGGAAATCCGGCTGCTTTTCCATGGCTACGGGCTTGCCGTTGATGCGCAACTGCTTGTTGTGATACTCGATGGTATCGCCCGGCAGGCCCACCACGCGCTTGATGTAGTCGAGCGAAGGGTCTTCCGGATAGCGGAAAACCATCACGTCGCCGCGCTGCGGTTCGTTGATGTCGATGATCTTGGTGTTGATCACCGGCAGGCGGATGCCGTAGGTGTACTTGTTGACGAGAATGAAATCGCCGACCAGCAGGGTCGGGATCATCGAACCGGACGGAATCTTGAACGGCTCGAAGAGGAAGGAACGGAGCACGAAGACGATCAGGATCACCGGGAAGAAATCGGCACCCCACTCCACCCACAACGGCTGCTTGTCGTTGGCAGCGCGCAGCTTGCGGAACTTGAGGATGTCGATCGCGTACAGGATGCCGGTGATGACGGTCAGGACGAGAAGGATCAGGGCGAAGTTCATGCGTTATCTCAGTTATCGACGCGCAGCACGGCGAGGAAAGCTTCCTGCGGGATTTCCACCGAACCGACCTGCTTCATGCGCTTCTTGCCGGCCTTCTGTTTTTCGAGCAGCTTCTTCTTGCGGGTGATGTCGCCGCCGTAGCACTT
>DKNF01000040.1:0-206 GCA_002470165.1 Betaproteobacteria bacterium UBA7395 | reverse complement strand
TGTCGCCGCCGTAGCACTTGGCCAACACGTCCTTGCGCATTGCCTTGACGTTCTCGCGGGCGATGATGTGCGAGCCGATGGCGGCCTGGATGGCAACGTCGTACATCTGGCGCGGAATCAACTCGCGCATCTTGTTGGCCAGTTCGCGGCCGCGGTACTGCGAATTGGAACGGTGCACGATCAGCGACAGCGCATCGACCTTCTCG
>DKNF01000009.1 GCA_002470165.1 Betaproteobacteria bacterium UBA7395 | reverse complement strand
GGACCAAACATCCCGACATGGTCCTTCTGCACGGTGGCAGCCCGAAGGGCGCGGAACTGATCGCCGCGCAACTGGCCGGGCAGGGCGCGCAGATCCTGCTGTCGCCGGCCAACTGGCCGCCGGTCGAGGGCATGGGGCCGGGCGACGTCTGGGAGAAACGCACGGCCGAAACCGGCTTGCCGATGTTGATCGTCAATCGCGGCGGCAAGGAACCCGAACTCGATTTCTCCACCGGCGAGAGCGCCGTGTCGATGAACGGCGAACGCCTGTTCAGCTTCACCGCGCCGACCGGCGGCATCTTCTATGTGGACTGGGATCGCGGCCAGCGTTTCCGCCAGGTCCGTCCCTGATTAAGGAAGCCTCACCATGAAACTCTCCCACGCCTTCATCCTGCCGTTGCTCTTGTGCGCCGGCCTGGCTCAGGCGGCCGACTGCCCACGCATCGTCAGCCAGTCGCCCTACATCACCCGCGCGCTCGAATGGCTGGGGCGCGGCCCCTGCATCGTCGGCGTCAGCCGTTACGATCCGCTGCCGGTCGATCACACCGGCGGAGTCATCGACCCTGACGCGGCCGCCATCGCCGATCTCGAGCCCGACGTCGTCATCTTTTCCCAATGGACGCCGGCAGAAACGGCAGCGCTGGTCACGCCACCGGGGGCGGTGTCGCTGCGCGTCGGCGGATTCAAGGGCATGGCCGGGGTCGAGCAGATGCTGCGCGAGGTCGGTCGGGCGACTGGGGTCGTCGACATCGAGCAACGCGTCGACCGCTTTGCCGCCGACTGGCGCGCCGCAGCTCAGGTCGATGCCCGTCAGCGCCGCGTGCTGATCCTCTCCGCCTGCAGCAATGCGCCGTATTCCTTCGGTCGCGGCACGACGCTGTTCGAGCTGTTTACCGCGGCCGGTTTCGAGGTCGTCGCCGACCACGACAATATCCGCAATTTCCGCCCGGGCCAGCCTGGTGGCGATGTTGGTGCCTGGATCAGCGAGCGTCGGCCGGACCTGCTGTTCGCCCTGCAGGACCGCCGCTCGGAAAGCTGTAACCCGGCCATCGCCGAGCCCGGCGTGCCCATCCTGCCGCTCAGCGGCGATTACTTCACCCACCCGGGGCCCGGATTCCTCAAAGGGCTCGAAGAACTGCGCGAGAGCATGCGCGCGCTGAACCAATAAGCTCAGGGAGATTGCCATGAATGCCGCCTACCGTTTCGATGACTGGGAAAGCCCAGCGCCGGCTGCCGCTGCTCCCGTCGCGCCGACTTCCGCGCCAGCCCCGTCGACAGCCGTTACGCAATCGCTGGCGCCGATCAACGCCGCCGACAAGCGCATCGTCAACGGCAAGGCCGACATCAACCAGCTGGCGCCGTTCAAGTATCCCTGGGCCTGGGAGTTCTTCCTCAAGGCCAACCGCAACCACTGGACGCCGTTGGAAATCAGCATGGCCCAGGACGTGCACGACTACCACCACAAGCTCAGCCCGGCCGAGCGCCACGTCTTCGAGAACGTACTGGCGTATCTGACCACCTCCGACATCCTGGCCATGCGCAACATCGGCCTGGCGGTGATGGAGAAGATGAGCGCGCCCGAACTGCAGATCTACCAGGCTCGCCAGGTCTATGAAGAAGCGCTGCACACCTGGACCTACCAGCACTGCATCGAGAGCATCGGGCTGGATCAGCAGGAAATCTACAACCGCTACCGCGTCGTGCCCGAAATCCACGGCAAGATCGCGCTCGCCAACCGCCGGCTGGAGCGCGTCATGCGCGCCGACTTCGACCTCACCGACCGCGCCAACCTGCACGAATTCGCGCTGTCCTACTTCTTCTTCGCGGTGATCTTCGAAGGCTGCTGGTTCTACAACGGCTTCACGCCGATCTTCGCGCTGCAACGGCGCGGCCTGATGAAGGGCGCCGCCGAGCAGCTGCAGTACATCATGCGCGACGAAGTCCTGCACTGCGCCTTCGGCATCCGCGTCGTGCGCGAACTGCTCAAGGAAGAAAACCTGACGCTCGATCCGGAAGCATTGCGCGAACTGTGGGCCGAGGCCGAGGCGGCCGAAACCGCCTACGCCGGCCACATCCTGCGCGATCCCATCCTCGGCTACAACGCCGAGCTGCATGTCCAGCAGTTCCGTTTCATCGCCAACCGCCGTGCCCGCCAGGTCGGCGTAGAGGAACCTTTCCCCGGTGCCGGGAACGTCCTGCCCTGGCTGGACGAGCAGGCCAACTTGCGCAAGGAAAAGAACTTCTTCGAGACGCGGGTCACCGAGTATCAGACGGGCGGGGCGCTGGCCTGGGATTGAACTGCTGCATCTTGTGAACGCTATGCAATCGCATTTGCGATGTTATAACATTGCATTTTTTTGCATTCAGGGATCGCCATGCAAGTTCAATTCGTTTTCAAGCCTGCTGTCGCGGCGCTGTTGCTGATCGGTTTCGGCCCTGCCGGCTGGGCCCAGGAAGCCGAGCGTCAGCTCTCGGAAATCAGCGTCGTCGGTCGTAGCGAAGGCCAGGCTTACTATCTCGAAGAAAGCGGCGTGGCCCGCTCGGAAACGCCGCTGCGTGAACTGCCGCAGTCGGTGCGGATGATTCCCCGGCAGTTGATCGACGACATCGGCGCCGTCCGTCTCGAGGAAGCCTACGACTACGTCAGCGGCGTCACCCGCCAGAACAGCTTCGGCGGTCTCTGGGACAACTTCGCGATCCGCGGCTTTGCCGGCAACGAGAACACCGGGCCGAACTTCCTGCGCAATGGCTTTGCTGGCAACCGTGGTTACAACGCCCCGCGCGACATGGCCAACGTCGAGCGCATCGAAGTGCTCAAGGGACCGTCGGCGGCGCTCTACGGCGCCAGCGAGCCGGGCGGCATCCTCAACGTCGTGACCAAGAAGCCGCAGTTCAAGGCCGGCAATTCGCTGGAAGTCTATGCCGGCAGCTACGAAAGCTATCGCACTTCCTTCGATTCGACCGGCCCGCTTGCCGACAATCTTGCCTACCGCCTGAACGTCGCGGTCGAGGACAAGGGCAGCTTCCGCGACCACATCGACAGCGAGCGCTACCTGGTGGCGCCATCCTTCACCTGGGTGCTGTCGCCGAACACGCTGGTCAATTACGACCTCGAACTGCTGCGCCACAAGGCGCCGCTGGATCGCGGCGTGGTCGCGGTTGGCGGCCGCACCGGCAGCATCTCGCGCGAAACCTTCCTCGGCGAGCCGGGCGACGGAGACATCACCATCGACAACAAGACCCACCAGCTGACGCTGGAACACGAGTTCTCCAGCGACTGGAAGGCCAAGGCCGGGCTGGCCTACCGGACGACCGATCTGGAAGGCTATTCGACCGAAGTGCGGCCGAGCAACCCGCTGCTCTTCGTGCCGGCCGGGTCGCGCAACGTCAATCGCGAGCGCCGCTATCGTAACTACGATTCCGAGGACGTTTCCTTCCAGGGCGAAGTGCATGGCAAGTTCACCACCGGCAGCATCAAGCATGAACTGCTGACCGGCCTCGACAGCTACCGCTTCACGCTCGACTCGGTGATGATGCGCGTGCGTCCCGCGAACTACGCGATCAATATCGACGATCCGGACTACGGCCAGCCGTTGCCGACGCCGACGGCCAATACCGACACCCTGGAAAAGCAGCGCGCCACCGGCGTCTTCCTGCAGGACCAGATTCACCTCGCCGAAGACTGGCGTCTGCTGCTCGGCGTCCGTCACGACCGTTTCCACCAGACCATCGACAATCGTCGCACCGGCCTACGCAGCAAGCAGTCGGAAGGCAAGACGACGCCGCGCGTCGGCCTGACCTGGCTGCTCAGCCCGACTGTTTCGGTTTATGCGCTGGCCAGCGAGTCGTTCCGCCCGAATACCGGCAGCAGCTTCGCCGGTGCGGCCTTTGCACCGGAAGAGGGGCAGGCCACGGAAATCGGCATCAAGTACGAATCGGCCGACAAACGCTACGGCGGCACGCTTTCCGTCTTCGACATCGACAAGAAGAACGTCCTGACCAACGATCCGGTCAACGCCGGCTTCTCGCTGGCGGCGGGCGAGGCGCGCAGTCGCGGCCTGGAGATCGACGTTTCCGGCCAGCTGACCACGAAAGTCCGGGTCACCGCCAACTACGCCTACACCGACGCCGAGATCACCAGGGACAATAACGCGGCGCTGGTCGGCGCCCGCCTGCTCAACGTGCCCAAGCACAGCGGCAGCATCCTGGCGATGTACGAGGACGGTTTCAAAGACGGTCGTTACGGATTTGGCGGCGGCGCCACCTACGTCGGCAAACGCGCCGGCAATGCGCTCGCGACCTTCGAACTGCCGGCCTACACGACGGCACGCCTGATGGCCTACTGGAAACCGAGCCAGAAACTGCGCTTCTCGCTCGATGTCGAGAACCTGTTCGACAAGACCTATTACGCCAGCGCCTACGACGTGTTCTGGGTGACGCCGGGTACGCCGCGCACGCTCACGCTCGGCATGCAGATGCGGTTCTGATCTTGGCCCGCCTGCCTGCACAGCGCATCGACGCCATCGATACCCTGCGCGGTATCGTGATGGCCCTGATGCTCGTCGATCACGTCCGCGAGTTCTTCTACCTGCACCGGCAGGTCGGCGATCCGATGGACCTGGCCAGTGTTGATCCGGCGCTGTTCTTCACCCGCTTGGCCAGCCACTGGTGCGCGCCGATCTTCGTTTTTCTGACCGGGATCGGCGCCTGGTGCTACGGCCAGAAGTTCGCCGACCCGCGGCCGGCGATCAGCCTCTACCTGGTCAAGCGCGGCCTGTTCCTGATCGTTCTCGAGCTGACGCTGATCAACTTTGCGTGGACTTTTGCCTTCCCGCCGAAAATGCTCTACCTGCAGGTGATCTGGGCCATCGGCCTGAGCATGCTGGCGCTGGCGGCGCTGCTCTGGCTGCCGCGCGGCTGGCAGTTCGTCGTCGGCATCGTCATCGTCGCCGGCCATCACCTGCTCGATGCCGTTCATGTCGCGCCGGGCGAGGCCGGGCAGGTGCTCTGGGCGATCCTTCATGATCGAGCAGTGATCGATTTCCTCGGCGTGCCGGCACGGACCTCCTACCCGGTGCTGCCGTGGTTCGGGGTGATTCTGCTCGGCTATGCCGCCGGGCCGCTCTATGCGCGTACGGTGGCGTCGGCCTGGCGCGCGCGCTTGCTGATCGCCTCCGGCGGCGGTGCTTTGCTGCTGTTCCTGTCGCTGCGCTGGCTCAATGTCTACGGCGACCACCCGCGGCAAGCCGCCGAAGGCCTGCTCGGCCAGACGATGAGCTGGCTCAACCTGACCAAGTATCCGCCCTCGCTACTGTTCGTGCTGCTCACCGTCGGTAGCGGACTGTTGCTGCTCGCCGCCCTGGAACGCTGGCCGCGCTCGCGTTTCTGGTCTGATTTCGGGCGGGTGCCGATGTTCTTCTACGTTCTTCACCTTTACCTGCTGCACGGGCTCTACCTGCTTTGCCGTCACCTCTTCGGCGCCGGCCAGGACGGGCGCTATGCCTTCGACCACGTCGCTCAGATCTGGCTGATGGCAGTACTGGTCATGCTCGTCATCTATCTGCCGTGCCGCAGCTTTGCTACCTACAAACGTCGTCACCCCGGTGGCTGGCGTTCCTATTTCTGATCCGGGAGAAACCATGAAAACCATCCTGAATATTGCTGCCATCCTGATCGCTGCGCTCTCTCTGACGCCATCCGCACACGCCCACGGCATCTGGTTTGCCCAACGCGCCGGCGAACTGGCGCTGGTGTACGGCGACGGTGCCGAAGAGGGGCCGATCGTACCCAAGTTCGACCGGGTCGGCGGCGTGCAGGCGGTGGACGAGAACGGCCAGGCCATCGCGGTGAACCTGCTCAAGACCGACCACCTGCTGCTCGTCGATGCCGACGGCGACCCGGCGCTGCTCGGGGCGACGCTGGACAACGGTTATTTCAGTCAGCGCGCCGACGGCAAATGGAAGAACACGCCGAAGAGCCAGACGCCGGATGTGCGCAAGAGCGGTCGCTACTACAAGCACGCCATCCATCAGGTGCGCGATCTCGCGCAGGCGATCCAGCCGCTGGCCGGGCAAGCCCTGCAGATACTGCCGGTGAATCCGCGCCTGCCGACCCGGAAAGGCGAGACGATGACGCTGCGCGTGCTGCTCGACGGCAAGCCGCTGGCTGGCCTGAAGCTGGCACCGGATTTCGTCAACGATCCCGAGCAGCGCACGGCGCCTACCGACGCCAAGGGGATTGTCCGGATCAAGGTGGCGAACCAGGGGCTCAACGTCATCTACGCAACCCACGAAGTGCCGGCGACGACCGAGGATGCCGACATCGTGCAGCACGCAGCGAGCTTCTCCTTCCTGCTCAAGCCGCCAGCCCACTGAGCCCGAAGTCGTCAGCGGCTTGCGACGCCCGTTGAGTCGTCGCAAATCCGACAAAACCGCCGGCCGGGCGCGACACCGCGCGCCCGCCCCACGCACCGGCGGCCTTTGCCGCGCTGGCACCGCTCTTGCGTTGGTCCGGGCGTTACCAACTATCGTCCCGCCTGCCATGTCCTCGCCTGAAACCGCCGGCTTTCGCTGCCTGTCCGCTGCCGACGCCCTTGCGCTGATCCGCGACGAAACGGCTGTTGCCGTTTTTGACGTCCGCGATCTGCCCAGCTATCAACGCGCCCATCTCGACGGCGCCGCGCATCTTTCCGAAGATCGCCTGTTGCCCTGGTCGCGCCGTCTGCCCAAGGACGTGCCGGTGGTGATCTATTGCTATCACGGTAATGCCAGCAAGGCTTACGCGCAGATGTTCGTCGATTTTCGCCATACCCGTGTGTTCAGCGTCGATGGCGGTTATGAAGCGCTGGCCGCTGCCCGCGCGGTCCGGACAGCATTGGTGTAAGAACTTGCGCCCGTCGCCGACTAAAGGGGAACCACCGCGCATCGCGCCAGTCAACCACCGGGTAGCGGTTGCGGCGAGCGGCGGTGTTTCAACCGCGATCCCGCGCCGGCGAAAGGCAAGCAATGTCACCCCTCAAGCGATTACAAGGATTGATCTTGGCGATATCCAGCAGTGTATTGATCAACGGCTGTGGCGACGGTGAAGCAGCCGCCAAGGCCAGCCGGCCGGCCATGCCCGCGGTCACCGACAGCATCGTCCTCGGTATGGGCTGTTTCTGGGGCGCCGAAAAACGCATGGCCGCCATTCCCGGCGTGCTCGATGTTGAAAGCGGCTACGCCAACGGCGACATCGCGGGCACCTACGACGCGGTGCTGGCACACGAACGCATGCGTCAGTGGGGCAAAACCAGCCTGCGCAACCATGCCGAAGTGGTCAAGGTGACTTTCGATCCGGCCAAGGTCGATCTGGAAACGGTGCTGATCCAGTTCTGGGAAAGTCACAATCCGACGCAGGGCGACCGCCAGGGCAACGATGTCGGCAGCAACTACCGCAGCGCCGTCTATACGCACGACGCCAGCCAGCAAGCCGTCGCCCTGAAAACCCGCGACACCTACCAGACGGCGCTGACGGCGGCAGGGCTCGGCCGCATCACCACCGAGATCGCGCCACTGGAAAAATACTTCACCGCCGAGGAATACCACCAGGACTACCTGGTCAAGAATCCGGACGGCTACTGCGGCCTGGGCGGTACCGGGGTCAAGTATCCGGGCGCGTCTTCGGCCGCGCAGTCAGCCGCTAGCGCAGTGCCGCCGCTCGATCCCGCCACGCTCGACCTGCAGCGCCAGTTGATCGTCTTTGAAAGCGCCGACTGCATCTATTGCCAGAAATTCAAGGCCGACGTCCTCGACCACTGGCAATCGCCGGTGGCCATCGCCCGCAGCCTGAGTCCGCAGGCACCGGCCGGCTGGACGCTGGCCAAGGCCTTGTTTGCCACGCCGACCATCGTGCTCTTCGAGCAGGGCAGGGAGGTTTCGCGTTACACCGGCTACAACGGCGATACCGGGCGTTTCTGGCAATGGCTGGGCTTTCACCTGCTGACGCCGGCGCAACAGAAGATTGCCTTCGAGCAGGGCACCGAGTATCCCGGCACCGGTTCGCATCTCGACGAAAAGCGCCCCGGTACCTTCGTCGATCCCCTTTCTGGTGCGCCGCTGTTCCGTAGTGATGCGAAGTACGAGAGCGGCAGCGGCTGGCCCAGTTTCTTCAATCCGCTGCCGGGCGCGATCACGCTGCACGAAGACGACAGCCATGGCATGCGCCGGGTCGAAGTCCGCAGCGCCAGTTCCGGCATCCACCTCGGCCATGTTTTCGACGACGGCCCGCCGCCCACCGGCAAGCGCTATTGCATCAACGGCAATGTGCTGAAGTTCGTGCCGGACAAGGCCAGCTAAGGCATTCACGGTTGTTCGGTCTGGTAGGCAAGGCCACCGGTCAGGCAGGCATACGGTGCAGGCAGATCGCCCGGCAGACGCCAGCCGAACAACAATTCCTCGGCGTCATCGACGCTGGCACCGGTGCACAGTATCTGCTCGGACAGATGCGCGAACGCGGCCAAACGTAGCCAGAACAGCGTTTCCTCGGTCAGTCTGGGGTTCATGATCAACTCCCGTGCTGTGATATGAGGTTCGAAGCAGTTTCCGTTCCAACAGTTCCCGGTTCCGGACAGCATTTTCCTGTTTTGGCCCGTGGTGCCACCCAACCTAAAATAGCCAATAAATATCCAGTGGATTGTTTCAATCAATTGGATAAATAGGAGTGCCCTCCCTAATATGGCTCCTGACCGATTTGCCAGACCAACTGATTCAGGGAGAACACCATGCTCGACAGCACCATCAAGGAACAACTCAAGGCTTACCTGCAGCGCCTGCAAGGCCCGATCGAACTGGTCGCCGCCCTGGGCGAGGACGACAAGTCGCAGGAAATGCGCGCGCTGCTCAATGACATCCTCGATTGCTCGCCGCTGGTCAGCCTGCGCGAAGAAGCGCACGCCCGCATTCCCTCGTTCGGCGTCACCGTGCCGGGACAGACGCCGCGCATCCGCTTTGCCGGCCTGCCGATGGGCCACGAATTCACCTCGCTGGTGCTGGCGCTGCTGCAGGTCAGCGGCTATCCGCCCAAGGTCGAGCAGGCGGTCATTGATCAGATCAAGAGCCTGAACGACCGGTTCGATTTTGAAACCTATATTTCCCTGTCCTGCCACAACTGCCCGGACGTCGTCCAGGCGATCAACCTGATGGCCGCGCTCAACCCGAACATCAGCAGCACGATGATCGACGGTGCGCTGTTCCAGGGCGAAGTCGAGGCCCGCCAGATCATGGCCGTGCCGACGACCTACCTGAATGGCGAGGAATTCGGCGCCGGGCGCATGCTGATCGAGGAAATCCTGGCCAAGGTCGACACCGGCGCCGCTGCCCGTGCCGCTGAAGAACTCGCGGCCAAAGCCGCGTTCGACGTGCTCGTCGTCGGTGGCGGGCCGGCTGGTGCTTCGGCTGCCATCTACGCCGCCCGTAAAGGCATCCGTACCGGCGTGCTGGCCGAGCGTTTCGGCGGTCAGGTGATGGACACGCTGGGCATCGAGAACTTCATTTCGGTCAAGGAGACCGAAGGGCCGAAGCTGGTCGCCGCGCTGGAACAGCACGTCAAGGCCTACGAGGTCGACGTGATGAACCTGCAGCGTGCCGCCAAGCTGATCCCGGCTGCCGAAGAAGGCGGTCTGGTCGAAATCCAACTGGAAAACGGCGCTTCGCTCAAGTCGAAATCGGTGATCCTGGCGACCGGCGCCCGCTGGCGCGAGATGAACGTGCCCGGCGAGAAGGAATACAAGGCCAAGGGCGTGTGCTTCTGCCCGCACTGCGACGGTCCGCTGTTCAAGGGCAAGCGCGTGGCGGTGATCGGCGGCGGCA
>DKNF01000263.1:504-5172 GCA_002470165.1 Betaproteobacteria bacterium UBA7395 | reverse complement strand
TCCTCGACTGGATGCTCGCGCCCTTGCTGTTCGTCTGGCCGTTGAGCATCGCCTTCACGCACTACTTCGCCAACAACGTCGCCAACTTTCCCTACGACCAGTCCCTGCGCGAGCACGTCGCCACCATCAGCCGGCAGGTGCAACTGGTTGATGGCAAGCCGGTACTGTCGCTGCATGCGACAACGCGCGCCATGCTGCGGGCCGACGAACTCGACAGCGTCTATTTCCACGTCCTGACCCAGGACAAGAAGCTGCTCGCCGGCGACCTTGATTTGCCGGTGCCCGAATTCCCAAGGCAAGCCGAGATGGTGCCCGGCGAAATCTACTTCCGCGACATGGAGTACAAGGGCCAGGATATCCGCGTCGCCTATTCCTTCATCGCCGAGCCGCAGGCCCCGGTCGAGGAGTGGGTGCTGGTCGAGGTCGCCGAGACGACCGAGAAACGCACGCAACTGGCCAACCGCATCGTCGCCAGCGTGATCCTGCCGCAATTCATCATCATCCCGCTGGCCGTCATGCTGGTCTGGTTCGGCCTGTCGCGCGGCCTGCGGCCGCTGACCCGGCTGCGCAACACCATCGAGGACCGCGATCCGGGCGACCTGTCGCCGATTGCCACGCGCCGGGTGCCGGAAGAGCTGGAGCCGCTGGTCGAGGCGTTCAACGAAATGCTCGAGCGGATGAAGCGCAACGTCGAGGCACAGCAGCGCTTCGTCGCCGACGCCGCCCACCAGATGCGTACGCCCTTGACCGGGCTGAAGACCCAGGCCCAGTTTGCCGTCCGCGAAACCGACCCGGCCGCCCTGCGCCACGCCTTGCGCCAGATCGCCACCGGCGTCGACCGGGCCGGTCGCCTGGTCAACCAGTTGCTGACGCTGGCGCGGACCGAAGGCAGCGAAATCGGCCAGCAGAAACACGAACCGACCGACCTGGCCCTGCTGGTTCGCGAGGTGGTCGAGGACTGGGTCATCGTTGCGCTGGAAAAGAGCATCGACCTGGGTTTCGAGTCGCCCGGCAAGGCCATGATCACCGGCAATCCCTTCCTGTTGCGTGAGCTGGCCAAGAACCTGATCGACAACGCCATCCGCTACACGCCGCCCGGCGGCCACGTGACCTGCCGCATCATCGATACCGGCAAGACCGTGCTGCTTGAAGTCGAGGATGACGGCGTGGGGATTTCGCCCGAACAGGCGGAACTGGTGTTCGAGCGTTTCTACCGCGTCGACGACGCCGCTGGCGAGGGTAGTGGCCTGGGCCTGGCCATCGTTCAGGAAATCGCCAACCAGCACGATGCCCGCGCCACGCTGCGCCCGAATCCGCGCGGCAAGGGCGCGGTCGCCCGGGTGGCCTTCGCCACTTGGTACCCGCCGCTGCCGCCGCCAAACCCGCCGGAAGACTACGCCGAACTCTACCGGCAGTCGCCACCCCTCGGTCCCTGACGCCGGGAGTCCTGAAAATCTGCGAAACGCCCTTGCGGAGCCCCGGGGCTATCGCTATAATGCGCGCTCTTTAGGCCAATTAGCTCAGTTGGTAGAGCAGCGGATTGAAAATCCGCGTGTCCGTGGTTCGATTCCGCGATTGGCCACCAGAATTCCAGAAGCCCCTGATTGCCCTGCAGTCGGGGGCTTTTGCTTTAGCGGCTTCTCCGCTCGATGCCGGGGGGCTGACAGCGGGTTTTGCCCTCGCTATGATGCAGCCATGATCAAGTGGAATCCGCAACCCGGCAGTCTGGCGCTCTACGTCGGCAGGACGCGGGCGCAGACGCGCAACGTGATCGTCGTCGCCGAGGCGAGGGCGGGGCGGATGGTGGTCGATGCCATTGGGCGCAAAGGCGTCAATGTACGCCTGACGGTGAGTCGCGACAGCTTGCGCGAGCCGCAGCCCGATCTGTTCGTCTGATTGCCCGGTGCAATGCCGACGTAACATTGCGCTGGCATGATGCCGGCTTTTCCGGAGATGACCATGGATCTGCTGCTGTGGCGCCATGCCGAAGCCGAGGACGGTGAAGACGATCTGAAACGCCGCTTGACCGAACGCGGTGAAAAGCAGGCCAGGCGCATGGCGTCCTGGCTGCATGAAAACATGCCCAAGGATTTGCGCATCGTCGTCAGTCCGGCGGTCCGCACCCAGCAGACGGCGCAGGCGCTGAAGCTGCCGTTCGAGACCCAGCGCAAGATCGGCCCCGATGCCTGTGTGTCGGAACTGATCGCCGCGTCGGGCTGGCCCGATGCGCGCGGTTCGGTGCTGATCGTCGGCCACCAGCCCTCGCTCGGGCGGCTGGCCTCGCTGCTGCTGGCCGGGCAGGAGGCTGACTGGAGCATCAAGAAGGGGGCGGTCTGGTGGTTGAGCAACCGCCTGCGCCAGGGCGAAACGCAGACCGTGCTGCGCGCGGTGATACCGGTCGAATTGCTGGACTAGACAAGCGCCGCCCATCGGCGTGAAATAGACCCTTTGGCAATCCAGACAAGGGGCATCCATGGTTACAGCGAAAAAGAAGACGGCCACTACCACCACGGCCGCAGCACCAGCAACGCGCACCCGTACCACCCGTCAACGCGCGGTCGCCAGCGGCGACGTGCCGCCGGTGCAAACGCCGGCCGGGATCGAGGGCTTTTCCGTGCACAACGCCGTCGATGCGGCCCAGGAAGCCAAAATGGCGGCGATGCGCGATATTCTCGCCAATTCGCCGGCCGAGGAAGCGCTGACGATGCTCAAGAGCCTGCTCAAGCAGCAGCGCATTGCCGTCGACGACGGCATCGTCAATCCCGACGAGGAACTGGCCAAGGATTGGCGCGAAGGCGGTTATCCGTACAAGAACCTGATGCAGCGGGCGAATTACGAGCGCCAGAAATACCGGCTGCAGGTCGAGTTGCTGAAGCTGCAGGCCTGGGTCAAGGAAACCGGGCAGAAGGTGGTGATCCTGTTCGAAGGCCGCGACGCGGCGGGCAAAGGGGGGACCATCAAGCGGTTCATGGAACACCTGAATCCACGGGGCGCCCGCGTCGTCGCGCTGGAGAAACCGTCCGAAATCGAGCGCGGTCAATGGTATTTCCAGCGTTACGTGCAGCATCTGCCGACCAACGGCGAGATCGTTCTGTTCGACCGTTCCTGGTACAACCGGGCCGGCGTCGAGCGCGTGATGGGCTTCTGTTCCGACCAGGAGTACGGTGAATTCGTCCGTCAGGCGCCGGAGTTCGAACGCATGCTGGTGCGCAACGGCACCCACCTGATCAAGTTCTGGTTCTCGGTCAGCCAGGAGGAACAACGCCGTCGCTTCCGCGAGCGCAAGGTGCACCCGCTCAAGCAGTGGAAGCTGTCGCCGATCGACATGGCTTCGCTCGACAAGTGGCACGACTACACCAAGGCCAAGGAAGCGATGTTCTTCCACACCGATACGGCGGATTCGCCGTGGACGGTGATCAAGTCGAACTGCAAGAAGCGCGCACGCCTGAATGCCCTGCGCTACGTGCTGCACAAACTGCCGTACACGAACAAGGACACGTCGCGGATCGGCAATCTCGACCCGCTGATCGTCGGCCGTGCCAACGTCGTCTATGAACGCGGCGAGCAGTCGGTGGCGCTGATTTAACTGACCACGTAAGCGGCGCTGCCGGTTGCGATCAGCAGCCCGCTTTCATTCTCCAGTGTCATCTGGATCGAGGCGATGCGCCCGCCGAGGCGGGTGATCCGTCCGGTGGCCGTGAATTGCTTGCCGATGCCCTGATGCAGGAAGTCGGTACGCAGGTCGATGGTGCCGATGCGGCCGAAGCGGTGCGCCACCTGCTCGGCCGATTCGCCGGCGAACTTCTCGGCGATGCCGACAACGGCCGCGAAACCGCCGACGGTATCGAGGACGGCGGCGATGGCGCCGCCGTGCAGCCGGCCATAGAGGTAATGGCCGACCAGTTCGGGGCGCATGTCGAAAACCAGTTGCGGGGCAGCTGGATCGAAGGAAGCAACCTTGAGGCCGAGCACTTCGTTGAAGCTGATGCGGTGTTCGAACATCTCGCGTAGCGTGGCTTCGAGTCGCTGCTGCTCTTCGGCGGAGCGGCGTGGGGTCTGGGCGGTGTGGGTCATGCCCGGGTTTGTAGCATAAAAAAAGGCGACGGGGTGAGCCGTCGCCGAAGACGAACGCTAATACAACAACTTAGCGTAACGCAGAGGACCTTACTTCTTGCGCGGCGCGGGAACGTCCGTGCAGGAGCCGTGGGCAACTTCGGCGGCCATGCCGACGGTTTCGCCCAGGGTGGGATGCGGGTGGATGGTCTTGCCGATGTCGACGGCGTCGCAGCCCATCTCGATCGCCAGGCAGACTTCGCCAATCATGTCGCCGGCCGAGGGGCCGACGATGGCGCCGCCGATGACGCGGTGCGTTTCGGCATCGAAGATCAGCTTGGTGAAGCCGTAGTCGGCACCGTTGGCGATGGCGCGACCGCTGGCCGCCCAGGGGAACTTGGCGGTTTCGACCTTGCGGCCTTCCTTCTTTGCCTGATCCTCGGTGTAGCCGACCCACGCCACTTCCGGATGGGTATACGCCACGCCGGGGATGACCTGGGCGTCGAAAGCGGCCTTGTGGCCGGCGGCGACTTCGGCGGCGACGTGCGCTTCATGCACGGCCTTGTGCGCCAGCATCGGCTGGCCGACCAGATCGCCGATGGCGAAGATGTGCGG
>DKNF01000263.1:0-393 GCA_002470165.1 Betaproteobacteria bacterium UBA7395 | reverse complement strand
CGATGGCGAAGATGTGCGGGACATTGGTCCGCATCTGCTTGTCGACCGGGATGAAACCGCGCTCGTCGACAATCACGCCGGCCTTGTCGGCGGCGAACTTCTTGCCGTTCGGCGAGCGGCCTGCCGCTTGCAGGATCAGGTCGTACCTGACCGCTTCGGCTGGCGCGCCTTCGCCCTCGAACTTGACCCAGAGGCCGTCGTCCTTGGCGTCGACCGCGACTGTCTTGGTCTTCAGCATGATCTTGTCGAAGCGCGACAGGTTCTGCTTTTCCCAGACCTTGACCGCATCGCGGTCCGGGCCCTGCATCAGCGCGTCGCCCATTTCGACGACATCGACCCTGGCGCCCAGCGTTGAATAGACGGTGGCCATTTCCAGGCCGATGATGCCGCCGC
>DKNF01000156.1 GCA_002470165.1 Betaproteobacteria bacterium UBA7395 | reverse complement strand
GGGCTGCGCGTCGGGCAGAGCGTCGAGCACGCCAAGTTCGGCCTCGGCGTCATCGTCGCCACCGAGGGGCGCGGCGCCGATGCCCGAGTGCAGGTCAATTTCGGCGGTGGCGCCGGCATGAAATGGCTGGCGCTGGAGTACGCCAAGCTGACGCCGGTGTGATTTGGCAGCCGGCTGCGGTAGATCGCCGGGCGGCTCGGTGATACCCTCGGCATTTTGACGCTGACCGGAATGTTTTCCGTGACTAAGGCATGATGGCGAAAATCAAGGCTGGACTCGTTTCCCTGCGCGACCTCGTGGCGACGGCGTGGTGGATATTCCTGATCGCCGGGCTCGGCTTCGTCGTTGCCTACCAGTTCGTCGAGCCGGCGCCGCCGAAGCATGTGGTCATGACCGCCGGCGGCGAGAGTGGCGCGTATTACCAGTTCGCCAAACGCTACGCGGCGATCCTGGCGCGCGACGGGATCACCCTGGAGGTCCTGCCTTCGGAAGGTTCCCTGCACAACCTGGAACGCCTGAAGAATGGTGAAGCGCAGATCGGCTTCGTCCAGGGCGGTGTCATCGAGCCGTCGCCGGATGCCGAGATCGACGGCGAGCCGGAGGATCATGGCCTGCTTTCGCTGGGCAGCATGTTCTACGAGCCGGTCTGGGTCTTTTACCGTGGCAAGACCATCGACCGCCTGAGCGACCTGCAGGGCAAGCGCATCGCCATCGGCCAGGAAGGTTCCGGCATCCGCCATCTGGCGCAACGTCTGCTCGACGACAACGAGGTCGATTTCCGCAGCAACACGGTGCCGATTTCCGGCCTGGATGCTGCCGAGGAATTGCAGCAGGGGCGTATCGACGCCGCCTTCATCATCGCCGCCGAACATGCGCCGGTGGTCCAGGTGCTGCTGCGCTCGCCGGACGTCAAACTGATGAGCTTTTCGCAGTCCTTTGCCTACGAGCGCCGCTACCCCTTCCTGACCCGGCTGACCATGCCCAAGGGTGTTGCCGACCTGGTTCGCGATTTCCCGCCCGAGGATACGCGGGTGCTGGCGCCGACTGCCAGTCTGGTGGTCAGCGAGGACCTGCATCCGGCACTGCAGAACCTGCTGTTGCAAGCGGCGCGTCAGGTCCATGGCAAACCCGGCTTCTTCCAGACGGCCAACGAGTTTCCGGCCTACATGGACGGCATGCTGCCGCTGTCGTCGGAAGCCGAGCGTTTCTTCAAGTCGGGCCCGCCCTTCCTGCAGCGCTACCTGCCGTTCTGGCTGGCGGTGCTGGTCGATCGCATGTTCGTCCTGCTGCTGCCGGTGATCGCCCTGCTGATTCCGCTGATGCGGGTGGCGCCGGCACTGTATAGCTGGCGGGTGCGTTCCAAGGTGTTCCGTTGCTACGGCGAGCTGAAATTTCTCGAGGACGACCTGAAGAACCATTTCGACCGCGAGCGTCTGCCGGAATACCGCAGCCGGCTCGACGCGCTCGACGAAGAGGCGGCCGAGCTGCATGTGCCGCTGGGTTTCACCGATCTGGTCTATACCTTGCGCGAGCACGTCAACCTGGTGCGGCGCATTCTCGACAAGAAGGAGCGCGGCGCATGAAGGGCTTCCTCGTTGCCAACCCCAAGGGCGGTTCCGGCAAAAGCACGCTGGCGACCAATCTGGCCGGGTACTTTGCCAGCCGCGGCCACGAGGTGATGCTGGGCGACATCGACCGCCAGCTGTCGTCGCGCGAATGGCTGGCGACCCGGCCTTTCGAACTACCGACCATCGACACCTGGGAGATCGGCCCGGACAACATCGCCCGGCCGCCCAAGGGCACCTCGCACGTCGTGCTCGATACGCCGGCCGGACTGAACGGCAAGCTGCTCGACAAGGTGCTCAAGCTGTCGACCCGGGTCATCGTTCCGGTGCAGCCGTCGATGTTCGACATGCGCGCAACCCGCCATTTCCTAGAGGCCCTGCTCGACGAGAAGGCGGTGCGCAAAGGCCGCGCCGACGTCGCCGTGATCGGCATGCGGGTCGATGCGCGCACGCGTGCGGCCGCCGAACTGGAACGGTTTTTTGCCGGCTTCGATCTGCCGGTGCTCGCCTACCTGCGCGACACCCAGGTCTACGTCCAGGCGGCAGCCGCCGGCATGACCCTGTTCGACCTGCCGCGTTCGCGCGCCGAGCGGGACATCGAGCAGTGGCAGGCGATCATCGAATGGGTCGAGCGCCCACTGTGACGAGACGCACATGCTGAAATATCTCCTGTTGCTGGTCCTGCTGCTGATTGTCTGGTGGGCGTGGAAAAAGCGCGCCGGGGACGACAGCGGCGGCAATGACGCGCCACCGCGGACACCGGAACGGATGGTGCGTTGCGCCCATTGCGGGGTACATCTGCCGGAGAGCGACGCGGTCGTCGACGGTGACGCGTATTTCTGCAACGAGGCGCACCGCCGGGCCGGGCGCAGCGGCGGCGACTGATCGTGCAGGGCTGGCTGACCACCACCTGGGAGCCTAACTGGCGCTCCTTCCGCTACTTCGTGCTGTACCGCCTGCTGCTCGGCGGTCTGTGCCTGCTCGGTCTGCTGTTCCCGAGCGAGTGGAACGTCCGTCTCAACCTGTTGCCTTCGGCCTTGCTGTATACGCTGGTCGGGGCCTATTTCGCCGCCATGGTTTCCGGGTATTTCCTGGCCCGCTTCTGGCAGCAGCATTTCAATTTCCAGCTATCGTTCCAGGTTCTGGCCGACGTCCTGGTGATCAGTGTACTGATGTTCATCGCCGGCGGCGTCAGTAGCGGACTCGGACTGGTCCTGCTGATCTCGCTGGCGGCCGCCAGTCTGGTCGGCCAGGGCCGGCTGGTGCTCTTCTACGCGGCGCTGGCGACCTTGGCGGCACTGATGTCGCAGAGTTTCGGCATCCTTTATCGCGGCTTCGATCCGGGCAGCATCGTCCAGGCCGGCTTCCTGTCGGCGGGGTATTTCGCCACCGCCATCCTGGCCCGCCTGCTCGGCCAGCGCATCATGATCAACGAGGATCTGGCGCGCCGGCGCGGCATCGCGCTGGACAACCAGATCCGCATCAATCAGCGGGTGGTCGAGCGCATGCAGGACGGGGTGCTGATCGTTGCACCCGACGGCCAGGTCGTCCGCTACAACCCGATGGCCGCGCGCCTGCTCGGCCTGCCGTCGGTGGCCGGCCAACTGGCGGCCAATGCGCCGACGCTGGCCGCCGGGCTGGCGCACTGGCTGGCCGGCGGTAACGATACCGTCCTGTTTTTCGGTGCCGGCAACAGCGAACTCGGGGCGCGCTTCGAGTCCACCGCC
>DKNF01000126.1 GCA_002470165.1 Betaproteobacteria bacterium UBA7395 | reverse complement strand
ACCGCCCAGCGCGGCTCGCGCGAGCGGAAACCGAGGCGGCGCTGCAGTTCCAGGTCATTGACCTTGTACACCACGCCGTCGATGTCGAACGGCAGGCTGTCGCGCAATTCGGCGATGCGCCGGTGAAAACCGGCCAGCGCCTCGCCGCCCGCCAACACCGCACGATGTTCGCACACCGGCAGACCGAAGGCAGCCAGCGCATCGAGCAGACCGCCATGCGTTGGCGGCGGCTGCCAGCCGTCTACCGCACCGATGCCGTAGGCGAAGAACTTCAGCGGCCGGCTCGCGGCGATCGCCGGATCGAGCTGGCGAACGCTGCCGGCAGCGGCGTTGCGCGGATTGACCAGGGTCTTTTCGCCGCGCGCCGCAGCGGCGGCGTTATAGGCGTCCAGATCGCCGCGGCACATGTACACCTCGCCGCGAACCTCCAGCACTGGCGGTGCTTCGCCGCGCAAGCGCAGCGGAATCTGACCGATGGTGCGCAAGTTCTGGGTCACGTCCTCGCCGGTCGTGCCGTCGCCGCGCGTTGCACCGCGCACCAGCACGCCGTTTTCGTAACGCAGGCTGACGGCCAGGCCGTCGAATTTCAGTTCGGCCGCGTAATCGACGGCCGGCGCGCCCTCGCCCAGTTCCAGCTCACGCCGGATGCGGGCATCGAAATTGAGCGCGCCGCTGGATTCGGTATCGGTCTCGGTCTGGATCGACAGCATGGCCACGTCGTGCACCACCGGCGCGAACTGCGCCAGCGGCTTGCCGCCGACGCGCAGGGTCGGCGAATCGGCCGTCGCCAGCGTCGGATGCTCGGTTTCCAGTGCCTGCAATTCGCGGAACAGCGCGTCATAATCGGCATCCGGAATGGTCGGTGCGTCGAGGACGTAATACGCGTGGTTGTGACGTTCCAGTTCGGCGCGCAGCCAGGCTGCGCGCGCGACGACTTCCGGTGCCGGCATCACGAGAACAGGCGCAGGGCTTGTGGCGAACCGGCCGGCAGGCCGAAGGACTGCATGGTGGCCTGCGGCTTGCCGATGAACTCGCGGCGGATGTGCTCAAGCTGGGCGTCGCCCAGTGGCTGACGATTGTCATCGACCAGCGTGCCCTGCAGCGTTTCGGCAAAGCGGCGGGCCTGTTCGACCATCTGCTGGAACACCCGCTCGCCGTGATCGACGCGCGGCACGTCGAGCAGGAAAGTCAGGCCGTGCGTGGTCATGGTGCGCAAGGTATCGGCAGCGAAACCAGCGCTTTCGTAATTCTGCAGACTGAACTGAGCACGTCCGTCGTCATCGTGACGGGTGAACATGCCGTCGAGGCCGAGCACCATGCCGGCGGCTTCCGCCAGAGCGCGAATCTTGGTCCCCGGGAAAGGCTGGCCACGACTGACCAGGTTGAGGCCGATTTCCAGATCGACGGCGGCGCAGAAGCGGTCGATTTCCGCCGCCTGGTCGAGCACCCGGCTCGTCGGCATGTCGGCCACCGCCATCAGTTCGTCGGCCAGCGCCTGCATGGCACCGGTGAATACCGCCAGGTCGCCGTCGGACACAGGCCCCAGGCGGTTAACCAGTTGCAGGCCGACGCGCAGGCGACGCACCGGAATTTCGTTATCGGAACGCAAACGTATCCACTCGCGGGCGCGTTCGTTGTAGGCGACGAAATGCACCGGCCGGGACACCCGCTGCAGCACGTCGCGCTGCGATTGCAGTATCTGGCGCGACGAAACCGGCTCGACCAGTTCCATCGAGACGATGAATTCGAGGCGCGGATCGAGCAATTCGGCGGGTACTGGCTCGGGTGCCGGGGCTTCTTCGAACGCGGCAAAAACCGGCGGTGCAACGACCGGTTCGCGCAGCGGTGGCGGCACGACCGGTGCTTCGACGACTGGCACTTCGATCACCGGCTCGGCGACCGGTTCGGGAACCGGCTCGACGACGGGCTCGGGCATCGACACCTCGGGCACTTCCGGCACCGACGTCTCAACCGTCGGCGGCAGATCCCAGGGCGGGATGTCTTCGGGTTCGGCCGGAACGGGGGCCGCGTTCGTCGCGTACCGGGATTCGTCTTCGTCGACCGGCGGCGCAAAAACCGGCTCGACCCGTTCACTCTCCGTCACCGCCGCGGCCGGCCTGGCCGCAGGTTTGAGCAGGACATCGTCGTGCTCGGGGCGAAGGACCGATTCGGCCACCTTGCGATGCCTGTATTCCTGCCATTTGTTGTACGCCACGACGCCCGCAACGGCGAGTCCGCCCAGCCCGATCAGTCCGTATTGAAGTTCAGTCACGCATCCCTCATCTTCAAGGCTTCTTCGATATCCACTTCCACCACGCGCGAGACGCCGCTTTCCTGCATGGTGACGCCGACCAGTTGTTCGGCCATTTCCATCGCGATTTTATTATGGGAAATGAACAGGAATTGTGTTGCCCCCGACATTTTCTTGACCATACCGCAGAAACGCTCGGTATTCGTGTCGTCCAGCGGCGCATCGACCTCGTCGAGCAGGCAGAACGGCGCCGGGTTCAACTGGAACATAGAGAACACCAGCGCAATCGCCGTCAGCGCCTTTTCGCCGCCGGAAAGCAGGTGAATGGTCGAGTTCTTCTTGCCCGGCGGCTGGGCGATGACCTGCACGCCGGCGTCGAGGATTTCCTCGCCGGTCATCACCAGTTCGGCCCGACCGCCGCCGAACAGCTCCGGAAACAGCTTGCCGAAATGGCTGTTGACCGTATCGAAAGTGTTCTTCAGCAGGTCGCGCGTTTCGCGGTCGATGCGGCGGATGGCGTTCTCCAGGGTTTCCATCGCCTCGTTCAGGTCGGCCGCCTGCATGTCGAGGTAGCCCTTGCGCTCGGTCGCCGTTTCCAGTTCCTGCAGCGCCGCCAGGTTGACCGCGCCCAGTTCGGCGATGGCGTTACCCAGGCGGGTGATTTCGCCCTGCAGCGATGACGGCCGCGCCTCGCCCAACAAAGGCAACAAGGCCGCCTCGTCGGCACCGGCTTCGAGCAACTGCATGGCAAACTGCTCGGCGTTGAGCGCCGCCGCCTGCTCCTTCAACTTGAGATCGCCGATCCGGGTACGCAGCGGCTCCAGCCCCTGCTCGATCTTCATGCGCTGCTCTTCGAGCGCGCGCAGGGCGTTGGTCGCCGCTTCCAGCGCATCGCGCTTGCCAGCCAGCGCCTGCTCGGCGGCAACGCGGGCGGCCAGCGCCTGCTGCAACTGTTCTTCCATGACATCGGCCGGCGCCGCCTCGACCTGGTCGGCACAGGCGGCACGGTCGCGTTCGATGCGCGTCAGTTCGCGCTGCGCCAGCGCCTGCTGGGCAAAGATGTCCTGCAGCTTGCCGTCGGCCTCGCGCGCCGAGAACTGAGCCTCGCGCAGTGCCCGGTCAAGGTCGGCATTGCGCTCGCGTTCGGCGCGCACGGCACGTTCGCATTCATCCAGACGCGACTGCGCACCGGCAACCAGCACGCGGATGCGGCTCAAACCTTCGCGGATTTCCTCGATCCGTTCGTCGGCAGCCATTTCGCGCTCGCGCTCGCCCTCTTCTTCCTCGGCCAGTTCGGCGAGCTGTTCGGCGATGCGTTCCTTCTGCTCGTTGTAACGGGCCAGCGCCTGGCTCAGCTTGAGCACTTCCAGTTGCACGTGATGCACGCGCTGCTGGCGGTCGGTGACGTACTGGCGCGTCTCGTCGATTTCTTCCTGCTTGTCGGCGTACTGCTCGTCGAACATTTCCGACTGTTCGCGCAGGCTTTCGCTTTTTTCCTCGGCCAGCGCGATGCCCTCGGCCAGCGCCTCGATCTCGCGCTGGCGTTCGAGCAGACCGTGCTCGCCCTGATCCGGCGCGAAGAAGGTCAGGCTGCTGCGGGTCAGCAGATCGCCGCCCCGGGTGACGACGGCACCGGCCGGCGCCAGTGAATCGCGCAAGGCCAGCGCCTCGGCCAGGGTT
>DKNF01000125.1 GCA_002470165.1 Betaproteobacteria bacterium UBA7395 | reverse complement strand
CATCGCCTCGTTCAGGTCGGCCGACAGCAGCATGGCGGCATTCCAGGTGGCAACGTAGGCGAGTCCGTCGGCAACGCTGTGGTCGCGGCTGTAGTTGAGGATTTCCTTGCTGCCGCGCACGGCCAGCGGCGACTTGCCGGCGATGCGGCGGGCGATGGCGAGTACGCCGGCGCGCAGCGCTTCGGCATCGGCCCAGACCTGATTGACCAGGCCGCTGCGCAAGGCTTCGTCGGCGCCGAGGTCGCGGCCGGTGTAGGCCAGTTCGCGCGCCAGTCCGGGAGCGATCAGGCCGGGCAGGCGTTGCAACGAGCCGACGTCGGCGACCATGCCGATATCGATTTCACGCACCGAAAACTGCGCGTCGCTGCTGGCGTAACGCATGTCGCAACAGCAGGCGAGATCGAGCCCGCCCCCCAGGCAGGCGCCCTGGATGGCGGCGAGCACCGGCTTGCGGCAGCGTTCGACGGCGCCGAGGCAGTCCTGCAGGTCGAGGATCAGCCGGCGTAAAGCTTCGCGGCTGCGCGCCTGGTCCGGATTGGCGATGCGCGCCATGATGCCGCCGAGCATGGCGAGGTCGATGCCGGCGCAGAAATGCCGGCCGGCACCGGACAGCACGACGACGCGCACGGCCGGCGTGGCGTCGGCCCAGTCGAAGGCGGTGCGCAGTTCCTGCCACAGCGCGTCGTCGAGGGCGTTGGATTTGTCGGGGCGGTTCAGGCGCAGTTCAAGGACGCCGTCGGCCAGCGTCGGCTCGATGACCGTCAGTTCGGGAAATTGCATGGCGGACTCCAAAAAAACACCCCCGACGGGCGGGGGTGAAACGCAGGGATGGAGAAAGTACAGCCGAAAAATCAGGCGTCGAACAGTTCGCTGCCGAGACCGGCAATCGCCGCGTCGCCGGCCATCACGGTGGCGGCGTAGGCGTTGGCCTGGGGCAGCATCTGGTCGGCGTAGAAACGCGCGCTGGCGAGCTTGTTGCGATAGAAGACCTGGTCGCCCTCGCCCCGCTCGAGGTAGCCGGCCGCAGCCAGCGCGGCCTTGCCCATGAACCAGCCACCGCAAACGGTGACGGCCAGGTGCAGATACGGTACGGCAGCGGTCAGCACGCCGCCGAGGCCGGTTTTGGCGTTGGCCGCCAGCCACTCGGTGGCTTCGGTCCAGGCCTTCAGGGCAACACCCAGGCGCTGGCCGATGGCCTGCAGCTCGGGCTTGCCGGAGGCACCGAGCGCCTTGGCAGTGGCGTAAACCTCGCCGAAGACGATCTTGGCGGTGGCGCCCTGATCGCGCATCAGCTTGCGAAACAGCAGATCGTTGGCCTGGATGCCGGTGGTGCCTTCGTAGATGGTGGTGATGCGCGAATCGCGCCAGTGCTGCGCGGCGCCTGTTTCCTCGATGAAGCCCATGCCGCCGTAGATCTGGACGCCGAGCGAGGTCACTTCGATGCCCATTTCCGTGCCGCCGCCCTTGACGATGGGGATCATGAATTCGGCCAGGTAGAGCGCCTTCTTGCGTTCCTCGGCATCGCTCAACGCATGCGCGCGGTCGAGCAGACCGGAGGTGTAATAAGCCAGCGCGCGGCAGGCTTCGACGCGCGACTTCATCAGCATCAGCATGCGCCGGATGTCCGGGTGCCTGTCGATGGTGACCAGCGCTTCGCCGGTGACGGCATCGCGGCCCTGCTTGCGTTCGCGGGCGTAGCCGAGCGCCTGCTGGTAGGCGCGTTCGCCGAGTGCGATGCCCTGCAGGCCGACGCCGAGGCGGGCTTCGTTCATCATGATGAACATGTATTCGAGGCCGCGGTTCGGCTCGCCGAGCAGGTAGCCGATGGCGCCGCCGTTGTCGCCGTAGGCCATGACGCAGGTCGGGCTGGCGTGAATGCCGAGCTTGTGCTCGATCGACACGCAATAGGCATCGTTGCGCGCGCCGAGCGAGCCGTCGCCATTGACCAGGAACTTGGGCACCAGGAACATCGAGATGCCCTTGACCCCGGCCGGCGCGTCCGGCAGTCGGGCGAGCACGAGATGGACGATGTTCTCGGTCATGTCGTGGTCGCCGTAGGTGATGAAGATCTTCTGGCCAAACACCTTGTAACTGCCGTCGGCCTGCGGCTCGGCGCGCGAGCGGATCAGCGCCAGGTCGGAACCGGCCTGCGGCTCGGTCAGGTTCATGGTGCCGGTCCATTCACCGGAAATCATCTTCTCCAGGTAGATGGCCTTGAGTTCGTCACTGGCGCAGGTCAGCAACGCTTCGACGGCGCCGGTGGTGAGCAAGGGGCCGAGGCTGAAAGCCATGTTGGCCGAGCAGAGCATTTCCTTGACGGCGATGCCGAGCGTGTCGGGCAACCCCTGGCCGCCGAATTCGGCGGGCGAGGTCATGCCGTTCCAGCCGGCGTCGCGGTACTGGGCGTAGGCTTCCTTCCAGCCGGTCGGCGTGGTCACGCCGCTGGCGGTCAGCTTGCAGCCTTCCTTGTCGCCGCTACGGTTGAGCGGGGCCAGGACTTCGCCGGCAAAACGGGCGGATTCTTCCAGGATGGCGTCGGCCATGTCGGCCGTGGCTTCCTCGAAGCCCGGCAGGCTGCTCAGCTCCTTGAAGCCGGCCAGTTCGTCCATGACGAAGCGCATGTCCTTCACGGGGGCGCGATATTCACTCATTGCTTGTCTCCAGATTGTTGTTTTCAGAACGGATTGCTGCACAGCGCCGCTTTGGCGCTGCGGTATTCCTGACGCAGGCGGGCGACCAGATCGGCCGTCGGCATGACCTCGTCGATGGTGCCGACACCCTGCCCGGCCCCCCAGATGTCCTTCCAGGCCTTGGCGTCGCGGGCACCACCGAAGCTCATCGCGCTTTTATCCTTGACCGGCAGGTCGTCCGGATCGAGACCGGCGGCGACGATGCTCTTCTTCAGGTAGTTGCCATGGACGCCGGTGAAATACGGCGTATAGACGACATCCTTGGCGGCGGAATCGAGGATCGCCTGCTTGTAGCCCTCGACCGCATTTGCTTCCGGCGTGGCGATGAAGCGCGTGCCGATGTAGGCGAAATCAGCGCCCATGGCCTGCGCGGAGAGGATGGCGCTGCCGTTGGTGATCGCTCCCGACAAGGCAATCGGGCCGTCGTAGAACTTGCGGATTTCGCCGACCAGCGCGAACGGGCTGAGCGTGCCGGCATGGCCGCCGGCGCCGGCGCAGACCAGGATCAGGCCGTCGACACCGGCCTCCAGGGCCTTCTCGGCGTGGCGCACGCTGATCACGTCGTGGAAGACCTGGCCGCCATAGGCATGCACGTGCGGCACGATCTGCGTCGGCGCCGACAGGCTGGTGATGATCAGCGGCACCTCGTGCTTCACGCACAGCGCCATGTCGTGCTCCAGGCGCTCGTTCGACGGATGGATGATCTGGTTGACCGCGAACGGCGCCGCCTGCGGATCGGCGGCCAGCTCACGCTTGATGCGCAGCAGCCAGTCGTCGAGCATTTCCTTGGGGCGGGCGTTGAGCGCCGGGAACGAGCCGATGACGCCGCTCTTGCACTGGGCGATGACCAGGTCCGGGTTGGAGATGATGAACATCGGCGCGCAGATGACCGGCAGCGTCAGGTTACGGTTGAGTGAAGCGGGAATGGACAACTCAGGCTCCTTCCTTGAGGGCGCGGCGCAGGATCTTGCCGACGTTGGTCCGCGGCAGGTCGTCGCGGAATTCGATGTGTTTGGGAATCTTGTAACCGGTGAGCACGGTGCGGCAGTGCTCGATCACGTCCTTTTCGGTGATGCGCGGATCCTTGCGCACCACGAAAATCTTCACCGCTTCGCCGGAATGCTCGTCGGGCACGCCGATGGCAGCGACGTCGATGATCCCCGGCAGCATGGCGACGGCTTCCTCGACTTCGTTCGGATAGACGTTGAAGCCGGACACCAGGATCATGTCCTTCTTGCGGTCGACCAGGTAGACGAAGCCTTTCTGATCGACGTAACCGACGTCACCGGTGCGCAGGTAGCCGTCCGGGTAGAAGACGTTGGCGGTCTCGTCCGGGCGGTTCCAGTAGCCTTTCATCACCTGCGGCCCGCGGATGCAGATTTCGCCGACCTGGCTGACCGGCACTTCGGTGCCGCTGTCGTCGCGGATCGAAATTTCCGTCGACGAAATCGGCAGGCCGATGGAACCGTTGAAATCGTGCAGGTCGAGCGGATTGATCGTCGCCGCCGGGCTGGTTTCGGTCAGGCCGTAGGCCTGCATCAGCGGCACCCCGACCGTCTTCAGCCAGCGCTCGGCCACTGGCGCCTGCACCGCCATGCCGCCACCCAGCGTGACGTTCATGGTCGAGAAGTCGAGCTTGGCGAACTCCGGATTGTTGAGCAGGGCATTGAACAAGGTGTTCACGCCGGTCACCACGCTCACCGGATACTTCGACCATTCCTTGACGAAGCCCGGAATGTCGCGCGGATTGGCGATCAGCAGGTTCCTCGCGCCGATCATCAGGAAGGTCAGGCAGTTCGCCGTCAGCGCGAAGATGTGATACAGCGGCAAGGCGGTGATGATCAGTTCCTGCCCCTCGCGCACCGCTGGCTTGATCCAGTTGTAGGCCTGGGTGACGTTGGATGCGATGTTCGCGTGAGTCAGCATCGCCCCCTTGGAAACGCCAGTGGTACCGCCGGTATATTGCAGGAAGGCGATGTCGTCGTGATCCAGCGCCACCGGCTGCCAGCCATGCCGGCGACCGCTTGCCAGCGCGCTGTTGAAACCGATGGCCCCGGGCAGCTTCCAGGCCGGCACCAGCTTCTTCACGCGACGCACGACGAAATTGACGAGGTGTCCCTTGAGGCCGAGCATTTCGCCCATCGGCGTGACCACGACATGGCGGATCGGCGTGCGGGCGATCACCTGCTCCAGGGTATGGGCGAAATTCTCGACGATGACGATGGCCGTCGCCCCGGAATCCTTCAACTGGTGTTCGAGTTCGCGCGGGGTGTACAGGGGATTGCAATTGACCACCACGCAACCGGCGCGCAGCGTGCCGAACAAGGCCACCGGGTACTGCAGCAGGTTGGGCATCATCAACGCCACCCGCTCGCCCTTTTTAAGGCCCAGCGATTGCAGCCAGCCGGCGAAGTGCTTCGATTCCTCATCGAGCTGCCGGTAGGTCATTTCCTTGCCCATGCTGATGTAGGCGACCTGATCGCCGAACTTCGCACAGGCATCCTCGAACAGGACCACCAGTGACGGAATGTGGTCGATGTCGATTTCGTGCGGTACCCCTGCGGGGTAACTATTGCGCCAGATTTTTTCCATTTTTGTCTCCTCCGCCTTTGCGCCGGTAGTGATTTTTCTCGGCAATGTAGACCGTGCGTTCGACCACGGTATGTACCGTGCCGTGCCTGTCCTTCAATTCGACCGTATAAGTCCGCTCAAGCTCCGGATATTCCACCAGGGCGCCGCGAATTGCTGAAATTTCTTCCTCCGGCAACAGGAAATCGGCGTACAGCGTGGTGTAACCCGGCTTGCGGTAACGGATGCTGGCCGCCTTGTCCCAGACGATGTAGGCATCGCCCAGCGCCGCCATCAACATCATCGGATGCGCGCCATCGGTGATCGCGAACAGCGAGCCGCCGTAGATCGAGCCGACGATGTTCTTGGTCTTCCAGTTCAACGGCAGGCAGATGCGGATGTGGCGCAGATCGCGCGCCACATGCACGACCCGCCCGCCTGTCCCGCGAAACGCCGGATGCAGGTTGAAGCCCAGGCGCACCATGCGGGCGCGCCAGGCCGGCGAGAGTTTGGCGAGCCAGGCGGGTTTCATCAGACCCGTTCGATGATGCCGGCCGCACCCATGCCGGTACCGATGCACATGGTGACCATGCCGTAACGACCGCCGGTGCGTTGCAGGCCGTGCGTCAGCGTGGCGATGCGGATGGCGCCGGTGGCGCCGAGCGGATGGCCAAGCGCGATGGCGCCGCCGAGCGGATTGACCTTGTCCGGATTGATCCCCAGCTCCTGCATCACCGCCAGCGACTGCGCGGCGAAGGCTTCGTTGAGTTCGATCCAGTCGAGGTCGTCCTGGCGGATACCGACCTGAGCCAGCACTTTCGGAATGGCGGCAATCGGTCCGATGCCCATGATTTCCGGCGCCACGCCGCCGACGGCATAGCCGGCGAAACGGGCGAGCGGCGTCAGGTTGTGTTCCTTGAGCACCTTCTCCGACACCAGCATGACCGCACCGGCACCGTCCGACATCTGCGAGGAATTGCCGGCAGTGACCGAGCCGCGGGCATGGAAAACCGGCTTCAGTTTGCCGAGGCGTTCCAGCGAGGCATCGGCACGCGGACCTTCGTCGGTATCGACGACACGCTCGCGCAACTTGATGTTGCCGCTTGCCAGGTCGGGCAGGCTTTCGCTGATCGCGTACGGCGTCGTCTCGGCCTTGAAGTGGCCGGCGGCGATCGCCGCGCAGGCCTTCTGGTTCGAAGCCAGTGCGAAGGCATCCTGGGCGTCGCGGGAAATCTTCCACTGGTTCGCGACCTTTTCTGCGGTCAGGCCCATGCCGAAGGCGATGCCCAGATTTTCCTCCTTGGCGAAGATCGCCGGGTTCATCGACATCTTGTTGCCCATGATCTGCGGCATCACCGACATCGACTCGGTACCGGCGGCGATCATCACATCGGCCAGGCCGAGGCGGATCTGGTTGGCGGCATCAGCCACCGCCTGCACGCCGGACGAGCAGAAGCGGTTGATGGTGATGCCCGGCACGGTGATCGGCAGACCGGCCAGCAGCGCGCCGATGCGGGCGACGTTCATGCCCTGTTCGGCTTCCGGCATGGCGCAGCCGACGATGACGTCGCCGATGCGCGCCGGGTCGATGCCCGGCACCTGGGCGACCACGGCCTTGATGACCGCGGCCAGCATGTCGTCCGGGCGCACGTTCCTGAACATTCCATTGCGCTTGGCGACCGGCAGACGGGTGGCGGCGACGATGTAGGCGTCTTGAATCTGTTTGCTCATTTTTTAACTGTCTCCTGACCCGATTAATTACGAAGCGGCTTGCCGGTTTCGAGCATGTGCTTGATCCGAGCCTGGGTTTCGGGGGTTTTCAGCAATTCGACGAAGAGGCGGCGCTCGACGGTGATCAGCCATTCCTCGTCGACCAGGCTGCCGGTTTCGACTTCGCCGCCGCACAGCGCGATGGCGGCCGACTTGGCGACCTTGTAGTCGTGGGCCGAAATCATGCCGCCCTCCTTCATGTTCACCAGCATCATTTCCAGCGTCGCGATGCCGTTCTTGCCGGCGACCGGGATGGCACGGGCCATCGGCGGCGGCGCGTAACCGGCATCGGCCATGGCGCGCGCTTCCTTGATGGCGACGAAGAGCAGTTCGTGGGCGTTGAACAGGATGGTGTCTGACGGCTTGGCAAAGCCCATGTCGATGACTTCGACCGCGCTCTTGGCAACCTTGGCCATGGCGATGGTCTGGAACACCGGTTGCAGGAAGTTGAACACTTCACCCGGCGTTGCCGATTGCGCAGCCCAGTCGGCAGCGCGTACGGCAAACTCCTTGCAGCCGCCACCGGCCGGAATCAGACCGACCCCGGCTTCGACCAGACCAACGTAGCTTTCCAGCGCCATGACGCGCTTGCCGGCGTGCATGACGAATTCGCAACCACCGCCCAAGGCCATGCCCTGCACCGCAGCGACGGTCGGCACCTGCGCATACTTCAGCGTCTGCGAAGCGCGCTGGAATTTCTCGACGGTCTTTTCCAGCATCTCGAACTGGCCGGCGGCACAGGCTTCGCCGACCTGCTGCAGGTTGGCACCAACGGCAAACGGTGCTTCGTGCCAGACCACCACGCCGTCGAGCGTCGTTTCGGCGTGGCGCACGGCGGCGATCAGGCCGTCCAGCACCTCGTCGCCGATGGTGTGCATCTTGGACTTGAAGGAAATGATGCCGATCCCGCCATCGATCGCCGGCAGACGCCACAGGCGAACGCCGTCGTTTTCGTAGAGCGTTTCGCCCGACTTTTCCGGCACAGCACCGGCTTCACCGAGCACACGCTCAGGGAAGAGCTGGCGCTGGTAAACCGGCAGCGTCGAGCGCGGCACGTAAGCATTCTTGCTGGCGGAATACGAACCTTCGGCGGTATGCACGCCGGTACGCCCCGCTTCCAGCGCCCACGCCGGCAGCGGCACATTGCTCATGCTCTTGCCGGCGCCGATGTCGGCAGCGACCGCCTGGACGATGTCGCGCCAGCCGGCGGCCTGCCAGGTTTCGAACGGCCCCTGCGCCCAGCCGAAGCCCCAACGCATCGCCAGATCGAGATCGCGGGCATTGTCGGCGACGTGTTCGAGCTGCACCGCCGCGTAGTGGAAGATGTCGCGGAAGATGGCCCACAGGAACTGCGCCTGCGGATGCGTCGCAGCACGGAGTGCAGCAAACTTCTCGGCCGGATTGCGCATCTTGAGGATGGCATCGACTTCGGCGGCGATTTCGCCGGCCGACTTGCGGTAATCCTGCGCGGCCAGGTCGAGCACCTGGATTTCCCTGCCCTGCTTCCTGAAGATGCCGCAACGGGTTTTCTGGCCCAGCGCGCCCTGCCCGATCAACGCCTGCAGCCACGCCGGGGTCGTGAAGTAGCGGTGCCACGGGTCATTCGGCAAGGTGTCCTGCATGGTCTTGACGACGTGCGCCAGGGTGTCGAGGCCAACGACGTCGGCGGTGCGGTAGGTGGCACTCTTCGGACGACCGATCTTGGGACCGGTCAGCGCATCGACTTCGTCGAAACCGAGGCCAAAGGCCTGGGTGTGGTGCATGACGGCGAGGATGGAGAAGACACCGATACGGTTGGCGACGAAATTCGGGGTATCGAGCGCACGGATGACGCCTTTGCCGAGGCGCGAGGTCAGCCAGGTTTCCAGCGCATCGAGCGTGCCGGCATCGGTGCTCTGCGTGGCGATGATTTCAACCAGGTGCATGTAGCGCGGCGGGTTGAAGAAATGGATGCCGCAGAAACGCGGCCGGATGGCTTCCGGCAGGCCCTGGGCCAGCGCGTTCATCGACAGGCCGGAAGTATTGGAAGCGACAATCGCCTTGGCGCCGATATGCGGCGCGATCTTGGCGTAGAGGTCGTTCTTCCAGTCCATGCGCTCGGCGATGGCCTCGATGATCAGGTCGCAGTCGGCGAGCAGCGGCAGGTGCTCGTCGTAATTGGCGGCGTCGATGAACTTGAGCTTGCCCTTGCTGGCGAGCGGTGCCGGGTCGAGCTTCTTGAGGCCGTCGAGGGCCTTGTTGACGATGCCGTTCTTGTCGCCTTCCTTGGCCGGCAGGTCGAACAGCAGCACCGGCACATTGGCATTGGCGAGGTGGGCGGCAATCTGCGCGCCCATCACGCCGGCACCGAGTACCGCGGCTTTCTTAACGATCAGCTTGTTCAAGCTTGTCTCCTTTTGTTGGTCTGGTCTGGTTTCGTCAAAAATAAAACGAACGTTTGAATTATAGACAGTGCGCACTTCCGGTCAAGGCATTTTTCCTTGCCCGTTCAGTGACTGGCGGTTTTTGCTCCCGCCTGGCCGGGAAGTTTCACCAGGAAGGCGGCCAATGCCGGCAGGAGCAGGATGGCACCGGCCATGTTCACGATGAACATGAAGGCCAGCAGGATGCCCATATCGGCCTGGAACTTGAGCGCCGAGAA
>DKNF01000090.1 GCA_002470165.1 Betaproteobacteria bacterium UBA7395 | reverse complement strand
TGGCGCGCCTGGGCGGCGACGAGTTCATCATCTTGCTTCCCGATGTCAGCGCCGCCAGCGCGGCGGATGTCGCCCGTCGGGTGCTGGAAATTGCCGGCTCGTCGTTTTCGGTCGGCGGGCATGAACTGACGGTGACTTCGTCGATCGGCATCAGCCTGTATCCGCAGGACGGCCGGGATATCGACACCCTGCTCAAGAACGCCGATACGGCGATGTACAAGGCCAAGGAGCTCGGGCGCAACACCTTCCAGTTCTATTCCCGGGAGATGAACACGGCGACGCTGGAACGGCTGATGATGGAGAGCAGCCTGCGTCATGCGCTGACCGGGGAGGAGTTCGAACTGCACTACCAGCCGCTGGTCTGCCTGCGTAGCGGCGAGATCGTCGGCGTCGAGGCGCTGATCCGCTGGTGCCACCGCGATCTCGGGATGATCATGCCGGATCGGTTCATCCAGGTGGCGGAGGATACCGGCATGATCAACCCGATCGGCGATTGGGTCCTGTTCGAAGCCTGCCGCCAGGCGCAGGCCTGGATCGACGCCGGCCTGTCGCTACGGACCATGGCCGTGAACGTGGCGCCGGTGCAGTTCCGCCAGGCCGGATTCGTCGAGATGGTCGCCGGTGCCCTGGGGACAACGGGGTTGGCGGCTGAGCGCCTGGAACTCGAATTGACCGAGCGGACGGTGATGCACGACGCTGAATTCACCCTCGGCACGCTGTCGGCACTCAATCGCATGGGCGTGTGCCTGTCGCTCGACGATTTCGGCACCGGCTATTCCTCGCTGGCTTACCTGAAGCGTTTTCCGGTCGGCAAGCTGAAGATCGACCGTTCCTTCATCATGGACCTGGAAACCGATCACGATGACCGGGCGATTGCGTCGACCATCGTCAACATGGGCAGCAGCCTGCGCCTGACCGTGCTCGCCGAGGGCGTGGAGACCGCCGAGCAGCTCACCCTGCTGCGCCAGATGGGGTGCGGCATGGTTCAGGGGTATCATTTCAGCCGTCCCGTGACGGCAGCCCGGATGACCGAACTGCTGCGCGATCAACCCTTTCGTTACGAGAAATGAGCCATGGAAAATACCGAGATCAGCATCGGCGGCATGAGCTGCCAGGGGTGCGTGAAGAACATTACCGGCGTCCTGACCGCGCTGGCCGGCGTCGCGACGGCCGACGTGTCGCTGGAAAAGGCATCGGCGACGGTGGTTTTCGACCCGCAGGCGATTTCCCGGGCTGAATTGCTGGCGGCGATCGAGGATGCGGGGTTCGATGCCGAGTGATGCCCGTGATTCCTCGCCAGAGGAATCCTGCGTCCTGATGGCGGGCGTGGCAGAAGGGCTGACGATGGCCGATGTGGAACAGCAACTTCGGCTGCTCAGATCCCTGGCCGGTGTGCATCTTGCCGAAACCTGGAACGGCAAGGCGTTTTCGGCGGGTGAGATGCAGGCTTTTGTGCTGCCGGATACTTCACGATTCGATGGCTACCCGTTCGTCCTGCTGGTCCTGATGTCACGGGATGCTCTGGTCGGTGTCCTGTCGAGCATGCTGCAAATGGGGTGCCAGGGGATTGTAAAAATACAACAGCAGGGTCGCTGATATTCCAGCGTGTGTTGTATTGGTTTTGTAATGGATTTGTAAATGATATATATTCTCAAACGCAATTAGAAGCAAGCCAGCCGCCAGCCAGCCAGCTTTTCCCTAACCGTGTTGCTGTTAGGGCATCCGTATAGGCGGTTGGGCATATGGTTTGTCACGAGCTTGTCGGGTTGTCCCTCGCAGCGTGTTTTTTAGGATACGACTGTGAAACGAAAAGCCCGCAATGTCTTGGTTCCGGCAAGCTTCCGTATAGCTTCTCCCTCTTTTTCTAAAACGAGCATTGCCATCGGTATTTCCACCGCAATGCTCGCACCGGTTTCCGCCGTGGCTGACGAAGTCGCCAAAGAAGCGGAAATGGAAGCGGTGACCGTGGTTGAGCGCGTCATTGACCACAATCCTTACGCAGAGCCTGATGCACCGTACAAGGCTCGTGTTTCCGGCGATGAGCGCCGCACGCGCCCGCTGGCCGAGACGCCTGCCACAATCAACGTGCTGACCAAAACGCAGATTGAGGATTCCGGTTATACCGATTTGCGTGAAATTCTGGATTCTCAACCGGGTATTACGCTGGGTACCGGTGAGAACGGCAATGCTTTTGGTGACCGCTACATCATCCGCGGTCAGGAAGCGCGTAGCGATGTCTTCGTCGATGGACTGCGTGATCCCGGGATGAGTGTCCGCGAAAGTTTCGCAGTCGAACAGGTTGAAGTATCCAAGGGGCCAAGTTCCAGCTTTGCTGGTCGCGGTACGGCTGGTGGTGCGATCAACTCGATCACCAAGCAGGCGACCACTGATTACGATTTCACCAAGCTGTCTGTCGGTGTCGGCACCGATGATCATCGCCGCATCACTGTCGATACCAATTACGCGCTCTCGGATACCGTGGCATTGCGTGGCAATTTGCTTTTCGGCTATGAAGAAGTACCTGACCGGGCTCCCGCCGACCGTGAGCGCAAGGGCCTTGCCTTGTCCGCGCTGCTCAAGCCGACCGAAAAATTCGATATCGTTCTGGACTACTACGGTTTCCGCGGCGAAGATCGTCCGGACATGGGGTCCTACCTGTTCGGCGCGATTCCCAACCGCAAACCCTTCAAGGACGAGCCGGTCTATGCCCAGAAGAATGACTTCCTGAAATCTGATGTCGATACCTTCACTGCCCGAATAAAGTATCGCTTCAGCGATAGCGTGCGTCTGACCAACGCAACCCGCTGGGGTAAGTCAGAGAATGGCTATGTGGCAACGGGGGCCAGCTACGTGAGCAACAGTGCCCTACGCCTTACAACTCATCACGGCTGGCAAGAAGTCGATTATTTTGCCAACCAGACCAATCTGTTCGTCAATGCCGAAATTGCAGGCATGAAGCACGAATGGAATTTTGGTCTGGAATATACGGATCATGCTGTCCTGAACGGTGTATACCAATTCAATGGCGTGACTACTGCCAACAACGTCCCGTTTGGTGCAGTGGAAGGGGCGGTGTCGCGCAATTTCGCCAAGGGGCGTTGGGATCAGGATTGGCAGGCTAAAGCGGTATCCGCCTTCGTCATGGATACGGTTGACCTGAGCGAAAAATGGACGGCCTTTGCCGGTCTTCGTTATGACCGGACGCAGATTTCCCTGAAAACCCAGAATACGACGACGGGCGCACTGACCGGCAATTACGCCTACACCGAAGGCATGTGGAACGGCCATGTAGGGGTTGTTTACAAGTTTCTTCCCGATGCCAATGTTTACCTGAGTTACTCCAGTGCCAAGGACCTTAACGGTGGTGAATCAGACGTTGGTACCAGTGGTGGTTACGGTGGTCTCATAACCCTGAACGGCCAAGCTGCCGGAGCGAAACCGGAAAAAACCGAAAACATCGAACTGGGTACCAAGTGGAATCTGATGGGGGGCAAGTTGCTGGCAACGGCAGCCTTGTTCCATATCCGGAAAACCGAGGTCATGGAGGCGAGTGGCTATACCTCTACGGGAACCTTTAATAGCGCTGCCAATCAGGTTCGCGGGATTGAACTCGGCCTTTCGGGTAACCTGACCGACAAGCTTAGCGCCTACGCCGGTTTGACGTTGATGGAAGCAGAAGTCACCAAGTCGGCAAACCCGAACCACAAGGGCAAGACCATGAGCAATTTCGCCGACCGTTCGGCGTCGGCTCAATTGCGCTACCAGGCAACACCCAAGTTCGCCTTCGGCACGGCGGTGAAGTACGAGAGCAAGCGTTACGCCGGCGAACCGGATACCGCCGCTAGCTACAACGCGGCCGGTCAGTACACCCAGCCGATCCCGTCTTACACCGTCTGGGACCTGTTTGCCGACTATCGCCTGAGCAAGGCGGCCAAGCTGCGCCTGAACGTCGGTAACGTGCTTGACAAGGATTATTACCTTGCCGGTTACCGCTCAGGTTCATTCCTTTACAAGGGCGATGCACGCAACGCCAGGCTGACGCTCAACTACGACTTCTAAGCCAGTAGCAAAGGAAACGGGCGAGTCGGACGATTCGCCCGTTGTCTCACGATGAAAGAAAACCGATTGCCGCAGACTGTCATTCCCGCCGAGATCTGTTGCGCGCAGGATTACGAATACCTCGCCGGACATTTCCTGGCCGCTGACCGTCTGGCCTATATTGCCGGAGGTTGCGGGCACGAGACGACATTGACGGCGAATCGTGCTGCCTTCGACGCGACCAGTATCTGGCCGCGTCTGTTGTGCGATGTTGCCCATGGACATACCGCCTTCGAACTATTCGGGCGCCGGTGGGCGCACCCTATTCTGCTCGCACCCGTGGCGTACCAGACCTTGGCTCATCCTCAGGGGGAAATCGAAGTTGCCCGCGGTGCGGCAGCGACCGACAGCGGCTTCGTGCTCAGCACCCTGGCTGGGCGCACGCTCGAAGACGTGGCGGTGCACGCCGGCGAGGAGCGCTGGTTCCAGCTCTATTTCCAGAGCGAACGCCGGCATACCCTCGACCTTGTCCAGCGTGCCGAAGCGGCCGGCTACAGGGTGCTGGTGGTGACGTTGGACACCGCGATCAAGCTGCCCAGCCTGCGCGCCCAGCGTGCCGGTTTCACGATGCCGGCGGCGGTGGTCGCGGCCAATCTGGCGAACTACCCGGAAGCAGCAGGGCGCAGCATCGAACGCGGGCAGAGCCGCGTCTTTCAGGGCGTGATGGCTCAGGCACCGAGCTGGGCCGACCTCGACTGGCTGCTTGCTCAGACCCGGCTGCCGGTGGTGGTCAAGGGCGTGCTCCATCCGCAGGACGCTCTGCGAATGAAGAAGCGCGGGGTCGCCGGGCTGGTCGTCTCCAACCACGGTGGTCGCTCGCTGGACGGCGTGCCGGCCAGCCTGGCCGTGCTGCCGGCGATCCGCGCTGCCGTTGGAGACGATTATCCGCTATTGCTCGACAGTGGCATCCGCAGTGGCGGCGACGTGTTCAAAGCCTTGGCGCTGGGTGCCGACGCAGTCCTGATCGGGCGTTTGCAGACCTATGCGCTGGCTGTCGCCGGTGCGCTTGGCGTCGCGCACCTGTTGCGCCTGCTGCGCGAAGAACTTGAAGTATGCATGGCGCAGGCGGGCTGCGCGACGCTGGCCGACATCGGTCCGGCGATGATTTTCAGGCAAACGGGAGAAGAAACGGGATGTTGATTCCAATCGAAGGTGTGCTCAGCAAGGACGAAGTCCGACAATTTCGCAGCCAGCTCGACACGGCCGACTGGCAGGACGGCCTGAAGACGGCGGGCACCCTGGCCCGGGCGGTCAAGCGCAACCTGCAACTGGAGGACGGTTCGCCGCTGGCAGTTGAACTGGGCAGCCGCATCCTGAGGAAGCTTGGCAGTAACCCGCTGTTCATCTCGGCGGCCTTGCCGGCGCGCATTTACCCGCCCAAGTTCAACCGCTACGCCGACGGCGGTACCTATGGTGCGCATGTCGACAGCGCGGTGATGCAGGTGCCGGGAACTTCGGTTTCGGTGCGCAGCGACCTGTCGGCAACCTTGTTCCTGGCCGAGCCGGACGAGTATGACGGCGGCGAACTGGAAATCGAGGGCCCGTTCGGCATCCAGGCAGCCAAGCTGGCGGCTGGCGACATGGTGCTTTACCCGTCGAGCAGCCTGCACCGGGTGACGCCAGTGACGCGCGGGGCACGTGTCGCGTCCTTCATGTGGATCCAGAGCATGGTCCAGAACGACGGCTCGCGCACGCTGCTCTTCGACCTCGATCAGGCCATCCAGGGCATGACCGGCGTCGTTTCCCCTGACGATGAGCGCTTGCTCAAGCTGACCGCTGTTTATCACAACCTGCTCCGCCAGTGGGCGCAGCCGTGAAGGGAGGCGGGGTGATGAAGAAACTGTTTCCCTTGCTGGCGGCCTTGCTCTCGTTGAACGTCGCCCAGGCCCAGGAGAAGGTGCTGAATCTCTATTCGGCCCGCCATTACCAGGCCGATGAGGCCTTGTACAACGATTTCACCAGGCAGACCGGCATCCGCATCAACCGTATCGAAGGCAAGGCGCACGAATTGCTCGAGCGCATCCGCAACGAGGGGGCGAACAGTCCGGCCGACGTCTTCATCACCGTCGATGCCGCCAGTCTGGCTGTGGCCAACGCCTGGGGCATCTTCGCTCCGGTCAGGTCGGCCGTGCTGGAGAGCCGAATTCCCGCCCACCTCCGCTCGGATACCTGGTTTGCCTTCTCGACCCGGGCGCGGATGATCATCTACAACAAGCGCAAGCTCAAGGCCGATGATGTGCCGACCTACGAGTCGCTTGCCGATCCCAAGCTCAAAGGCCTGTATTGCAGCATTCCTGGCGGGCATATCTACAACCTGACCTGGGTTGCCGCACAGGTGGTTCATCATGGCGAAGCCAAAACGGAAGCGTGGGCTCGTGGCCTCGTTGCCAATCTGGCGCGCAATCCCCGAGGAGGGGATACCGACCAGATCAAGTCGGTGGCCAGCGGCGAATGCAGCGTGGCTGTCTCGAACAGCTACTACCTGGCCCGGATGATGGCTTCGGAGCGGGTCGAGGACCGCAATCTGGTCAAGCGGCTCGGCATTGTCTGGCCGAACCAGAATGACTACGGCACCCACATCAACGTCTCTGGTGGCGGTATGGTCAAGACCAGCCGCAACCGCGAAGCGGCACTGCGCTTCCTCGAGTACCTGGCCAGCGACGAGGCACAGCGCTATTTCGCCAACGGCAACAACGAGTGGCCGGCGGTGCCGACGGTCAAGGTGCATAACGAAGAACTGGCCGAACTTGGTCAATTCAAGCCGGATACAACGGCGCTGGCGACGATTGCCAACCAGTTGCCGACAGCACAGAAACTGCTGGACAGGGTAGGGTATCGGTGAACAATGAAAAACGGGAACCTCAAGGTTCCCGTTTTTCATTGAGCTGGATGATCAGGCCGCCATGCGCATGAGCTTGCCTGGTTTGCCCTGCTGCCCATGTACTTCCTTGAGGCATTCATGCGCGCACGAAGCGCAGCGGCCGCAGTCGCGGGTGACGCCGAGGTCACGGCGCAGGTCCTTGAGCGTGCGTGCGCCGCTTTCCGCGGCTTCGCGGATTTGGCGATCAGTGACTGCCTGGCAAACGCAAACGTACATGACAGGTCTCCGTGGAGATTAAAATAAGAACAATTTTCATTCTATATAAATGCGAATGAATGTCAATCAGTTTTGATCGACTTGTTGTCTTGACGACAATTTCTGTTCCGTGGCCTCGTTGTCGCAAAAAGAATGCCCGCAGGGCGGGCAATAAAAAACCGCGGACACGCCGCGGTTTTCGCCTGGGGGAAAGACGGGGTCAGCCTTCGCCCGGTTCCATGTGCGCCTGCAGGTAGTTCGGCAGGGTGACGTCCTTGATCAGCGATTGCTGCGTTTCCAGCCAGTCGATGGCTTCCTCGCAGTGTTCGAGCAGGTCTTCGAGCAGTTCGCGGCTGACGTAGTCCTGGAGTTCCTCGCACAGGGCGATGGCCTCGATCAGCAGCGGGCGCTGGATGGTCTGCTCGTACTTCAGGTCGCCCTGCAGGCATTCGACGACGTTCTCGCCGATCATCAGCTTACCGAGGTTCTGCAGATTGGGCAGGCCTTCGAGGAAGAGGATGCG
>DKNF01000091.1 GCA_002470165.1 Betaproteobacteria bacterium UBA7395 | reverse complement strand
GACGGCGCTGGCTGCGTCGCCGAGCGCGGCGGCGCTGATGTCGTCGGAGTAGGCAAAGGCCGTCTTTTCACCGGACAAGGCGCGCACACCGACGCCCTGATCGATGTTGAAGCTGCCCGATTTGACGATGCCCTCATCGAGACTCCAGGCCTCGGAGCGCGAATACTGGAAGTAGAGGTCGGCGTAATCGACCTGATGCGCCATGATCTGCCCGAAGGTCCGCGACAGGTCGGTTTCGCTCAGGGAAAAAGGCGTCAGCAGCAGGGATTCGGCTTGCGCCAGCGCGTTGGGTTGGCTCATGGAACGTCCTTATAGTTTGCGGTGGGCGAGCGCCGGCAGGCTCTCGCGGACTTCGGCAATGCGTTGGTGATCGAGGTCGGCGATGACGACGCCCGGCCCTTTCCATTTACGGTCGAGGATTTCGCCCCAGGGATCGACGATCATGCTGTTGCCGTGGGTTTCACGGCCGCTTTCGTGGCGCCCGCCCTGGCCGACGGCCAGCAGGTAACACTGGTTCTCGATGGCGCGGGCGCGCAACAGGATTTCCCAGTGCGCGCGCCCGGTCGTTTCGGTGAAGGCCGCCGGAACCAGGATCAGATCGACCGGCGCCAGCGAGCGGTAGAGTTCGGGAAAACGCAGGTCGTAGCAAATCGACAGCGCAATCCGGCCAAACGGCGTGTCGACTGCGACTGGTGCGTCGCCGGCCTCGATGAAGGCGGCCTCGTTGTAGGACTCGTCGCCCTTCCGGAAACCGAACAGGTGGATCTTGTCGTAGCGTGCAACGCAATCACCACCGTCGTTGAAGACCAGGCAGCTGTTGCGCATCTGGTGCGGCATGGCGGTGGCCAGCGGAATCGAGCCGGCAACCAGCCAGACGTCGTGGCGTGCCGCCGTGGCCGCTAGCCAGTCCTGAACCGGGCCGTTGCCAAAGGCCTCGCGGGCACGCACCCGGTCCGCGTCGACGGCACCGATGACCGGAAAATATTCAGGCAGGACGACCAGCTGCGCGCCCTGGGCGACGGCGTCCTCGACCAGACGTCCGGCCGCCGCCAGATTGTCGGCGACGCGTGGCCCGGAGACCATCTGCAAGGCGGCGATACGGCAATTCTGCTTGTTCATGGCTTCTGTTCCTGTTGGTTGGCCGGCGCCTTTTCCTCGCCCAGGCCGAGTTTTTCCACCTGCGGGTCGCTCCAGCTACCGGTGACATGATAACGGTAGCCGAACGCCCGGTTGAGCGGGTTCTTGAGCACGGTATTGGCGACCAGCGCCGCCGCGCCGGCCACCGGATTGACCAGTGCCGCCGCACCGATGGCCAGGGTGCTGACTTCCGGCCTGACCCCGACACGCAGATCCTGGGTTTCCTGCTTCAGGTCGGTACTGCCCTCGATCACCACCTGTGCTGCCGGCCCGTTGATCATCAGGGGGCTGAGCGTGCGCATCATGCCGGCTTCGACTGCCAGCTTGCCTTCGATGCTGTCGAAAGCCAGCCCTTCGCTGAACAGATCGCGGAAATCCAGCGTCAGGCGGCGCGGCAGCGATTGCAGCGAAATCAGCCCGAGCAGGCGGCCGACCCCGGGCTCAAGCTTGTTGAACTGGCCCTTTTCCGCCTTCAACTCGAGTTCTCCGCTCAGCGACGGATAATGCAGGTCGGTCAACGGCCCGTTCCAGCGCAGGCTACCGGCCAGCCGGGCCTTGCCCTGGCGTACCGCATCCTCGTAGCCAAGCCGGGTCAGCAGCTTGCCGATATCGTTGGCGGTCAGTTCGAAATCAAGGTCGGTGCGCTGCCCCTGGCCGCGCGTCCACCGGCCACTGCCGGCCAGTTCTCCGTCAGCGTTGCTCAGTCGCAGTTTCTCGAGCAACCAGGCACCGCGCAGATTGCGCGCGCGCAACTCGAGCTGACCGAGCACCTTGTTGCCCAGACGCAGGTCGTCGACCTGCAGATTCATGCCGGGCAGGCTGTCGATGACCGATGACGAGGAAGCACCACCGCCCGCCGACCGGGGCAAGTGCAAGCGCTGCAACCGCCCCTCCACCCAGCCATCGCCGGCGCTGCGCCAAATCAGGCTACCGGCCGACTCACGCGTTTTCAGGTCGATTTTCCAGGATTGCGCCTGCGGCACCAGGCCCAGTTCGACCTCGTGATAGTCGGCACCGAACAGTCGCAACATTGGCGTACGCAGGCTGACCGAGGACAAGGGCAAGGCACTTTCAGCGGCCTCGCCTGCGGTAGCGGAATCATCCTGCGGCAGAAATCCGCGCCAGGCATCGCCATCGATTTTCGCCATCGCCACGCGAACATCCAGACCGCTGGCCGGCAGTATCGCTTCGGCCGTGCCGACGGCGAACGCCCCCCGGGTCCATTTGCCCCCCTGGCGCTGAATCACGCCACGGGCCACATCACCGAGGCTGACCCGGTATTGCTCGCTGTCCGGGCTTGGCGACGTCCGCTCGATGCGCAATGGCAGGCGGGTTGTCGCCGGCTTGTTGAGCAAGTCGGGCAAGGGCGAACTGATGCCGAGCAGATCCGAGGTCACCAGCACGTAGGCGTTACGTCGGTGAATGACGAGATCGGCCTTCCATGGCGTACTTCCGCTCAACTGATCAAGCAACGGCCAGCCGAAATGCCTTGCCACCTCGACGATCCCGGCGGTGCCGGCGGCGCTGACCGAAACCTTGCCACCCTCGCTGCCGACCTTGACCCGCAACGGCCCGCCGAAACCGCGCCCGGTGATTTCCGTGGCCGAGATCGAACTGTCGGTCAGGTCGAGCCGCCCATTGACCTGCGCGATCATCGGCAGGCCCTCGACCAGATGCACCTGATTGTCGTGGAAATGGTAGGCCCCGCGCATCCGCGTCTCCAGCGGGCGCCGCAAGGGAATATCGAGTTCGAGGTCGAGGCGGCCGTTACCGACGGCGCGCATGCCCTCGGTGAAGCGATCGATGCTGTCGGCCACCGGGCTGCGCTCGATGAAATCGAGGAATTCGTTGGTCGGCCCGGTCGCCGCTCCGCGGACCAGCAACATCTCGTCGTCAACGTCGAAGTCGGGAATGGTCACCGTCACATCCGGCAGTTCGGCGCCGAGAATGCGGCCGGCGGTCGCATGGACGCGCATGCCGAAATCGAAGCTCATGTCGCCGCTGACGCCTTCGATGACCGGCCAGCCATCGGCGTAGTCGATCCGCGCATCACGCGCCTTGGCAGTCACCAGGAACTTGCCGGTGGTCGGGTCGCGGAATGGAAAATCGTGCAGATTGCCCTTGAGCACCAGCCGGGCGTCGTGAGCGGTGCCGGCAGTGATGCCGCGCCGCAACCATTCGCGGGCATCGGCGTTCACCGCATGCGGCATGTAGCGCCACACCGCGCTGCCGTTGGCCCGCTCGATACTGGCTTCGATATCGATCTCGCCGGGTCCGTCGCCATTGAAACGATATTTGCCCTGGGCCTTGCCGGTGGCGTCCGGACCGGAGAACAGCACCTCCTCGATGGCGACCTCCAATGCCGCCGGCGTGTTCTTCCAGCCGACCCGCGCCTTGAGCGTGTCGAAGGCGATATCCGGCTCGGGAAACACCGCCGGCAAGGACAGCGAGGATTGCGCCGCATCGATCTGCACCCGCCCGCCCTTCTCGCTCAGGTCGATGCTGCCGGCCAGGCCGAGGGCTCCGGGGAAATAGTCCTGAGCCTGCACGCCCAGGCCGGAGAAGCCCGCGGCCAGGGCATAACGCGTGAGTTTGTCGCCCTGCAAGCCCCAACTGGCCCGCAGGTCGCTGATCCGGCCTTGCGGCGCATAAGCCTGCAGCAGTTCCCGGCTGCGCGCATCGAGCGGCAGATAGCCGGCGAGCTTGGCCAGTACGGCAAGATCGAGCCGGTTGGCGCGCAGGTTGCCGTTGATACCAGCCGACAGATTGCGCCAATCCACATGGAAATCCGTCGGCGCAACGTTTATCCCGTCGGTGGTCTGCAATTCAAGGTGCTGCGCCGTCACCGCCCAGGCATCGCTGCGGTATTCACCCAGCAGACGCCCACGCATCGCCGACAGATCGAGGACCGGCAGGGTCTCGCCGAGACGGATGCTGAGGTCGGCCAGGGCCAGATCGACGGTGAGCTTGCCACCGCCCTCGGCAAACTTTCCCCACAGACGCAGGCCACCGCGGCCACGCGGCAGGTCTACCGGGTAATCGACCCACGGCTGCCAACCGGCCAAGTCGGCGTGATCGACTTCAAGATACAGGCTGCCCGAGGAATGCTCGAGTGCCTCATGCACATCCCCGTACACCTCGCCGCGCAGATCGATACGTGCCGACAGTTCCGCCGGCGGCAAAGCCGACAAGCCAAAACGGTGCCGTCGCCCCCGGTTGTCCAGGCCGAACTGGAGATCTTCGAGCACCAGGGGCGGCGCCCCGCGCAGGGCATCTTCCCAGACGATGGTCGCGTCATGGACACGGATGCGCAACTGGTCCAGCACCCACTCGGCAAAAGCCGGATCGCCACCGTCGTCCGAAGCCATCCCGGCAATGCTGATGCGCCCATCGACACCTCGCCGGACATGCAACACCGGTCGATCAAAGGACAATAGCGCCAGCACCGGCTCAAACCGCCACAGGCTGTGCCAGGACAGGACGGTATCGATACGTTCCAGGGTCAGCGCCGGCACCCCGTCTGCGTCGAGCAGGGAAACGCCGTCGAGCACCAGTTCGGGATTGAGCCCGCGCCAGTGCGCCTCGATCCGCGCGATGCGCACCGGCTGGCCGACAGCCTGGCTGGCCAGCCGTTCGATCTCGCCCCGGTAATCGGTAACTGACGGCAGGATGAGAAAGCGCAGGGCCAGCACCAGCGCCACGAACAGCAACCAGCCGGCCAGCATCAGCCAGCCGACCAGGCGCAGCGCACGCGCGACCGACGGCCGGCCGAGCAGGGCACGCAAGCCATGCAGCCGGTAGTACAGTGCCCGGCGCGAATCCGGGGAAAGCTCGGGAATGGGGTGGCTGGACGGATTACTCAAGCGTCGCGTCGCTTTGCCAGAAGGGGTGATAGATCACTACAATCGAAAGCCTGGAAGCAGGACGAATATTCTACCCTCTCGGCAGGGAGCCGAACGCAAACATGGACACCACTCCGATCGACCCCCGCTGGGAAAGGGCTCTGGCCCACAGCCGTTACCTGAACAACCTGCTGCAGGCCCGCCCGGCACTGATTGCCGAACTCGCCGCCGACTGGTTGCGCCCACTCGACGAAGAAATGCTGCGGTCACCGCTGAACCGCCCGTTCGCCGACGACGAAGCCCTGAAAACCGGCCTGCGCCACCTGCGTCAGCGGGCCATGGCGCACATCACGCTGCGCGATCTGTGCGGTCTGGCCCCCCTGGCCGAAGTCGTCGAAAGCATGACCCTGCTCGCCGACGTCACCACCAATTTCGCCCTCGAACACTATCACCGCCAGCTTGCCGCCACCCACGGCGAACCGCTGGACAGCCGGGGCCGGCCACAACGCATGCTGGTGATCGGCATGGGCAAGCTCGGCGGACGCGAGCTGAACGTCTCGTCCGACGTCGATTACATCTTCATCTACCCCGAGGAAGGCGACACCGCGGGCCCGAAGACGATAGAAAATTACGACTTTTTCACCCGCCTCGGCAAGCGCGTGATCCAGGCGCTCGGCGACATCACCGCCGACGGCCAGGTTTTCCGTGTCGACATGCGCCTGCGCCCGAACGGCGACTCCGGACCGCTGGTCTGCTCGCTCGACTCGCTCGAGAACTACTTCATCACCCAGGGCCGCGAGTGGGAACGCTACGCCTGGATCAAGGGCCGGACGATGAACACCGGCGTCAACCTGCAGCCGGAATGGATCGAGGCGATGCAGAAGATCGCCCGCCCCTTCGTCTTCCGCAAATACCTCGACTTCGGCGCAATCAACGCGATGCGCGACCTGCACGCGCAGATCCGCCGCGAGGTCGCGCGCAAGGACATGGCCGATCACGTCAAGCTGGGTCCCGGCGGCATCCGCGAGATCGAGTTCATGGCCCAGGTGTTCCAGTTGATCCGCGGCGGCCGCGACCCCGGCCTGCAGATCCGGCCAACCCTGTCGGTACTAAAGCAACTGGTGGCCCGCCAACTGATCCCCGCCGAAACCGAGCAGGAACTGCGCGAAGCCTACGTTTTCCTGCGCCGCCTGGAACATCGCCTGCAATACGTCAACGACGCGCAGACGCACATGCTGCCCAGCGACCCCGACGAGCGTCAGAAAATCGCCGCCAGCATGGACTTTGCCGACTGGCCGGCGATGCTGGCCGTGCTCGACGGTCATCGCAGCAAGGTCAGCCAGCATTTCGAGGCCATCTTCTCCGACCCCGAAGCCGGCGACCACCCGCTGACCGGTCTATGGCTCGGCCAGCTTGACGACGACACCGCCATCGAAGCCTTCGGCAATCTCGGTTTCCGCCGCCCTCAGGACGCCATCGGTCGCCTCGCCGATCTGCGTGCCGCCAGCCGCTACCAGCAATTGCCGGTCAGCAACCGGCAGCGCCTCGACGCGGTCGGCCCCCGCCTGATCGAGGCCGCCGGCCAGACCAGCGACCCGGATACGACGCTGGTCCGTGGCATCACCTTCCTCGAAGGCATTGCCCGACGCGGCGCCTACCTGGCGCTGCTGCAGCAGTACCCGCTGGCGCTCAAGCGCGTCGCCGACATGATGTGCGCGTCAACCTGGGCCAGCGAATACCTCAACCGCTACCCGCTGCTGCTCGACGAACTGCTCGACCCCCGGCTCTACGACAGCGCCACCGACTGGAACGGCTTCCGCGAGCAGCTGCGCACCAGCCTGGCCGACCACCTCGACGATACCGAGCGCGAGATGGACATCCTGCGGGAAATGCACCACGCCCAGGTCTTCCGCCTGCTGGCACAGGACCTGGCCGGCCTGCAGACCATCGAGTCGCTGTCCGACCACCTCACCGAACTGGCCGACAGCATCGTCCAGGAGACCCTGCCGCTGGTCTGGCGCAAGATCAAGAAGCGGCATTGCGAAACGCCGAAATTCGCCGTCATCGGCTACGGCAAGATGGGCGGCAAGGAACTCGGCTACGCTTCCGACCTCGACCTCGTCTATCTCTACGATGACGACGACCAGGACGCCCAGGAAAACTACACCCGCCTGGCCCAGCGCATGAATACCTGGCTATCGAGCCAGACTTCGGCCGGCATCCTGTTCGAGACCGACCTGCGTCTGCGCCCCAACGGCGACGCCGGCCTGCTGGCGGTCACCGTCGATGCCTTCCGCGACTACCTGCTGAACAACGCCTGGACCTGGGAACACCAGGCGCTGACCCGCGCCCGTTTCTGCGCCGGCGACAAGTCAGTGGGCGCTCGCTTCGAAGCCATTCGTTGTGAAATTCTGCAGCAGCCACGCGATCTCGCAAAACTGCAAGAGGAAGTCATCGCCATGCGGCGCAAGATGTACGACGCCCATGCCTCGAAGAGCGACAGTCATTTCGGCCTCAAGCACGACCCGGGCGGCATCATCGATGTCGAGTTCATCGTCCAGTACCTGGTCCTCGGCCACGCCCACAGCCACCCGGAACTGACCGGCAACCTCGGCAATATCGCCCTGCTGCGCATCGCTGGCGAACTCGGCCTGATCGAACCGGAGCTGGCGCTCGCTGCCGGCAACGCCTACCGCGAATACCGTCGCCTGCAACACATTCGCCGACTGTCGGCGACACCGAAGGCACCGGTGCCGCGGGAAGAAGTTGAACGCCACATCCTCGCAGTCGATGCACTCTGGCAGGCGGTTTTCGGCGAACGCAACTGATCGCTCAGCGATACAGGTCGGTCGTCGCCTCGCCACGGCGGCGCCCCGACCCACGTTGCTCGCCCCGTTCGTCGCGTCCCGCCTCGGGAGCGCCCGAAGGTAGCCGGCGCCGCTCATGATGCATTTCCGGCGACCGTTGCGGCGCTTCCGGGCGGGTCTGCGGCCGATAGTCGGGGCGGTAATCCGGGCGATACCCATCATCCCGGCGATCATCGCGTCCACGCCGGTCATCGCGCCGATCGTCATGCCGTTTCGCTTCGCGCTCGTCGACGCGCGGCGGGGTGATGCGTGCCGGTGGCGGCGGCGCCGTCCGAGGTCGCTCGTCCTGATCCCAGCGCCCTTCGTGCATCCGCCAGTGCGGCCCGTCGCGGACCCAACGCGGCGCGACCCAGACATAGCCAGGACGCGGCGCCACCCAGCGCCCCGGCACCCAGACATGGCGCTGCCCACCCCAGGACCAGTAACCGGTAATCCAGACGTAACCGGGATAAGGCGGATAACCGGGATACTCGACGCGTAGTGGTGGCGGTTCGACGACGACCGTACCGCCGTAATAAGGCTCGACCGGAACGACCGCACACGCACTGGCGAGCGAGGCCAGGATGGCGGCGAGGATCAGACGTTTGTTCATGACAGGCTCTCTGTTGGATGGTCCAGTAGCCATTAACGTCCTGCCAGCGATGCCGGAGCACCGTGTTCACGATTTGTTACGCTTTCTTGCACTCCTCGTGCGAACGGCAACAAAAAGGCCGCCCGCAGGCGGCCCGGCAACAGCGTCGGCAACGACTACTTCTTCAGCGCGTCGCGGATTTCACGCAGCAGCACGACATCTTCCGGCGTCGGCGGCGGTTCAGCCGGGGCCGGCGCTGGCGCGGCCTCTTCCTTGCGCAGGCGGTTCATCTGCTTGACGATCATGAAGATGATGAAGGCCAGGATGATGAAATTGAGCAGAATGGTCACGAAGGAACCGTAGGCAAACACCGGAATACCGGCCTTCTTCAGGTCGGCCAGCGCAACCAGATTGTCCGGATTGTCGCCAAGCACGACAAACAGATTGGAAAAATCCAGCTTGCCGACGACCATGCTGACCAGCGGCATGATCAGGTCGCCGACGATGGAATCGACGATCTTGCCGAACGCGGCGCCGATGATGACGCCAACCGCCAGGTCCATCGCATTGCCCTTGACGGCGAACTCCTTGAATTCCTGAAGCATTCCCATGCTGTTTCCTTTACTGAAATGAGGTGACCGGAGGATTATTCGGGCGATGGTGAACGCCCGTCAAGGCGCTTTGCATTTCTCCACACTACTTTGCAAATGCCGCACGCAGGCGCTCGACCGCCGCGACCAGCGTTTCCTCACGCTTGGCGAAGCAGAAACGCACCACCTTTTCGTCATGGCCGTCGGCATGAAATACCGATACCGGGATCACGGCGACACCGACTTCGCGGGTCAGCCACTGCGCAAAATCGGTATCCGGCAGGTCGGAAATCTGTCCGTAGCGCGCCAACTGGAAATAGGTACCGCGACAGGGCAGCAATTCGAACGGCGTGTCACGCATCAGCGCGCGGAAGAAATCGCGCTTCTCCTGGTAGAACGCCGCCAGACCGAGATGGCGTGAAGCATCCTGCATGTACTCGGCAATCGCCAGTTGCGACGGCGCATGGACGGTGAACACATTGAACTGGTGCACCTTGCGGAACTCGGCCATGAGGGCTTCCGGGCCGACCACGTAGCCGATCTTCCAGCCGGTGATGTGATAGGTCTTGCCGAAGCTGGAAACGACGATGCTGCGCGCCGCCAGTTCCGGATGGCCGCACAGGCTGACGTGCGCCTCGCCGTCGTAGACGATGTGCTCATAGACTTCGTCGGACAGGATGATGATGTCGGTGCCGCGCACGATGGCCGCCAGGCGGTCGAGGTCGGCGGCGGTGAGCAGGCTGCCGGTCGGATTGTGCGGCGAATTGACGATGATCATCCGCGTTCGCGGCGTCACCAGCGACCGCACTTCGTCCCAGTCCGGCGTGTAATCGGGAAACCGTAGCCGCGAGAACACCGCCTTGCCGCCCACCGTCTCGATCGCCGGCACGTAGGAATCGTAGACCGGTTCGAGGACGATCACTTCGTCGCCGGGACGGACGAAGGCGGCAATCGCCGTGAAGATCGCCTGCGTCGCACCGGCCGTCACCGTCACCTCGCGGTCGACGTCGAAGCGGGTGCCGTACAGCGCCGCCACCTTGTCCACGATGGCCTGGCGCAACTCCGGCAGGCCGGCCATCGGCGCATACTGGTTGCGCCCGGCCAGCATGTAGCGATGCATGGCATCGAACAGCGCCGGCTCGGCCTGGAAATCGGGAAAGCCCTGCGACAGGTTGACGGCGCCGCAATCGGCCGCCAGTTTCGACATGACCGTGAAAATGGTCGTCCCCATCGCGGGGAAGCGGGAATCAATGTGAATCGGTGTATCCATACCCAAGTATAAAACCATGGCCGCTGATTCCGATCAATATCCATGGATGACGATCTGGCGATGATTGGAGGAATTAGGCGACGAGGTGCTGGCGCAGCAGCCAGAGGCAATGATCGTACGTCGGCGTGAAGGTGAGCATGAACTTGCCGGTGGCGTTCTGGCCAGCGCCCAGGTTGATGCCGGCCGACTTGCCTTCGTATTCGGCCTTGTTCTCGATGTTCGACAACGTTAGTTCGCCGCCGGTCTGGAAGCGGTTTTTACCGTCGTCGATGGCTTTCTGGGTGCTGGTGATGGCAGCGCCCTTGAGGTCGGTGTTGCCTTGGACGTTGACCTAGAAGCCACCGTCGCCGGTGCGGATGCCACTTTGTTCAACGACGCTGGCGTAGTCACTGTTGACCTTGCTTTGGCTGGCGGAGACGCTGCCCGACACACCCGCGCCGATGGTGATGCTGCCGCCGATGTTTTGTTGCTTGCCGTCGTAGTGGCGGGTGTCTTGCAGGCTTGTGATGGACAGATTGCCGCCGACATCGGCAATGACCTGCTTGCCGGAAGCGGTGGCGCCCTTCAGGGTGGTGTCGCCGCCCTAGTTGAGGGTCAGGGTGTTGCTGGCCGCCAGATGGCTGTTGGTCCAGCTGACATCGTTACCATCTGCATAGCCCCCCCGGGTTCGACAGTTCGCCTC
>DKNF01000240.1 GCA_002470165.1 Betaproteobacteria bacterium UBA7395 | reverse complement strand
GGCGCGGCGACCAGCCGGCCGCGGCGATCACCGTGGTCTCGCGGTTGAACAGGCGCATCAGCTCGGCCGCGAAGACGCCGATGAAGCAGGCGACGGGAAAGAGGCGCGTGGCGATGTCGACGGCGCGGAAGCCGAGATAGGTCGCGACCACGGCCACGCGGGAGCGCCCGAGCTCGTCGGCCCGCGCCAGCACGCCGTCGAGCGTCTGCGCCAGGTCGATGGCGAAGGCGACGATCAGGAACATCGTCATCACCAGCGCCGCCGCCTTCAGATGGGTGAAGAGGATCCGCCGGCCGATCAGGCCGAGCACCGGCAGGCCGTAGGCCAGATTGGCGCCCCTGCGCAAGGTTCCCGCCGTGACGGCAACTGAAACCGTATCGCCGACTTCGGCGCCGATGGCATTGTCCACGCGATAGCGACGCGGGCCGCTGCAGAAGGTCTGGGTCAGGTGATGCCCGCCGCAACCGCCCTTTTCATGGCAACGGCCGCAACCGCCCTGCGCGATTTCGACGACGGCACCTGCCGGATCGACCAGGCGGACGACCGCCCGGATGACGCTGCCCTCGCCGTCCATCACCAGCGCCTGTCGGGTGCGATGTCGAGCAAGGGGCGCAGCTTGCTGGCGACGGCCTCGCGGGCGCGGAAAATCCGCGAGCGGACGGTACCGATCGGACAATCCATGATGCCGGCGATTTCTTCGTAGGACAGCCCCTCGATTTCGCGCAGGACGATGGCCGTGCGCAATTCCTCGGGCAAGGCGTCCATCGCGCTATTGACGGTCTGGCCAATCTGCTTGGACATCAGCAGGCTCTCGGGAGTATTGATGTCGCGCAGCAGGGCGGCATCCTCGAATCCTTCGGCTTCGTCGGCATCGAATTCCGTGCTGGTCGGTGCCCGCCGCCCCTGGGAAACCAGATAGTTCTTGGCGGTGTTGATGCCGATCCGGTACAGCCAGGTGTAAAAGGCACTGTCGCCGCGGAAGGACGGCAAAGCGCGATAGGCCTTGATGAAGGCCTCCTGCGACACATCCTCGACTTCTGCCGCATCGCGGATGTAGCGCGACAGCAAGCGACCCAGCTTGCGCTGGTACTTGCTCACCAACTGGTCGAAGGCGCCTTGGTCGCCGCCTTGCGCCCGCTCGACCAGCAACTGATCGACCTCGCGCTCGCTCATGACTCTGTTTTTCCCGGGAATATGTTCTTGTTGGGGCAGAGTATAACGCAGGCCTTTTGCCACCACCCCTAGGGACTTATCCCTAATTGTGATTTTCTGTAACGATGTGAATCGTTTTCCGCGTGCTATATTGCGCGCCGGATTATCTTCTCCGGGAAACATCGTGCTCAACTTTGATGTGCTCATCATCGGCAGCGGCCTGGCCGGTCAATCGGCGGCGCTTCGCCTGGCCGACCATTGCAGCGTCGCGCTGATCAGCAAGCGCAAGCTTGAGGACTCCGCCTCCGGATGGGCTCAAGGCGGCATTGCCGCGGTGCTCGACAACCGCGATTCGATCGAGGCGCACATCCAGGACACCTTCGTTGCCGGTGCCTGGCTGAACGATGAAAAGGCCACCCGCTTCGTCGTCGAGAACGGCCGCAGCGCGATCGAATGGCTGATCGAACAGGGCGTGCCCTTCACCAAGGACGAATCCGGCTACCACCTGACCCGCGAAGGCGGCCACAGCGCCCGCCGGGTGATCCATGTCGCCGATGCCACCGGTGCGGCGGTCCAGCAGACGCTCACCGAGAAAGTCCGCAAACACCCGAAAATCCGCGTTTTCGAAGATCACATCGCGGTTGACCTGATCACCGGGAAAAAGCTCGGTACAGACGAAAACCGCTGCTTCGGCGCCTATGTCCTCAACAGTGTTTCCGGTGAAGTCCTGACCATCGGTGCAGCCAACACCCTGCTGGCGACCGGCGGTGCCGGCAAGGTCTATTTGTTCACCACCAACCCCGACACCTCGACCGGCGATGGCATCGCCATGGCCTGGCGCGCCGGTTGCCGGGTGGCCAACATGGAGTTCATCCAGTTCCACCCGACCTGCCTCTACCACCCCAACGCCAAATCCTTCCTGATTTCCGAGGCCGTGCGTGGCGAGGGCGGCCTGCTCAAACTGCCGGACGGCACGCGCTTCATGCCCGAGCACGACGAGCGCGAGGAACTGGCGCCGCGCGACATCGTTGCCCGCGCCATCGACTTCGAGATGAAGAAGCGCGGTCTGGACTGCGTTTACCTCGATATTTCGCACAAGGGCGAAGCCTTCATCCGCGAGCATTTCCCGAATATCCACGCACGCTGCCTGGAACTCGGCATCGACATCACCCGCGAACCGATTCCGGTCGTTCCGGCCGCCCATTACACCTGCGGCGGCATTGTCTGCGACCTCGACGGACACACTGACGTGGCCGGTCTCTACGTTGCCGGCGAAGCTTCCTGCACCGGCCTGCACGGCGCCAATCGCCTGGCTTCCAACTCCCTGCTCGAATGCCTGGTGTTCTCGGAAGCGGCAGTCAAGGACATGCTCGCGCAAAAGCCTGCACCGCTGCCCACCCTGCCCGACTGGGACGACAGCCGGGTCACCGATGCCGACGAGGAAGTGGTGATTTCCCACAACTGGGACGAACTGCGCCGCTTCATGTGGGACTATGTCGGCATCGTCCGGACGACCAAGCGACTGAAACGTGCCGAACATCGCGTTCGCCTGCTGAAACGCGAAATCAACGAGTTCTACGCCAATTTCCGGGTCAGTCACGACCTGATCGAACTGCGCAATCTCGTCCTCACGGCCGAACTGATCATCCGTTGCGCCATGCTGCGCAAGGAAAGTCGCGGCCTGCACTACTCGCCGGACTATCCGGACATGGCAGCAAAACCCCGGAATACCATCCTCAGGCCGCGTCGCAAGAAGCGCTGACACCGTTCTGCCAGCGCAGGAAAACCCTTAGCCGGCGAAACTCGTCCGGCCCGCTGCTATCGACGGTCACGAGAAGCACGCTGGCCGCACCGCCGCTTTCCGGCGCCAGACGCACTACGGTCAGCCAGCGATGGACCGTGGCGCCCGGCAGGCAACGCAGCGCAACAAACTCGCCATCTTCGTGCAAACGCCCCTCCACCCTGCCGTCGTGGGTCAGGCGCAAGGCGGCAAACGGCGGGCGTAGTTGCCGCCAGGCCAGCCCGGCGAGCAGGACGACAAGCACCAGCAAGCCCGCCACCTGCCAGGGTTCCCCCGGATAGAAGCCGATGAACACGAAGCTTGCCAGCACCACGAGCAGCAGCAGGCGATCGAGCAAAAAAGAACGGTGCAGTCCGATGATCACCGGAAACTGCACCGTTCGTCTCCCTGGCAGTCGCGCTTAGATACGCTTGAACACCAGCGAGCCGTTGGTTCCGCCGAAGCCGAAGTTGTTCTTCAGCGCCACGTCGATCTTCATCGGCCGCGCCTGGTTGGCGCAGTAATCCAGATCGCACTCGGGATCCTGATTGAAGATGTTGATCGTCGGCGGCGAGATCTGGTGATGGATGGCCAGCACCGTGAACAGCGACTCGACCCCGCCGGCACCGCCAAGCAGGTGACCGGTCATCGACTTGGTCGAATTGACGACGATGGACTTTGCGGCTTCGCCAAAGGCGGCCTTGATCGCATCCGACTCGTTCTTATCGCCGAGCGGCGTCGACGTGCCGTGCGCATTGACGTACTGGACGTCGGCCGGCGTCACACCAGCGTTCTTCAGCGCATTGACCATCGAACGCCGCGGGCCGTCCATGTTCGGAGCGGTGATGTGATAGGCGTCGGCACTCATGCCGTAGCCGGCCACTTCGGCGTAGATCTTGGCGCCACGGGCCTTGGCATGCTCGTACTCTTCGAGAACCAGGACACCGGCGCCCTCGCCCAGCACGAAACCGTCGCGATCCTTGTCCCACGGACGGCTGGCCGTCGCCGGGTCGTCGTTGCGGGTGGACAGCGCACGGGCTGCGCAAAAACCGCCGAGGCCGAGCGGCGACACGGTCGATTCGGCACCGCCGGCGACCATCACGTCGGCATCGCCGTATTCGATGATGCGCGCGGCTTCGCCGATCGAGTGCGTGCCGGTCGTGCAGGCGGTAACGATCGACAGATTGGGGCCCTTGAAGCCGAACTCGATCGACAGGTTGCCGGAAATCATGTTGATGATCGAACCGGGAACGAAGAAAGGCGACACCTTGCGCACGCCGGCGGCATTGTATTCATCCTTGGTGGCTTCGATCAGCGGCAGACCGCCGATACCGGAACCGATGGCGACACCGACGCGCTCGGGATCGGCCGCACCCTCCTGGTCCAGGCCGGCATCGCGCACGGCCTGCATGCCCGCAGCCAGGCCGTAATGGATGAAGGTATCCATGCGCCGGGCATCCTTGGCGGAAATGTACTGGGTGATGTCGAAATTCTTGACTTCACCGGCAAACTGCACCGGAAAGGTCGAGGTGTCGAAGCGGGTGATCGGCGCGATGCCGGAAACGCCGGCAACGATGTTCTTCCACCCTTCTTCGACGCTGTTGCCGACCGGGGAAATCAGGCCCAGGCCGGTGATGACGACTCTACGACGTGCCAAGATATGCACTCCGAAAGCAAAAATAGCAAGGCCGGCCTTGGGGGCCGGCCTTGCCTGGTTGAAACCGGAATTGGCTTACTGCTTGTTGGCGAGGATGTAATCGACAGCCTGCTGGACCGTCGTGATCTTCTCGGCCTGGTCGTCCGGAATTTCGCACTCGAATTCCTCTTCCAGCGCCATGACCAGCTCGACGGTGTCCAGCGAATCCGCGCCCAGATCGTCGACGAAGGAGGACTCGTTCTTGATGTCCGCTTCGTTCACACCCAGTTGTTCGGCGACGATCTTCTTGACGCGCTCTACGATGTTATCCATTCGAAAAACTCCTTCCCCTCGGGGTACGAAAAAAAACGTGTTGATTCTACCAAAAGCCGGGACTTGGTGAAATCAATCCATGAACATGCCGCCATTCACATGCACGGTAGTACCCGTGACATACGAGGCAGCGGGAGAAACCAGGAAGCCGACCGCACCGGCGACGTCTTCAGGTGTGCCGGCACGGGCCAGCGGAATCGAGGCCAGCATCGCGGCCTTTTGTTCTTCGGTCAGCGCATGCGTCATGTCGGTGGCAATGAAGCCCGGCGCGACGCAATTGACCGTGATGTTGCGGCTACCCAACTCGCGTGCCAGCGAACGGGAGAGACCGGCGACGCCGGCCTTGGCGGCGCAGTAGTTGGCCTGGCCGGCGTTGCCGGAATAGCCGACCACCGACGAAATATTGACGATGCGGCCGAAGCGCGCCTTCATCATGCCGCGCATCACACCGCGCGACAGGCGGAAAACCGCCTTCAGGTTGGTGTCGATGACCGCATCCCACTCGTCGTCGCCCATGCGCATCGTCAGGTTGTCGCGGGTGATGCCGGC
>DKNF01000016.1 GCA_002470165.1 Betaproteobacteria bacterium UBA7395 | reverse complement strand
GCTACCGATCATCGCGATGACGGCCAATGCCATGGCCGGCGACCGCGATGCCTGCCTGAACGCGGGCATGAACGGCTACGTCTCGAAGCCGATCGACATCCGTGCCTTGCAGGCGGAGATCGAACAGCTCTGCGCCCGCTCAGTCTGAAGGCAGTCCGGCAATCCCGGCGCAGATCCGGACCAGCGCCTGATCCAGGCGATCGATGTCGTCGGCCATGGCGGCCGCCGTCTCGCCCTGGCGCAGCCTGTCGTTGACCTGTGCCGCGAGTTGATGCGTTTCGGTCAGGCTCAGCGTGCCCGCCGCCCCCTTGAGCGCATGGACGACGTGTTCGGCTGCGCCGGGATCGCCTGCCGCCAGCGCCGAACGCAATTGCTCGACATCCTGCCGGTGACTTTCGGCGAACAGCCGCAACAACTGGATGGCCTTGCCGGCCTTGCCGCGCATCATCTGCAGCAGCGCCTCGGCGTCCACACCGGACAGGGCTCGCAGGCTGCCCTCCGCGTCGGCCACCGGCGCCAGTGCCGGCACCGGGTTCGCCACGGATAACGCGGCCGTGGCCGGCAACCAGCGCAGCAGGGCGGCGTAGAGCGAATCCGGATCGACCGGTTTGGCGACGAAATCGTTCATTCCGGCGGCCAGACAGGCAGCGCGGTCCTCGGCAAAGACGTTGGCCGTCATCGCCAGGATGGGCAGCGACGCCTTGCCGGGCAGCGCGCGGATGCGACGCGTCGCCTGCAGCCCGTCCATGACCGGCATCTGCACGTCCATCAGCACCAGGTCGACCGCTTCCTTCATCACCAGATCGACCCCCTGGGCACCGTTTTCCGCCAGGCGCACGACCAGGCCGAGATCGCACAGCAGGGTCCGCGCCACTTCCTGATTGACCGGGTTGTCCTCGCACAGCAGGATGCGCGCGCCGCCGCAGTCGCGTGCCAGCACGGCCTCGATCGATTCGCCGGGCAGGGCCGGCAGATGGACCGCCGCCCCCTGGCTGGCTTGGCCAAGCAGCGCCGAGAACCAGAAACGGCTGCCGACGCCCGGCGTGCTCTCGCAACCGGCGGTGCCGCCCATCAACTCCGCCAGCTCGCGGGTGATCACCAGCCCCAGCCCGCTGCCACCGTGCAAGCGGGTCATCGAATTGTCGGCCTGCTCGAAGGGGTTGAACAGGCGCTCCAGCACTTCTGCGGAAATGCCGATCCCCGAGTCGCATACCTCGAAGTGCAGCTTCAATTGTCCGTCCAGCGTTTCGAGCACGCGCCCGCGCAGGGTCACCCCACCCTGCTCGGTGAATTTGATGGCATTGCTCAAGTAGTTGAGCAGCGCCTGCGCCAGCCGGGTCGGATCGCCATGCACCCATTCCGGCATCTGCGCCGCGTCCAGATGCAGGGCCAGCCCCTTCTCCATGGCGCGTTCGCGCACCAGGCCCAGGGTCCGCTCCAGCAGTTCGGGCAGGTTGAAGTCGGTCTGCGCCAGTTCGAGCTTGCCGGCTTCGATGCGCGACAGGTCGAGAATGTCGTTGAGCACGGCCAGCAGGTGATCGGCCGAAGCCTTGATGGTTTCCAGATACCCCTTCTGCTCGGCATCGCCGGCCTGCTTGAGCAGGCGATGGGTGAGGCCGACGATGGCATTCATCGGGGTCCGGATTTCGTGACTCATGTTGGCCAGGAAGGCCGATTTCGCCCGGTTGGCGACTTCGGCGGCAGCCATCGCGCATTCGAGTTCGGCGGTCCGCTGGCTGACCAGTTCTTCCAGGTGATGCCGGTGCCGGTCGAGTTCCTCGCCGATGCGCTTGCGCTCGGTGATGTCCTGCTTGACCGCCAGATAATTGGTCACCCGACCGTCCGGCTCGCGGATCGGCGAAATCACCGCAAATTCGTAGAAAATCTCGCCCTGGCGGTTGCGATTGGTCAGTTGCCCCTGCCAGCTTTCGCCGCGCAGCAGGGTCTGCCACATCGACTCGTAGTGGCTGGGCGGCGTCAGGCCGCTTTTCAGCAGGCGCGGGTTGCTGCCCAGCAGTTCCTCGGCGGAATAACCGCTGACCTCGATGAACGCCTGGTTGACGTATTCGATGCGCGCCTCGAGATCGGTGATCAGCACCGCCACCGGACTCTGCTCGACAGCCTGCGACAGCTTGCGCAACTGGGCCTGGGCCCGGTGTTGTTCCTCCAGCATGGCCAGCATCGCCGCTTCGCGCCGGGCGCTCTCGATGGCAATCGCCGCCAGCCGCTTGGCCACATCGAGATAGGCGCGTACCAGCCTCGGCACGACCGGGTTGGCGGTCGGCCAGTAGATGGCAAAGGTCCCGAGGACCGCCCCCTCCGGCGAAATGATCGGCGACGACCAGCAGGCCACCAGCCCATGCACCAGGGCAGTGGATTTGTAATTCGCCCACAAGGGATCGGTAGCGATGTCGGCGACGAACACCTCTTCGCCGCGATACGCGGCCGTCCCGCAGGAGCCGACCGCCGGCCCGACCCGCGCGCCGTCGATGGCCTTCAGGTAAGCCTCGGGCAGGCTGGGACCGGCGCCGCTGCGCAGTCGCTTGCCGTCATCGTTGAGCAGCATGACCGAACAGCGTATCTGCGGATCGAGCGCTTCCACCGCCAGGCAGATCTGCGTCAGCACCTCGTTCTGGGGCTCGCCGATGGAAATGCGGTGCAGGATGTCATTGCCGAACTCGAGCAATTGCCGCTGCTCGCGCTGCTCGGTGACGTCGATGAAATTGACCAGATAGTCCTCGCCCAGCGGCATGCCGGAGACCTCGACGATGCGGACCTGGCCGTTGCGGCAATTGACCCGACAGGTCATCGGCGGAATGGCCGACTGCGTGCTCATCGCTTCCGTCACGCTGAGTTCCCAACGGGTACCGGTCGATTCGCGGTAAACCGGATCGGGAAACGCCAGTTCCGCCCAGGCCCAGACGTTGGGCACATCGGCCAGGGTATAGCCGAAGCACTCGGTAAACTGGCGATTGATGAAACGGACCTCGCGCGCGGCATTGATGTGCGCCATCGGCAGGGGAACGTTTTCAAGCAGACGGCGGAAGCGCGCTTCGCTGTGCTGCAATTCGACTTCGTGGCGCTTCTGGGTATTGATGTCGATCGCGATCCCGGCCGAGATCAGGGGCGCACCGTTGTCATCGCGTTCGATCACCTTGCCGCGCGAACTGAACCAGCGCATTTCCCCACGGCCATCGAGAATCCGGAACTCGACCTCGAACTGTCCTGCAGGATTGTTCAATTGGACCAGCAGCGCGTCGCGCAGGATGTGCCGGTCAGCTTCATGGAGACGCAGCAGCAAGGACTCCAAGGCTTCGGAAGCCTGCGCCTGACCATAGTGAAGAACACTGATCAGACCTGGGCTGCGAATCACCACGCCCTGCCGGTGATCGAATTCCCACAGGCCAACGCCGGTCGCCTCGAGCACCAGATCGATCTGTCCGGCCAGAGAACTGCGCCTGGCTTCCATCATCGCGCAGCGCCGTGCACGCGGACGAGGCCGGCGATCCCGCCGGATTGCAATGAATGATTTGCCACCATGGCCCAGCCCCTCCCGCCGATCCGTTGAACAGCAATGATTCTAGCGCGGATATCGCGCAGGGCTTACACTGCCCGACCCGCCAGAATGGCGCAACACTCAGGTCACCCATGCAGCCGATCCACGACGTCGACGTCCTCCTCCTCCTCGCCACCGCCATGGCCGCCAAGCGACGCCCCGCAGAAATGCAGGAAATCATGGCCGCCATCGACCTGATCCAGCGCAACATCCCGTCGGAAGAAAAACTCGGCGACGCCTTCGTCCGTCTTGGCGAGGCCGGCCTGCTGGTCGCCGACGGCGAGCGCGTCGGCCTGACGCCGGTCGCCGAAGGCCTGATCCGCATCCTGCCGCGCAAGGGCGAATACGACCAACGCCTGTTCGAACTGCGCGGCCTGCTCGGCGCCCACCAGCCCAAAGAAGCCAGCCCGGCCATCGTCATCGAAGCGGCAACACTGCGCGCCGCCATTCAGGCCCACCGCGGCTCGGCCGCCGGCGCCGGCAAGAACCTGCTGATGCCCAAGCC
>DKNF01000015.1:4696-4863 GCA_002470165.1 Betaproteobacteria bacterium UBA7395 | reverse complement strand
GAAGGCCGCCGGCACGCGAGCCAGCGCCACGCGCTCGCGCAGGCCGGCGAAGATCAGCAGCACCAGCGTGAAGCCAACCGCCGACCCGAACCCGTAGAGCAGGCTCTTGAACAGGCTGAACTCCTGCTGGACGTTGAGCAGCGCGACGCCGAGCACGGCGCAGTTGG
>DKNF01000015.1:0-4589 GCA_002470165.1 Betaproteobacteria bacterium UBA7395 | reverse complement strand
ACGCCGAGCACGGCGCAGTTGGTGGTGATCAGCGGCAGGTAGATGCCGAGCGACTGGTACAGCCCGGGACTGGTCTTCTTGACGAACATCTCGGTGAATTGCACGACCGACGCAATCACCAGGATGAAGGTCAGGATGCGCAGGTAGCCCAGACCGAGCGGCTGCAGTAGCCAGTTGTCGAGCATCCACGAGGCGGCGCTGGCCAGCATCAGCACGAAGGTCGTCGCCAACCCCATGCCGAAGGCACTATCGACGCTTTTGGAGACGCCCATGACCGGGCACAGGCCAAGGAATTTGATCAACACGACATTGTTGACCAGCGCGGTGGAGAGCAGCAGTAACAGGATTTCGCTCATGGACGGAAGACTCGGGTTGGACGTCGCCGGCTTCACTGCATAAGCCGTGCCATCGCCGGTTTTCTCCCTCCCATGCCCGTTCAGCCCCTTTTTTGGTGGCAACACACCAAATTGGTGCATTTCCGGCAAAACAATTTGTCGCAAAGCCAACAGGAAATTGTCGAATTCATGCCGGGATCACGACAAACAGGGCTTTTGCAGCAAACCTCACAAGACGGCATGGAATCTGCTTTTAGCCGATCCAGACCCTTACCGGCCCTTCCCGGAGTTAGATCATGTCGGCTCAGCCCCTGACCCAGAACGACCTCAAAGACATCCTGCCGCCCGAGGTCTATCGCCAGGCAGTCCATCAGGCCGACCTGGCCATTTCGATCACCGATCCGTCAGCCCGCATCCTCTATGCCAACGACAGCTTCAGCCGGATCACCGGCTACAGCGCCGAGGACGTGATCGGCCTGAATGAATCCGTGCTCTCCAACCACACCACACCACCGGCGCTGTACGCCGACATGTGGACCTCGCTCAAGGCCCGCCGCCCCTGGTCGGGCAAGCTGCTGAACAAGCGCAAATGCGGCGGCACCTATCTGGCCGAACTGTCGATCACCCCCGTTGTCGACAGCCAGGGCGAAATCACCCACTACCTCGGGATGCACCGGGACATCACCGAACTGCACCGACTGGAGCGCACGGTACTCAACCAGAAACAGTTGATCGAATCGGTGATCGACGCCTCGCCGGTGGCCTTTGCCCTGCTCGATCCGACCGGTCGCGTGGTCCTCGACAACCACGCCTACAAGAAACTGCTGACCGACATGCGGGTCAAGGAGCCGGCGCACCGCCTGCTCGACGCACTGGCGCCGGAGTGGTACGAAGCCCTGGCCAGCAATCCCGGGCAATGCGAGTTCAGCAACCGCGAGATGCGTCTCGACAGTCCCGGCGGCCGCGCCCGCTGGCTGTCGGTCAGCGCCTCGGTGATCGCCATGCAGAGCGAATGCGCCGACAGCTACTTCTGCGCCGCCGGCCAACCCGGCCTGCTGCTGGTCATTTCCGACATCACCAACCTGCGCGAGGAGCAGGAGCGGGCCAAGGGCGCCGCGCTGAAGGCCTCGCTGGCCGAGGAGGAACGCACGGCGGCGATCCGCGAAGGCCTGTCGGCGGCGGTGTTCCGCCTGGAAGAACCGCTCAACGTCATGGCCTCGGCGGTTGCCGTGCTCCAGCGCCGCGACCCGGCCAGCGCCGAAATGCTCAGGCACGCGCTCGACAACAGCCGCGAGCACATCGAATCGCTGCGCCAGGTGATCCCGCAAAGTCCGCAGGAGATCGTCATCCGCGTCAATCTCAACGAAATCCTGCGCGACGTGCTCGAAGTGTGCACGCCCCGCCTGCTCAGCGCCGGCATCACCGTCGACTGGCAACCCTCGGCGGTGCTGCCACCGCTGAACGGGCGGCCGCTGCAATTGCGCATGCTGTTCAAGGCGCTCGTCGAAAACGCCATCGAAGCCATGAACGTCAAGGGCTGGCCGCGTCGCGAGCTGCAGATCAGGAGCGAGGTCGTCGACGATTGCCTGCGCATCGCCGTCCTCGACAGCGGCCCGGGCATTCCGATGGAATGGCGACACAAGGCGTTCGAGCCCTTCTTCACGGCCAAGAACGGCAGCGGCAAACATATCGGCACCGGCTTGTCGCGAGCCCAGCAGGTCGTCGCCGACCACGGCGGCATCATCGATCTCGACGAAAGCCCGGCCGGCGGCTGTGCCGCCATCGTCGAGTTCCGCGTCGACGGCGACCCGATCTGAGCAGGAAACACAGCATGCACGACCACCACACCCACCACGCCGCCGACGAATGCCCGCCCCCGGGCGGCTACTGTCGAACGCACGAACTGAACATCCTGCTGCTGTCGGCGCTCTATGCGGTCAGCCGGGTACTCAGCCGCTCGCTGGCCTTCAACGAGACCCTGCGCGACCTGCTGCGCGTGCTGCATGACGAGGCCGGGCTGAGCCGCGGACTGATCGGCGTCGTCGATGCCGAAAGCGGCAAGCTCGCCATCCACACCATCTACAACCCCGACGGCCCGACCGCCGACAACGCGCAATACGGCCCCGGCGAAGGCATCATCGGCCTGATCCTGGAAAAACCCCGCACTTTCAAACTGGAACGCGTCGCCGACGAGCCGCGCTTCCTCAACCGAGTCGGCCTGTACGAACCGGAACTGCCCTTCATCGCCGTGCCGATCAAGGTCGGCGGCAACCTCCAGGGCGTCCTCGCGGTCCAGCCGGAAGCCCCGGAAGACGGCCTGCTCGAGGAACGCGCCCAGTTCGTCGAGATGGTCGCCAACCTGATCGGCCAGAGCCTGAAGCTGTCGCTCGAAGTCCAGCAGGAAAAATCGACCCTGCTCGAGGAACGCGACCTGCTCCGGCGCACCGTCCGCCATCAGCACGGTTTCGACAGCATGGTCGGGCGCTCGGCGGTGATGCGCCGGGTCTTCGAACAGGCGCGCATGGTCGCCAAGTGGAACACCACCGTGCTGATCCGCGGCGAAACCGGCACCGGCAAGGAACTGATCGCCAACGCCATCCATTACAACTCGCCGCGCGCGCGCAACATGCTGGTCAAGCTCAACTGCGCCGCACTGCCGGAAAACCTGCTCGAATCCGAACTCTTCGGCCATGAGCGCGGCGCCTTCACCGGTGCCGTCGAAGCACGCAAGGGCCGCTTCGAACAGGCCAACGGCGGCACCCTCTTCCTCGACGAAATCGGCGAAGTGTCGGCGGCCTTCCAGGCCAAGCTGCTGCGCATCCTGCAGGAAGGCGAGTTCGAGCGCGTCGGCGGCAGCAAGACGATCAAGGTCGATGTGCGCATCATCGCCGCCACCCACCGCGATCTGGAAACCGCCGTCGAAATGGGCGACTTCCGCGAGGACTTGTTCTACCGCCTGAACGTCATGCCGCTATTCCTGCCGCCACTGCGCGAACGCATCGAGGACATCCCGGAAATCGCCCGTCACCTGCTGACCAAGATCGGCAACGACCAGAAGCGCAAGCTGACGCTCAGCGACATGGCCCAGCGCCGGCTGGCCAGCCACGACTGGCCGGGCAACGTGCGCGAACTGGAAAACTGCCTGGAACGCGCCGCCGTGCTGTCCGAAGACGGGCTGATCGATGTCGACCTGATCCGCTTCCCGAGCAGCCGCGAACGCAGTTCGGCACGACCGCTGAAGACGGCGGTGCCAAGCGGCGAGATGCCGCCGCCGGCGAGCGAAGTCGATATCAACGATCCCTCGCTGTCCGAACGCGAACGCGTCATCGCCGCGCTGGAACAGGCCGGCTGGGTCCAGGCCAAGGCCGCCCGCATCCTCGGCATGACGCCGCGCCAGATCGCCTACCGCATCCAGACGCTGAACATCGAGGTCAAGCAGTTCTGACCCACCCGGAGCAGCGACCCATTTCCGTAACAAGGGCCGGCGACAATGTGCCCGGCCCTTGTTCGGCCAAGATTTCACAGCTATCAGGAATTCCAAGCATGCAGCGTTCTCCCTTCATCCGCAGCGCCTTCGTTGAGGTCGTCTTTCTCAACGCGCTGCTGTTCATCGCCGGCATCATCGGCATGGCCACGCACGGCTGGCTGCCGCTGGACTGGCTGTGGTTCAGCTGCCTGATGGCCTTCGGCCTGGGCAGCGGCTTCTTCTACCTGCACAAGCTGCGCGTCGCGCTGACCCCGCTGAACCACATTTCCCGCGTCGCCACCGAAATCTCGCGCGGCGTCATCGGCCAGCGTATCCCCGACCTGCGGCGCAAGGATGAACTCGGCGTGGTCTGCGACAACGTCAATGCCATGCTGGAACAGATGGAAAGCTGCTTCACCAAACTGCGCGAAGCCCTGCAGGCCGCCAGCGAGAACCGTTTTGCCGACCAGATCGACAGCGCCGGCCTGCATGGCGTCTTCCGCCTCGGCCAGTTGAATGCCGAGAACCTCTTGAAGAACATGCGTACCAGCCAGCGCGACATGCTCGGCATCGTCGCCGCCACCGACGAACTGGCCCGGCTATCGACCGACAACGCCAGCGCTGCCCAGGAAAGCAGCGCGGCGATTGCCGAGGTAGTCGAGGCAATGAACCGCCTGGTCGGGAAAATCGAGGACACCGGCCATGCGATCACCGAATTCAACGCCCACCGCGAGGAAATCGCCCGCTCGGTCAGCCTGATCGCCACCATCGCCGACCAGACCAACCTG
>DKNF01000018.1 GCA_002470165.1 Betaproteobacteria bacterium UBA7395 | reverse complement strand
CGAACACCGGTGGGCGGGCCAATCGTGGCGCTATCGCGCGTGACGGGCGGCCGCTCGCGGCGGCCAAGCCGGAACGTCTGCAGAAGATCCTCGCCCAGGCCGGCGTCGGTTCGCGGCGCGAGATGGAAGAGTGGATCGCCGCCGGCAAGGTCAGCGTCAATGGCGTCGTCGCCACCATCGGCCAGTCGGTGATTCCGACCGACAAGGTCAAGATCGGCGGACGCCTGATCAACATCCGCTTCACCGGCAGCAGTTCGCGCCCGCCACGCGTGCTGATGTACCACAAGCCGGAGGGCGAGATCGTCTCGCGCGACGATCCCGATGGCCGCCCGTCGGTCTTCGCCGCGCTGCCGCGCATGCGCGGCGGGCGCTGGATCAACGTCGGTCGTCTCGACTTCAATACCTCGGGCCTGTTGCTGTTCACCACCTCCGGCGAACTGGCCAACAAGCTGATGCACCCGAGCTCCGAGCTGGTCCGGGAATACGCCGTGCGCGTGCTCGGCGAACTGACCATGGAAGCCCAGCAGCAGTTGCTCGACGGCGTCCAGCTCGAAGACGGCCCGGCCAGTTTTTCCAGCCTGGTCGATGCCGGCGGCGAGGGGGCCAACAAGTGGTACCGGGTCAGCCTGTTCGAAGGGCGCAACCGCGAAGTCCGGCGCATGTTCGAAGCCGTCGGTTGTACGGTCAGCCGGCTGATCCGTGTTCGTTACGGTCCGTTCACGCTGCCGCCGCAGCTCAAGCGCGGCCGATGCCGCGAGCTCGACGAGAACGAGGTCAAGCTGTTGATGCGCGAGCTGGCACGCTCGGAAAAGCCGAAGCAGGCCTGATCGAGCTTGTCGTCAGCGTGCTGGCGATTGTGAGGAAGGAATAAACTCGTTATAATTCACGGGTTTGTTCCTCCCGCTGTTTTTGGCGGGCATCTTATTTTTCTGAGGTGGGCGTTTCGCCCATTTTTTATTTGTGCCTATGGATTTGAATTCGCTGCTTGAAACGACGGTAACCGGTCTGGGTTATGAGCTTGTCGACATCGAAATGTCGCCGCGCGGCAGGACCATCCGCGTCTTCATCGATGCCCCGGAAAAGGAGAAGGGGGTCGATGTCGAGGATTGCGCCAAGGTTTCCAACCAGTTGACGCGCCTGTTCGAAGTCGAAAACATCGATTTCGACCGCCTCGAAATCTCGTCGCCCGGTCTGGATCGCGTCGTCAAGAAGGAAGCTGATTTCGCGCGTTTCGCCGGTCAGGATATTCAGATCAAGCTGCGTATTCCGCACAACAATCGCCGCAACTTCCAGGGGCAACTGCTCGGCTGCGAAGCCGGCAAGGTGGGTCTTCGCCTGGAAAAGGAAGACGTGGAACTCGAATTCAACAATATCGAAAAGGCACGCCTGGTGCCGAAATTCGACTGAAGTACCTGGAGGTTTTAGCCCATGAGCCGTGAACTGTTGCTGCTGGTCGATGCACTGGCCCGCGAAAAGAACGTCAACAAGGAAATCGTCTTCGGTGCCCTTGAGCTGGCGCTTGCATCCGCGACCAAGAAGCGTATCCACGACGAAGCCGAGGTCCGTGTCGTCATCGACCGTGCCACCGGTAGTTACGATTCCTTCCGTCGCTGGCTGGTGGTGCCTGACAGCGAGTACGTCAACGAATACCACCAGATTCCGCTGTCGGATGCCGTCAAGGACGATCCCGAAATCGAACCCGGCGATTATCTTGAGGAACCGCTGGAGCCGATCGACTTCGGTCGTATCGGTGCCCAGGCCGCCAAGCAGGTCATCCTGCAAAAGATTCGCGACGCCGAGCGTGAGCAGATCCTGGCTGATTTCCTTGATCGCAAGGAACACGTCGTCTTCGGTACGATCAAGCGCATGGAGCGCGGCAATGCCATCATCGAGGCCGGCAAGATCGAAGCCGTGCTGCCGCGCGACCAGATGATCCCGAAGGAAAACCTGCGTGTTGGCGACCGCGTTCGCGCCTACCTGCTGCGCATCGATCGCGGTGCCCGTGGCCCGCAGATCATCCTGTCGCGTACCGCGCCCGAATTCGTGATCAAGCTGTTCGAACTGGAAGTGCCGGAAATCGAAGACGGTCTGATGGAGTTGAAGGCCTGTGCCCGCGACCCCGGCATGCGTGCCAAGATCGCCGTCAAGTCGAACGATCCGCGTATCGATCCGATCGGCACCTGCGTTGGCCTGCGCGGCTCGCGCGTCACCGCCGTGCGCAACGAGATCGGCGGCGAAAACATCGACATCGTCCTGTGGTCGGCCGATCCGGCGCAGTTCGTGATCGGCGCGCTGTCGCCGGCCGAAGTGACCTCGATCGTCGTCGATGAGGAAAAGCACGCCATGGACGTCGTTGTCGACGAGGACAACCTGGCCATCGCCATCGGTCGCAGTGGTCAGAATGTCCGCCTGGCCTCCGAACTGACCGGCTGGACCATCAACCTGATGACCCAGGACGAGTCGGCCAAGAAGGCCGAAGCCGAATACGCCGTCACCCGCGTCATGTTCATGGAAAAGCTGGACATCGACGAGGAACTGGCCGATCTGCTGATCGAAGAGGGTTTCTCGACGCTGGAAGAAGTCGCCTACGTGCCGCTCGCCGAAATGCTGGAAATCGACGGGCTGGACGAAGACATCGTCAACGAGCTGCGCAATCGTGCGCGCAACGTGCTCCTGACGGAAGCCATCGCCACCGAGGAAAAGTTGGAAAATGTTGCCGAAGACCTGATCGGTCTGGAAGGCATGACCAAGGAACTGGCGGCAAAACTCGCCGAACATGACGTCAGGACGCGCGACGATCTCGCCGAGCTGGCGGTTGATGAACTGACGGAAATGACCGGCATTGAAGAAGAGCGTGCCAAGGAAATCATTCTCAAGGCACGCGCTCACTGGTTCGAGTGAGCAGGGAGGTAGTAAGTATGTCCGCAACAACCGTTTCACAATTTGCCGTTGAACTCAAAATGCCGGTCGAGTCGCTGCTCGAGCAACTCGGCCGCGCCGGTGTCGGCAAGTCCGGTGGCAGCGATACGCTGACCGATCAGGACAAGACCAGTCTGCTCGACTATCTGCGCCGTTCGCACGGCGAGGCCGAGCCCAAGAACAAGATCACCCTGACGCGCAAGCAGACCTCGGAGATCAAGGCCACCGACTCCCATGGTCGTGCCCGTACCGTCCAGGTCGAAGTGCGCAAGAAGCGCGTCCTGGTCAAGCGCGATGTCCACGAGCTGCACCCGGAAGCTGCCGAGGCCCCGGAAGAGCCGGAAGTCGTCGACACCCTGCCGGAGGTCCAGCCGGAACCGATTCCCGAGCCGGTGGTCGAGACGGTCCCGGAGCCGGTCGTCGAAATTCAGCCGGAACCGGAACCCGAGCCGATGCCAGAGCCGGAACCGGAGCCCGAAATCGTCGAGGCGGCTGCCGTCGAAACGACCGAAGCCGCACCGGTTCGCCGCACCATCGACCGCGCCAGCATCATTGGCGAGAAGGAACTCAAGGCCCGCGAAGAGGAAGCACGGCGCTTCAATCGCCTGCGCGAAATCCAGGAGCGCGAGCTCAAGGAAAAGCAGGCTCGCGAAGCCAATCTGGTTGCGATGCGCCAGCAGGCCGAAGCGGCCGCTGCTGCCGCCAAGGCTGCCGAGCAGGCCAAGCAGCAGGCTGCTGCCCAGGCACGCAGCGGCGAAGGCGAGAAGGGTACGCTGCACAAGAAGCCGGACGCACCGGGCGCCGCCAAGAAGGGCGAGAAGGGCGGACGCGCTGCCGATGACGGCAAGAAGAAGGGTGGTCTCAAGACCCGCGGCGCTGATATCGGCAGCGGCTGGAAGGATGGTCGCCACGGTCACAAGAAGTCGCACGGCAAGTCGGATGACGGTCAGGGCAGCTTCCAGGCGCCGACCGAGCCGATTACTCGCGAAGTGCACATTCCCGAAACCATTTCCGTTTCCGATCTGGCCCACAAGATGGCCGTGAAGGCGACCGAAGTCATCAAGACGATGATGAAGATGGGCTCGATGGTCACCATCAACCAGGTACTCGACCAGGAAACGGCAATGATCGTCGTCGAGGAAATGGGTCACAAGGCAGTTGCCGCCAAACTCGACGATCCCGATGCCTTCCTCGAGGAAAGCGCGGAACACAAGGACGTGCCGCTGGTGCCGCGTGCCCCGGTGGTGACCGTCATGGGTCACGTCGACCATGGCAAGACCTCGCTGCTCGACTACATCCGTCGTGCCAAGGTGGCTTCCGGCGAAGCCGGCGGCATTACCCAGCACATCGGTGCCTACCACGTCGAAACCGAACGCGGCATGATCACCTTCCTCGACACGCCGGGTCACGAGGCCTTCACGGCGATGCGTGCGCGCGGTGCCAAGGCGACCGATATCGTCGTCCTGGTCGTCGCGGCCGACGACGGGGTGATGCCGCAGACCAAGGAAGCGATCCACCATGCCAAGGCGGCCGGCGTGCCGCTGGTGGTCGCGGTCAACAAGATCGACAAGCCGGACGCCAATCCGGACCGCGTCAAGCAGGAGCTGGTTGCCGAAGGCGTCATTCCGGAAGAATACGGCGGCGATTCGCCGTTTTGCCCGGTGTCGGCCAAGAAGGGTACCGGCATCGACGAACTGCTCGAACAGATCCTGCTGCAGGCCGAAGTGCTCGAACTGACCGCGCAGAAGGATGCGCCGGCCAAGGGTCTGATCATCGAAGCCCGTCTCGACAAGGGGCGCGGTGCGGTGGCCACCATGCTGGTTCAGTCCGGCACCCTCAAGCGCGGCGACATCGTGCTGGCCGGTCAGGTCTTCGGCCGTGTCCGCGCCATGCTCGACGAGAACGGCAAGGCCATCAACGAAGCCGGCCCGTCGATTCCGGTCGAGATCCTCGGTCTGTCGGACGTTCCGGCAGCCGGCGAAGAAGCCATTGTGCTGGCCGACGAAAAGAAGGCACGCGAAATCGCCTTGTTCCGTCAGGGCAAGTTCCGCGACGTCAAGCTGGCCAAGCAACAGGCCGCCAAGCTGGAAAACATGTTCCAGCAGATGGAAGAGGGCCAGGTCAAGACCCTGCCGCTGATCGTCAAGGCCGACGTGCAGGGTTCGCAGGAAGCCCTGGTGCAGACGCTGTCCAAGCTGTCCAACGAGGAAGTCCGCGTCCAGATCATTCACGGCGCGGTCGGTGCGATCAGCGAATCCGACGTCAACCTGGCGCAAGCCTCGGGTGCCGTCATCATCGGCTTCAACATCCGTGCCGATGCCGGTTCGCGCAAGCTGGCCGAGAACTTCGGCGTCGATATCCGTTACTACAACGTGATCTACGACGCGGTCGACGAGGTCAAGGCGGCACTGTCCGGCATGCTGTCCCCGGAGAAGCGCGAGCAGATCACCGGCATGGTCGAAATCCGCCAGGTCTTCCACGTCTCCAAGGTCGGTGCCATTGCCGGTTGTTACGTGCTCGAAGGCATCGTCAAGCGCAATTCGCGCGTCCGCCTGCTGCGCAACAACGTGGTTCAGTGGGACGGCGAGCTGGATTCGCTCAAGCGCTTCAAGGACGACGTCAAGGAAGTCCGTTCCAACTTCGAGTGCGGTCTGTCGCTGCGTGGTAACAACGACATCCAGGAAGGCGATCAGCTCGAAGTGTACGAAATCCAGGAAGTGGCGCGCTCGCTGTAATGAAGAAGCAGGCAAGAGGCTTTCAACGGGGAGACCGGGTCGCGGAGCAGGTGCGCCGCGATCTGGCCGACCTGATCCGCAGCGAACTGAAGGATCCGCGTGTCGGCATGATCAGTCTGACCGCCGTCGAACTGACACCGGATTATGCGCATGCCAAGGTTTTCTTCACCACGCTCAATGTCGAGCACCTGCCCGAGATCGAGCAGGGCTTGAAGCGTGCCGCCGGTTTCCTGCGGCGTGAGCTGGGGCGGCGTATCCATATTCACACTTTGCCGGAACTGCATTTCATCTACGACAGCTCACTGGAATACGGTGCCAGCATGACGGCGCTGATCCAGCAGGCCAACGCGCTCAGCGACCAGACGCCGGAAGACTAGGCCCAGCATGGAGCCGAGGGTCAAGAAAACCTGGAAGCAGGTCGATGGCGTATTGCTGCTCGACAAGGCGCAGGGCATGAGTTCCAACGATGCCCTGCAAAAGGCGCGACGCCTGTTCTCGGCCGCCAAAGGCGGGCATACCGGTACGCTCGACCCGCTGGCCACCGGCCTGCTGCCCCTTTGTTTCGGCGAGGCGACCAAGTTTTCCGCCGATCTGCTCGATGCCGACAAGACTTACGAAGCCGAGCTCCAACTCGGAGTCAGTACCGATTCCGGTGACGCCGAAGGCGTGGTCACGGCGACCGCCGAGGTCAATGTCACGCCCGCCGACATCGCCCGGGTGTTGCCGCAGTTTACCGGCGACATCCTGCAGGTGCCGCCCATGCATTCGGCGCTGAAGCGTGACGGCCGGCCGCTCTACGAACTCGCCCGGCAGGGCATCACCGTCGACCGCGAGGCCCGGCCGGTGACCATTCACGCCATCGAGCTGCTGGAATTCACCGGTACCCGCCTGCGTCTGTCGGTCAGTTGCAGCAAGGGCACCTACATTCGCGTGCTGGCCCAGGACATCGGCGCCGCGCTGGGTTGCGGCGCGCATCTGACTGCCTTGCGGCGGACACGGGTCGGCGATCTGGTGCTCGATGGCGCCATGACGCTGGCGCAGATCGACAGCATCGAGGAGGAGGCGCGCGTCGCTTGCCTGCGCCCGGTCGATGCGCTGCTGCAGAGCCTGCCCCGCGTCGATCTCAGCGGTGATGCCGAACAGCGCTTCAGCCACGGTAATCCGGTCGACCTGCCGGACGGTCTGAGCGGCAAGATTCGGGTCTATGCCGGAGACCGCCTGATCGGCGTCGGCGAGCCCGGAGCAGGCCAGCGCCTGTGGCCAAAAAGACTGGTGCAACTGGCGCCGTAAGCTGGTACAATCCGCCGCTTTCCGATCCTGTCCGGAAAAATTTTCCAATTGGCGTTCGCTCTATCAAACCGGGGCTGCGTCGTTTTAATGAAAGAGGGTTTTGAAATGGCCGTTACCACCGAACAGAAGGCGAGCATCGTCGCCGAATACGCACAGTCCAAGGGCGACACCGGTTCTCCGGAAGTCCAGGTCGCTCTGCTGACCGCCCGCATCAACGACCTGCAGCCGCACTTCAAGGAGCACAGCAAGGATCACCACTCGCGTCGTGGCCTGCTGCACCTCGTCTCGCAGCGCCGCAAGCTGCTGGACT
>DKNF01000080.1 GCA_002470165.1 Betaproteobacteria bacterium UBA7395 | reverse complement strand
CCGACCTGCGCAGCCTGCTGCGCGCCGTCAAGGCCGTTGGCGCCAACCAGGTCGGCCCCGGTCGCCGTACCGGCCTGATGAGTCCCGGCACCCTGCGTCGGCTTGAAGCCGCCTATGAATGCCAACGACAAGACGATGGTATACCATTGACCTACGACATCGTTTTCATCCACGCCAGATCATGAGTTCCGCCTATTTCCTGACCGGTACCGACACCGAAGTCGGCAAGACCCACATCACCTGCGCCCTGCTGCACCGCGCCCGCCAGGCGGGACTGTCGGCGGTCGGGCTGAAACCGGTTGCCGCCGGCACCGACGCGCTGGGCGAGAACGACGACGTCCGCCGCATCCTAGCCGCCAGCAGCGTCGAACTGCCGGCCGACATCGTCAATCCCTACTGTTTCGCACCGGCCATCGCACCGCACATCGCGGCGGCCGATGTCGGGGTGGATATCGATTTCTCGCGTATCGCCGACACCGTCGGCACGGCCAGACGCCAGGCCGATCTGGTCATCGTCGAAGGCGCCGGCGGTTTCTGCGTGCCCTTCGGGATCGACCGCAACGGCGCCGATCTGGCCATGGTCCTGGGCTTGCCGGTAATCCTGGTGGTCGGCATGCGCCTGGGCTGCCTCAATCACGCGTTGCTGACGGCGGAAGCCATCGCCAATCGCGGATTGTTCATTGCCGGCTGGGTGGCCAACCGGATTGACCCGGAAATGAGCCGATTCGAGGAAAATCTCGCCACCCTGAAGGAATTGCTCGACGCGCCCCTGCTCGGGGTCGTTCCCTACGACCCGGCGGGATCGCCGGCGGCAGCGGCAAACTGCCTGAGCCTACCCGGCTGACAGGCCGCGCAAGACCTCGGCAACCTCATCGACGCGGGCCAGCAACATGTCAACCCGCCCCCGGGCATCGTCTACCTGGCCATTCTTCGCCTGATATTCCAGCGTCTGCGCCAACTCGGCCCCGAATCCGTCGGAAAAGGTCGCCAGCAGCCCCTTGATCGTGTGGGCCTCGCGCTGCAGGGCGGCGCTGTCGCCGGCAAGCGCAGTCAGCAAGGCCTGGCGGTTGTTGTCCAGTTCCGTCAGGAACATGTCCACCATCATGGCAAAGATGCCCTCATCCCCGCCCAATCGTTCGAGGATGGCCGGCTTGTCGAGTACAAAGGGATTCATGCGCGGTCTCCGTCAGCCATGGCTCATATTTTCGGGGCTTCCTCGTCGCGGAAGCGTTGCCGGACTTCGAGCGCCTCGTCCCAACCGGCAATGAAGGATTCGACACAGAGCGGGTCGAAGTGCGTGCTGCGGCCCTCTTCCAGAAAACGCATGGCGTCGTCGAGTGCCCAGGCTTTCTTGTACGGGCGCTCCGAGGTCAGGGCATCGAACACGTCGGCCACGGCAACGATGCGACCGAACAGCGGGATCGCACTGCCCTTGAGCCCGCGGGGATAACCGCTGCCGTCGTATTTTTCATGATGCGACCGGGCGATCTCGGCACCGGCCTGAAGGATTTCCGAACCGCTGTCCTTGAGCAGGTCGTAGCCCAGCATCGCATGCTGTTTCATGATGTCGAATTCCTGCGGCGACAGTTTTCCCGGCTTGAGCAGGATGTGATCGCGGATGCCGATCTTGCCGACATCGTGCAAGGGCGCTGCCTGCAGGATCAGATTGCAGGTTGCGGCGTCGAGATCGAGGCCGCGGGCGATGATTTCCGAGTAATGCGCCATGCGCTGGATGTGCGCGCCGGTTTCCGGGTCGCGGAATTCGGCGGCGCGCGAAATGCGGAAAATCAGTTCGCGTTCCCGTTCGCGGATATCGCGCGTTCGCTCGGCGACCTCGTCGGCCAGATGGGCAGCACGGTCGGCCAGAAACTTCTGGCCGGTGCGCAGCGCGAGCATGTTGCGCACGCGCGCCGAGAATTCGATGCGGTCGATGGGCTTGGTCAGGAAATCGTTGGCGCCGCCGAGCAGCGCCTCGTAGCGGACATCCTTCTGGTCGTTGGCGGTGATCATCAGCACCGGGATTTCGGTCCGTCCGTGCAAGGCGCGGAAGGCGGCGATGAACCGCAGGCCGTCCATCTCCGGCATCATGTAATCGACGATGACCAGATCCGGCACATTGCCCCGGCACCATTCCAGCGCCTTCAGCGGATGATCGAACATAACGGGTTCGCACTCGCCGAGCTTGAGCACCAGCGCCCTGATCAAGGTCAGGTTGATTTCGCTGTCGTCAATGATCAAAACCTTGTGCATTCGCCCATCCGCGCTTGTCCAAACCGCATGAAGTATATAATGCGGCGCCATGAAACTACTCTTCGATCTCTTCCCGGTCATCCTCTTTTTCGCCAGCTTCAAGTACGCCGGCGCACATCCGGAGGCCGCAGCCGGCTGGGTCGCCGGCCTGCTCGGTGGCGCCGCGGTCAATCCGGCACAAGCGCCCATCCTGCTGGCGACCATCGTTGTCATCGTGGCCACTGCCGCCCAGATCGCCTGGGTCCATTTCCGTCACGGCAAGGTCGACAAGATGCTGTGGATCAGCCTGGGCCTGGTGGTCGTTTTCGGCGGCATGACGCTGGCTTTCCAGAACGAGGCCTTCATCATGTGGAAACCGACGCTGCTCTACTGGGCCTTCGCCGGCAGCATGCTGATTGCCGCCTGGTTCATGAAGAAGAACGCGATCAAGGCCATGCTCGGCGAGCAGATGAAGCTACCGGACGCGGTCTGGGACCGCCTCAATCTCGCGTGGATTGGCTTCTTCCTCGTCATGGGCGTGCTCAACCTGGTCGTCGCCTTCAATTTCTCGACCGATACCTGGGTCAATTTCAAACTGTTCGGCGGCATGGGCCTGATGTTTGCCTTCGTGCTGGCGCAAGGCGCGATGCTGTCGAAATACATGGAAGAAGAAAAATGATGTTCTACGCAATCATCGGCGAGGATCGCCCCGGCACCCTCGAACAGCGCATGGCCGCCCGCCCTGCCCACGTCGAACGCCTGCTCGCCCTGCAGCAGGAAGGCCGCCTGCTGCTGGCCGGCCCCTGCCCGGCAATCGATTCACCCGACCCGGGCAGCGCCGGCTTCACCGGCAGCCTGATCGTTGCCGAATTCGCCTCGCTGGCTGCCGCCAAAGACTGGGCCGACGCCGACCCCTACATCGCTGCCGGCGTGTACGAGAAGGTCACCGTCAAACCGTTCAAGAAAGTCCTGCCCGCCTGATGCACGCCGACACCCTGGTCCTGCTGCGCGAGCGCCTGGCCGTACTCAAGCCCGAGACCCTGCATATCGAAGACGAATCGCATCGCCATGCCGGCCACGCCGGCGCCCGCGACGGCGGTCATTTCCGGGTCGATATCGTGGCCAGTGTTTTTTCCGGCAAAAATACACTCGCCCGTCATCGCCTGGTGTACGATGCCGCAGGCGACCTGATGCAAGGTCGCATCCATGCCCTGGCGATCAACGCCCGGGCACCGGAAACCCCATGATTTTCGTTCAACCCCACGGAATTCCAACATGTTCAAACTGACCTCCCTGGCCGCACTGATGCTGGCCGGCAGCCTCGTTTCCGCCCCGGCCCTGGCCCAGGGCAAGCCTTTCGCCACGGTTAACGGCCAGGCCATCCCGCAATCGGTATTCAATGCCTTCATGGCCGAACAGAAGGCCCAGGGCGCGCCCGATTCCGAAGAGCTGAAGAACGCCGTCAAGGAAGAACTGGTTCGCCGCGAACTGCTCTCCCAAGAAGCGAAGAAGAAAGGCCTCGACAAGAAACCCGAGATCCAGGGCCAGATCGAACTGGCACGCCAGGCCGTCCTGATCCGCGCCTTCCTCGCCGACTACGTGCGCAGCAACCCGATCACCGACGCCCAACTGAAGGCCGAATACGACAAAATCAAGGCCTCGCTCGGCAACACCGAATACAAGGCCCGCCACATCCTGGTCGAAAAGGAAGACGACGCCAAGGCCATCATCGCCAAGCTCGACAAGGGCGAGAAGTTTGCCGCCCTGGCCAAGCAGTCGCTCGACCCCGGTTCCAAGGACAAGGGTGGCGAGCTCGACTGGAGCGCCCCGAACGCCTACGTGCCGCCTTTCGCCGAGGCCCTGCCCAAGCTGAAGAAGGGTGAGTACACCAAGACCCCGGTGCGCACCGACTTCGGTTTCCACGTCATCCAGCTCGACGACAGCCGCGCCCTGACCCCGCCGCCGTTCGAACAGGTCAAGCCGCAGCTGCAGCAGCGTGCCGGCCAGATGCAGGTGGACAAACTGATCAACGACCTGCGCAGCAAGGCCAAGGTCAACTAAGCCACAATCCAGACAATGCCCGCCGCACGGCGGGCATTTTCACGACAAGCCCACATCTTGTCCAAGCGTTCTCCCATCCCGGACAGCACGAGTCCCTCGCGCACCGCCCAAGCGGCCGGGCGCTGGCTGACCCGGGTCTTGTTCGTGCTGTTGCTGCTAGCCTTCGCTGGCGGCGAGCAGGCCGCCCTGTTTTCCGGACTGAATGCCCGACTCGGCGACGTGCTGCTGCGCTGGCACGCGATTGACCGACAACCACCGGCAGACATCGTCCTGATCGACATCGACCAGGCCAGCCTGGATGCGCCGGAAATGCTCGAACTCGCCGGCAACTGGCCGTGGCCCCGTGCCACCCACGGCGAACTGGTCGAGTTCATCGGCAGCGCCCGTCCCGCCGCCATCGCTTTCGACCTGATCTTCAGCGAACCCGACCTGTTCCGCCCCGGCAGCGACGCTGTGCTCAGCCAGGCCATTCTCGCCAATCAGGCACTGCTCCCGCTGGTCATCGCCGGCGACGGACAGGCCACGCCATTACGCGACCTGCCCGAGGGTATTGGCGCCAGGCAGGGACCAGCTGCCGATCCGCTAGCCGCCCTGCCGCTGATCGCCCCCAAGGCGATCGACCCGGCAGCCTGGCAGACCGGACTGATCAATTTCCTCGCTGACGAAGACCAGATCGGCCGCCGCTACTGGATCGACTATCCGCACCGCGGCTGGACCCTGCCGTCGCTGCCCCGGCGCATCGCCGAACAGTCGGGCTGGGCCGTCCCGGCCCGCGATGCGATCGCCCTGCACTGGTATGGACACCCCTTCCAGCGCTATTCCTTCCATGAGGTTTTCCTGTCGGCCTTGCGCAGCAATGGCACACCGCCCGACCTGACGGGCAAGATCGTCATCATCGGCGCCGCTGCGCCGGGCTTGCACGACCTTCGCCCAACCCCGCTGGGCGCCACAACGCCCGGCCCCGAAATCCTCGCCACCGCCGTCGCCAACTTGCGCGACGACGACTGGCTGCGCCCAGCCCCCCACAGCTGGAACCTGGCGCTGGGAATTTCAGGGATGCTGCTGATCGCACTGGCCTTCACCCGCCGCCCCAACCCGGTCGCCATTGCCGGCGCCCTGGCACTGGTCAGCGCCATCGTGGCCGGCAGCACCTGGCTGCTGCTGGACCGCAACATCCAGTGGATGCCGTTTTCGGCGCTGCTGGCGATCTGGCTAACCCTTGCCCTGGCCGCCACCACTTCGTATCTGCGCGAGCGACGGCAACGCGACCAGGCCATCCAGATGTTTGCGCGCTTCCTCGATCCGAATGTCGTTCTCTCCCTGACCAGCGAAGGCCGGCTGGCACAGGCAGAAGCCAGTACCAGCCGGGAAATCACCGTCCTCTTCTCGGACATCCGGGGATTCACGACGATTTCCGAAAGCCGCTCACCGGAAGAGGTCGTCCGGCTACTCAACCGCTACTTCGACATGCAGGTGGCCGCCATTTTCGAACAGGGCGGCACCCTCGACAAATTCATCGGCGACGCCATCATGGCGTTCTGGAATGCACCGCTGGATGAGCCCGAGCACGCTGTCAAAGCGGTCAGGGCAGCGCTGGCGATGAGCGATTCGCTGGCCCGCTTCCGGGATTCGCTGGGCGAGTCCGACGCCCACTTCGATATCGGCATCGGGGTACACACCGGCCCGGCCGTCGTCGGTTTTCTCGGCGCCAGTCAGCGGCTCGACTACACGGCCATCGGCGACACGGTTAACCTGGCCAGCCGCATCGAGGGCGAAACCAAGGGCGTTGCCCGCATTCTCGTCTCGCAGGCGACACGCGACGCCTGTGGTAATGTATTCGACTTCATCGACCATGGTGAAGTCACCGTCAAGGGACGTCACCAAGCCGTCCGCCTGTTCGAACCCCGGGAGCGCACATGACCCGATCGCCTTTCCGCATCATTCACCAGGGCACCCTCGTCGTCGCCCTCCTTCTGGCCGGGAATGCCCTGGCCACACCGGGCACGCTGATCCGTGCCAGCGACTTGCTGGCCGATGCCTATACCGATGCCAAGAGTCTGGCCAGTCTGCCCGCCGAGGCCAAACTGACCGTACTCGAGGGCAAGGGCGGCTGGAGCAAGGTTCGCACGGAAGATGGCAAGACCGGCTGGGTTCGCCTGCTCAATGTGCGCATGGCCGCCCCAGCGGGTTCCGGCGGCAACGCGCTGACCGCCATTGGCAACGTCGTCCGCACCGGCACCACAAAAAGTGCCGCGACGACCGGCGCCAAGGGACTGTCCCGCGAGAAGCTGGCGCAGGCCCAACCCAATCCGCGTGAAGTCGCCAAGCTGGACGCATTCCGTGCGAAGCCGACCGAAATCAACCGGTTTGCCGCCGCCCGCAAGCTCAGCGCGCGCGACATTCCCGAATTGCCCAACTGACCACGGCGGAGCGCAACCATGAAGCTTTTCATCATCGCCCTGAGCAGCCTGGTCTTCGCCAGCGGCTGTACCGAACAGTTACGCCGGGCCGGCATCGACGAACGACAGCTCCAGGCCGTCGGCGGTGTCGCCTCGACACTGGCCCGCGCAGAAACAACACCAGCCGAAGAGGCCCAGCTTGGCCAGGCGGCGGCGGCAACCCTGCTCGGCACCGCACCGCTGGTCACCGACCGGGAAATGATGCAGTACATCAATCAACTGGGTGGCTGGATTGCCAAGCAAACCGGTCGCAGCGACATCAACTGGCGCTTTGGCGTCATCAACAGCAGCAACGTCAACGCCTTTGCCGCGCCGGATGGCTATGTGTTCGTGACCAAGGGCCTGCTCCGTGAACTGCGCGACGAATCGGAACTGGCCGGTGTCGTGGCGCATGAAATCGCGCATGTCGTGAAACGCCATTACGTGGTCGCGATGCGCAAGAAGGACACCTCCAACGCGCTGACCAATCTTGCCGCCACCACCGCTCAGCGCAATACCCGTAACGCCGACATCGTCGCCCAACCGCTGGCCAACCTGGCCCAGAACCTGTATTCGTCGGGGCTGGACAAGGGCGACGAGTACGAAGCCGATCGCCTCGGCGTCGTCTATGCGGCGCGCGCCGGCTACGATCCCTACGGTCTCGTTCGGGTGATCGCCATGTATGCCGGCAACAGCAGCAACCACGACTTCGAACTGCTGTTCTCAACCCACCCCGCCCCGCAGGACCGCCTGAGCGCACTGGACAAGGCCATGGGGGAACGGCTCGATGCCTTCGAAAGCAAAAGCATCAGTGACAGCAAGTCTTTCCAGCGGATGAAGCAGAAAGCCATGCAACTGGCCGACCCGCGAAATTGAGCGCACGCACGCCAACCTTGCCCGGACGCAAACCGGCTGGGCAAGGAATAAAACGGGCAAATCGGGAAGGGAGAAGCCGTTGATCCGGTTTGGTGCGTCGAGAGGGTTTCGAACCCCCGACCCCCGCCGTGTGAAGGCGATGCTCTACCACTGAGCTATCGACGCCACCACAGGCTTTCCGGGCTGTTCTGACTCCTGTCACCTCTCACCGGTCACCCTGCTGTCACCCAAGAGGCAGCAGACATGGCAACAATCAGACAACGTGGCGAACGCTGGCAGTGCATCGTCAAGCGTAAGGGCTACCCTACCCAGTCCAAGAGCTTCGACCTGAAGAAGGATGTGAATCGCCCCGGGAATTGA
>DKNF01000177.1 GCA_002470165.1 Betaproteobacteria bacterium UBA7395 | reverse complement strand
GACGTCGACGGCGCCCACATCCGCACCCTGCTGCTGACCTTGCTCTACCGCCAGATGCCCGAGCTGATCGACCGCGGCTACGTCTACATCGCCCAGCCGCCGCTGTACAAGGTCAAGCACGGCAAGACCGAGCGCTACCTCAAGGACGACCAGGAATATCACCAGTTCCTGCTCAACATGGCCCTCGACGAAGCCGTCCTGTCGCCGACCGGCGGCGCGCCGATCACCGGCCCGGCCCTGGAAGGCCTGGCCCGTTCCTGGCTGGCCACCGAAGCGATCATCGAGCGCCTGTCGCACCTGATCAACCCGGAAGTCCTGCAGGCCATCGTCCGTCACAACCTGACCGTCGATCTTTCCAGCGAAGAACAGGCCCGCGCCAGCGCCGAGCTGATCGCCCGCCACATCCCGGCCGGCACCCGCATGGTGCCCAAATTCGACGACATCCAGGAACGCTGGACGCTGCGCGTCGAGCGCATGCACCACGGCAACCTCAAGGTCGGCCTGATCGACGAAGACCTGCTGCTCTCCGGCGATTTCATGCAACTCAAGCGCACCGCTGAAACCCTTGCCGACCTGTTCGGTAACGGCGGCATCATGGCCCGCGGCGAGAAGAAACACGTTGCCGCCAACTTCGGCGAAGCCATGAAGTGGCTGCTCAACGAAGTCGAACGCGGCATCGCCAAGCAGCGCTACAAAGGTCTCGGCGAAATGAACCCGGAACAACTCTGGGAAACCACCATGGACCCGAAGGTCCGCCGCCTGCTGCGCGTACAGATCGACGACGCGATTGCCGCCGACGAAATCTTCACCACGCTGATGGGCGAACTGGTCGAGCCGAGAAGGGCATTCATCGAGACCAATGCGCTGAATGCGAGGATCGACATCTGACGGGATTTTATGGCGATGTCTTTATCGCTGTTCGTCACGTAGAACAAGAAGGCCGCTCGAAAGAGCGGCCTTCTTGATTTCAGGGGCCATGTATCTGGTTTTTCCGGAAGGATGCGCGCGACTTTCCCACTATCCTGCACGGAAAAAAACCGATCCACTTTCCCGTCGTCTAGAAAAGGAAACCCCAACATGAGAATGATCATCTGGTCCCTGTTTGCCCTGGTTATGCTTCTCTGGACAGGCACGGCGCTGGTTGCGGTGCATTTTGTCGATTGGACGGTCCAGACTTTCGGCAACACCTTGCCGACCGCCCAGGAACTTGGCGCAGTCGCCGAAGCCATTCCCTTGCCGGCCTGGTTGGCGGTCTGGGTTGATCCTGCCTGGGCGCAGATTTTCCAGGCCGGGTTCGGCAATTTCATCGAGGTTGTTTCGCAGAGCGCGCCTTTCCTGGCTTCCGCGATCAGTTGGCTCAGCCCGTTGATCTGGGTCATCTGGGGCCTGGGTGCGCTGGTGCTGCTGATCGTCGCTTCGCTGGGCCACTGGCTGCTTGGGACGCTGAAAAAACCCGCCTGACGAGGTATTTGCCAGGCAACAGTCGCCAGGCTGGTGAGACCGTTAATCTCCGGTTAACCCGGAAGCTGAAGAATGGCGCCCGTTCGCGGGATTTTCCCGCATCTGCGCCATTTCTTCATGCCCGACGACAATCAGAAAACAGCCTCGCCCAAGCTTTCACCCTGGCTTCAATACGCTCAGACCCGTTTCCTGCTCTGGCTGCTCGGCAGCTGGCTGGCGGTGTTTGGCGCGACACGGTTGGTGCTGCTGGCTGCCAGCTTTGCCCAGGCCGAGGCGACGCCGGCTGCGATCCTCGGCATCTTCGCCGGCGGCCTGGTCTATGACCTGGCCTTCCTCGCCTATGCCGGGTTGGCCCTGGCCGCGGTCGTCTTCCTGCTGCCGCAATCGTGCTGGGGCAGCGGCCCGGCGCGCCGGGTGCCGCAACTGCTGCTGTTCGCCGCCTGTTTCGCGATGTTGTTTGTCGCGCTGTCGGAATGGATTTTCTGGGACGAATTCGGCGTCCGCTTCAATTTCATCGCCGTCGATTACCTGGTCTATTCGAAGGAAGTCGTCGACAACATCCTCCAGTCCTATCCGGTCTGGCCGTTGCTTGGCGCCATCGGCGCGCTGGCGTTGCTGGTCGTGTACCGGTTGCGGCGGGTGTTGTCGGTACCGGCGCCGGTGCTCGGCTGGTGTCGGCGCGGGCTGCTGCTGGCGGTTGGCGGTGTGGTTGCGGCGCTGGTCGCGGCAACGGTCGGCCAGGACTTTCCGCGGCCCCGCGAGGGCAATACCTACCAGCGTGAGTTGGCAGCCAACGGGCCGTACCAGTTCTTCGCCGCCTTTCGTAACAACGAGATCAAGTACGGCGAGTTTTACGCGACGCTGCCCGCCGCCGATGTCGCCAGCCTGCTTCACGGCGAGGTCGCCGAACCGGTCGCGGCTTTCGTCGGCAGTGAGGCGCAGGACATCCGCCGGCGCATCGACAATCCGGGCGAACCGCGCCGGCTCAATGTCGTTCTGGTCACCATCGAAAGCCTGAGCGCCAAGTACCTCGGCGCCTTCGGCAACCCGCGCGGCTTGACGCCGAACCTCGACCGGCTGAGCCGCGACAGCCTGTTCTTCACCAATTTCTACGCCACCGGCACGCGCACTGACCGCGGCCTGGAAGCGATCACCTTGTCGCTGCCGCCGACGCCGGGTCGCTCGGTGGTCAAGCGGGTCGGCCGCGAATCGGGCTATGCCAGCCTCGGCCGCCAGTTCCGGGCGCAAGGCTACGATCCGGTCTTCCTCTACGGCGGGCGCGGTTACTTCGACAACATGAACGCCTTCTTCAGCGGCAACGGCTACCGCATCGTCGACCAGGCCGCGTTGCCCAAGGCCGAGATGGAATTCGAGAATGCCTGGGGGATGTCCGACGAGGATCTCTACCGCCAGGCGGTCAAGCTGGCCGATGCTGAGCATGCCGCCGGCAAGCCGTTCTTCCTGCAGCTGATGACGACCTCGAACCACCGCCCCTACACCTATCCGGAAGGACGGATCGACATTCCGTCGGGCGAGGGCCGTGCCGGCGCGGTCAAGTACACCGACTACGCCATCGGCCGCTTCCTCGAGGCGGCCCGGCAAAAGCCGTGGTTCGACCAGACAGTTTTCGTCTTCGTCGCCGACCACAACGCCGGCAGCGCCGGCCAGCAGGACCTGCCGGTCGAAAACTACCGGATTCCCATGTTCATCCATGCGCCGGCCTTGATCGAGCCCCGCCGCATCGACCGCCTGGCCAGCCAGATCGACATCGCGCCGACGCTGCTTGGCCTGCTCGGCTTCGACTACACCTCGACTTTCTACGGCCGCGACATGCTGCGTGACGGCGACTGGCAGGGGCGGGCGCTGATCGGCAACTACCAGCATCTCGGCTTGTACGACGGCGAGCGCCTGGCCATCCTCAGCCCGCGCCGGCAGATGCGCAGCGTCGGCGAGGATGAACGTGAAGTTGCTGGCGACGATCCGCTGGTGCGCCGGGCGATTGCCTACTACCAGGGGGCCGACCACGCATTCAGGCAGCGCCTGATTGCCTGGCGGGGCGATTGAGGCCAGACCTCAGGTTCCACGTGAAACCTCAGCTTTTCTCGCCGCACCAGCGCTGACTCAGCCCCTGGCGCACCTTGGCGGCGTCGTTTTCCCTGGCGAGCAGGCAATGCAGCTTGGCGAAAGCGGCTTCCAGCGTCATGTCGCCGACGGCAACGACGCCGATGCGGGCGAGGGCGGAGCCGGTGGCGTAGGTTTCCTGGCTGACGCCGCCGACCAGGCATTGGGTGATGTTGACCAGGACGATGCCGCGGGCGGCGGCGCGTTCGAGCGCGGCCATCAGCTCGCGGTCGCCTTGCGGCGCGTTGCCGACGCCGTAGGTTTGCAGGATCAGGCCGCGGACGCGGGGATTGGCGGTGACGGCATCGACCGTGCCGGCGGCGATGCCGGGGTGGAGCGTGAGGACGGCGACGGCCTGGTCGTCGAATTCAGGCACGACGAAGCATTTTTCGCCGGGGCTGAGGATGCGGTCGCGGTGGGCGGGGCCGCCGGCTTCGGCCAGCGGGGGATAGTTGGGCGAGTCGAAGGCGGCGAATTCGGTGGCGGCGAGCTTGCGGCTGCGATTGCCGCGCAGCAGTCGGCCGCCGAAGTGGATGGCGACCTCGGGCACCGGGTCGACGGCGGCAAAGTGCAGCGCGCCGTCGACGTTGGCCAGGGCATCGCTGCCGGCCTCGCCCAGCGGAATCTGGGCGCCGGTCAGGATCACCGGCTTGTCGGTGCCGCGCAGCATGAAGGACAGCGCCGAGGCGCTCCAGGCCATGGTGTCGGTGCCGTGCAGGATGACGAAGCCGGTGTAGTCGTCCCAGCGGTCGAGCAGGGCGCGGGCGATGGTCGGCCAGTGGCCGGGGCGCAGGTCGGCGCTGTCGATCGGCGGCAGTTCGACGATGTCGACGTCGGGCAGGCGCTTGCCGTCGCG
>DKNF01000127.1 GCA_002470165.1 Betaproteobacteria bacterium UBA7395 | reverse complement strand
TACCGCCGGCTGCCGTGACCACCCCGGTCGCCTTGCCGGCGCCGATCGGCTATCCCGACATGCGCAGCATCGTCGCCGCCAACGGCCCGGCCGTGGTCAACATCAGCGTCACCGGCAAACGCAGCGAAGGCGCGGCCGGCTTCCCGCAACTCGACCCGAACGACCCCTTCTACCATTTCTTCCGCCAGTTCCGCGGCATGGTGCCGCGCGAGAGCACGCCGACCCGCGGTCTTGGCTCCGGCTTCATCATCTCGGCGGACGGCCTGGTCATGACCAACGCCCACGTTGTCGCCGATGCCGACGAAGTCGTCGTCAAGCTCAACGACAAGCGCGAGTTCAAGGCCAGAATCCTCGGCCAGGACAAGGCCAGCGATGTCGCCGTGCTGCGCATCGAAGGTCGCAACCTGCCGACCGTACGCATCGGCAACAGTCGCCAGGCCCAGGTCGGCGACTGGGTGCTGGCCATCGGCTCGCCCTTCGGTTTCGAATCCAGCGCCAGCGCCGGCATCATTTCAGCCAAGTCGCGCAGCCTGCCCGACGGCAGCTACGTACCCTTCCTGCAGACCGACGTGGCGGTCAACCCGGGCAACTCCGGCGGCCCGCTGTTCAACATGCAGGGCGAGGTGATCGGCATCAATTCACAGATCTACTCGCGCAGCGGCGGCTTCCAGGGCCTGTCCTTCGCCATTCCGATCGAACTGGCGATGAACGTGCAGCAGCAGATCGTCAAGCACGGCAAGGTCGAGCGCGGGCGCATCGGCATCAGCATCCAGGAGATCGATCAATCGCTGGCCGACAGTTTCGGCCTCAGCCGGCCGGCCGGCGCCCTGGTGACCTCGGTGGACAAGGACGGCCCGGCCGGCAAGGCCGGTCTTGAAGCGGGCGACGTGATCCTCGGCATCGATGGCGAAAGGGTCGAACTGTCGGGCGAACTGCCCGCCATCGTCGCCGCCAAGCGCCCCGGCGAGAACGTCCGCCTGCAGGTCTGGCGCAACCGCGCCGCCCGCGACATCGTCGTCCAGGTCGGCGCCTTCGAAGAAGAACGCAGCGCCGGCGTCGAGGCCCCCACCGCCGGCCAGAATCGCCTTGGCGTCGCCGTCCGCCCGCTGACGGCCGAAGAAAAACGCCGGACCGGCAGCAGCGGGAACCTGCTCGTCGAACGCAGCGGCGGACCCGCCGCACGGGCCGGCATCCGCGCCGGTGACATCATCGTCTCGGTCAATGGCCAGGCAGTCGGCGATGCCGACAAACTGAAGGCTGCCCTGGCCCAGTCCGGCAAGCGTGCGGCCATCCTGATCGAGCGCGGCAACACCCGCCTGTTCGTGCCGGTCGAGCTGGGCTGATCGCAACAGTACTCAAGAAAATGACCGGGATTTCCCGGTCATTTTTGTTTTCAGTTCAGTTTTTCCGGACTACCGCAGCACTGCTTGAACTTCTTGCCGCTACCGCAGGGACAGGGGTCGTTGCGTCCGGTCTTCGGCTCGTCGCGCTGCACCGTCGCCCCGCCGCGCTTGGCGCGCCAGAAGTTGTACAGCGTCTGCACGATCACCGGCAGGTTGTCCTGAAGGTCGGCCAGCAGACGCGCTTCCTCGGCCGGATTGAACCAGCGCTCGCCGTTCTTCTCGGCATCTTCCTTGAGCATGCCGTTGAGCATGAACATCGGCTCGAGCAACTCGGACAGATCGTCGGCATGCTTGCCGGCCAGCTCGTACCAGTCACCGCCAAGACCGGCGCCGTAGACATAGGCATCGGCCCAGGCAGCGAAATCGTATTCCTCGGAATTCTCGTCGACCGGGTAAAGCATCGGCGACATCGTCTCGTCGTCGAACAGCGACTTGGCGATATCGTTGTTCAGGCGCATCAGCAGTTCGACCGTCTCGGCCACCACCGGATCGTCGCTTTTGTCGGCACCGGGGCCGAGCACTTCCGGCAACCAGACTGACGGCTGAACCGGTTCCGGGCTGCTGACCACGGCACAGATCAGCGCCTGCGCCTCGTCGAGACGCATCGCGTCCTCGCCGAACACCTCGGCTTCAAGCAATTCTTCAAGCCGGTCGAAATCGGCCTCGGTCAGGGGATTGGGATTCATGGGCTGTTCCTTGGCAATGGGCGAATGATAGCCCAGTTTCAGAGTCCCCGCGCCCAGGCCGGACGCAGCCTTGCCTCGCCGGCGATGGCCTGGCGCACCTGGGCGAGCAGGCGTTCCTTGTCGGCACCGAGCGTGCCCTTGAGGATCAACCAGTTCGACGCATGGTCGGAACGAAACACCGTACGCTTGAGTTCCAGGCCGCTCAGGAAAGTCTCCATCTCGGCGAAAAGTTCGGACTGAGCCAGCGGTTCCCAGCCGGGGAAACCGGCGCGAAGGCGCTGTTCGCCCTTGGGAAAGCTGACCACCAGCGTTGCCAGATATTCCGGCTGGGTGGCGTTGGCCAGGCGCGCCGAATTTTCCGCGTGCTGACGCCACAGTTCGCGCCCGCCGAGGCCGTTGAGGATCATCACCGAACGGCTGATGCCGGCAGCGCCGAGCTTGTTCAGCGCGTCGACCGTGGAATCGAAGGTCTCACCCTTGCTGACGGCTGCCAGCACCGCATCGTCGCCCGATTCGGCGCCGACATAGACCATCGAGAGGCCGGCAGCGGCCAGTTCGTCGATTTCCTGCTGGCTTTTCTTCTTCAGGTTGCGCGGCAGGCAGTAGCTGGAAATGCGGCGCACCGCCGGCAGGTGGGTGCGGATCGCTTCGAGCACGGTCAGCAGCCGGCGCGTCGGCAAAACCAGCGCGTCGCCGTCGGCCAGGAAGACGCGGCGGATGTCGCTGCCGTAGCGCTCACCGGTGGCACGGATGCTGTCCAGCACTTCGGACTCATCGCGGGCGCGGAATTTCTTCTGCGGCGCTGTGTACATCTCGCAGAAGGTGCACTGGTTCCATGAGCAGCCGTCGGTCACCGGCAGGATCAGCGACTCGGCTTCCGACGGCGGCCGGAACACCGGCTCGACGTAGCGGATCGGAATCATGCGCCGACCTTGGCGATGAAGCTGGCCGGCACCCTGGCCTTGCTGCGCGTTGCGTAATCGAAGAAGACGATGCCGTGCTTGCCGCGGGCGACTTCGCGGCCACTGGCCTGGTCATTCAGTTGCCAGAGCAGGTCGCAACCGTGTTCGTGGAAGTCGGCGGTAGCGAAGCCGATCACCAGCGTCTCGCCGTGGAAGGCTTCTGAACGGTACTGGGCGGCGACATCGGCGACGATGATGCCCGGTCCGTCCACATCCATTTCGCTCCAGCCAAAATGTTTGAAGAAACGTACCCGCGCCTCGGCGACCAGCATCAGCAGCGCGGCATTGTCGAGGTGGTGACCGTAATTGATGTGCTGGATATAGATGGGAACCTCGGTCGCAAAGACAAAGGTTTCAGGCAGTTCGATGCGGATGCGGGCCATGGCAAAAGAGTTTCCGGGAAAGCCCGCATTCTAGGTCGGAAGACTCATTTCCCGAACAGTCCCTTGAATTTGTCACCCAGCTTTTCCTGGAGTTTTTCGTTGGCCTTTTGCTTGAGTTCCTGCTTCTTTTCCTCGACCTTGGCCTTGGCTGCATCCTTGAGCAGATCATTGACTTCGAGCGAGTACGACAGCTTGTCGAACGGACCGCGCAGGCGGATCGGCACGGTGATGCCGCGCAATTCGGCGATATCCTTGCCTTCCTGCCCCTTCGAGGTCTCGACGATGCTGACCCTGGCCAGATAGTCGATACGACTGTTGCCGATGTCGATGTCGCCGGCACCGCCCAGGCGCAGCAGCGGCGACTTCATGGCCAGATCGTCGTTGCGCGCCACCCCGCCGGCAATCCGGAAGGAAGCGGTCAGTTCCGAGAAGTCGGTCTTTTCCGTCGCGCTGGCCGTGCTGCTGGCGGCCTGACCGGATTTGAGCACGGCCTTGGCATCGCGCAGCATTTTGCCGACATTGACCCCGCGTACCGCGCCGTCGCGCAGTTCGAGTACCGCCTGACCGGCCAGCGCCCGTTTCAGGGCATCGGCGTTGGCCCCACGCGTATTCACATCGAGCGACAAGCTGCCCCGACCTTCCAGCGGCTCCTTGTCGATGGCGTCCTTCATCAGCGCCCGGATATCGACCCCGGCCAGTTTCTGGCGCACCGTAAACACATTGCCGCGGGCATTGACGCCCAGCGCACCATCGAGGCTGCCACCATAGAGCCTGGCCGTCATCGGCGAGATATCCAATCGGCCGTTGGCTGCCGCGATCCGGGCATCGAGCGTCGACACTTTCAGGCCCTGTGCCTGCAGTTGTCCGATCGTCACCCGGCCACGGAAATTCAGATCGTTGATCGCCGACAGGTCGATGGCGTCGTCGGCCTTGCCCTTGGGCGCAGGCGCGCCGCCGGACGGCTGCGCCCTGGCTGTACCGGCATCGGCACGCGGTTTCGGGGGCAGGTAGCGGTCGACATTCAACTGATCGATCTTCAGGTCGAAATCGAAAAGCAACGGCGAGAAGCGCTCGACCGCCAGTTGCAGCCCGATTTTCGATTCGTCGAGCCGGGTATCGAGCCCCAGGCGGGCGCTCGCCTTGGCCAGATCGACGGCCAGCTTGCCGGACAAAGGCAGTTTCAGGCTGCGCATTGGCAGCTTGCTGCTGACCAGGCCCAGGTTGCCGGAAAACGGTGTTTCCAGACGCTGTCCGGCCAGGCGGATGGCCGGCATGTCGATGGCAAAATCGAAACTGTCGTCGCCGCTGCTGCCGCGCGTTGCCAGCTTGAGCGCGTCAATCGCCAGGGTGGCGGCAGCGCTGTCGGCCTGCAGGCGACCGGTCGAAAAATCAATCGAGGAAAGCTGGGTCGTTTTGCCTGCCGCCTCATCACGCCAGGTGAAGCGGGCGTTGCGCAAAGCCAGACCGGCGATGTCCACCTGCAGCGGCTGGCTGTCCTCTGCGGTTGCGGCGGCGGGCTTGGCCTCGATCGCCGGTTTTTCGTTCTGCCCGGCCAGCAGATCCTCGATATTGAGCGCCCCGTCGCGCCGCTTGATCAGCGTCAGCGCCAGACCGTCGATCTCGATTTCCCGCGCTTCCAGCCGCCCGGACAACAGCGGCATCACCGCCACGGCGACGCGCAGCGAATCGATGGCGGCAAAATCCGTCTTGCCGTCGGCTTCCGACAGGCTGACGCGACCGGCGCGCACCGCCAGTTCCGGCCAGATCGACAGGCCGACCTCGCCATCGATGGTCAGTACCCGACCGGTCTTGGCGGCCACCTGTTCGGTAATCTGGCGTTTGATCGCCTCGGCGTCGAACAGGGCATAAACGATACCGGCCGCAACGGCCAGCAAGGCGAACAATACGGCGAAAACCACAGCGATCTTGCGCATGACGGACATCGATTCGAACCCCAGATGAACAAGCAGGAACGAGCCTAACAAATCCGGCGCCAGCAAGTGTTCAAAAATGTAAGCCTTCCTGTTGTCTGCAACATTACGCCGCTAAACTGCGCGCATGAAGCAATCTTCCCCCGTCCGCGACACCTTCCTGATCTTCCTCCGCCTCGGCCTGACCGCCTTCGGTGGCCCGATTGCCCACCTTGGCTATTTCCGCGAGGAATTTGTTCATCGTCGCCGCTGGCTGAGCGACGCGGCCTACGCCGATCTGGTCGCGCTCTGCCAGTTCCTGCCCGGCCCGG
>DKNF01000191.1 GCA_002470165.1 Betaproteobacteria bacterium UBA7395 | reverse complement strand
AGCGATTCGCGCAGGCTGGCGAGGTCGCGCGGACGGGCGTTGCGCAAGGCAATGCGGCCAGCGATGCGCTCGATGTCGGCGATGCCGCGCAGGGCTTTTCTGGTCTCGCCGGCCAGGCGGCCGTAATCGTCGAGCAGGGCTTCGACGGCACCGTGGCGGGCGGCCGGGATCGCCCGATCGCGCAGCGGGTGGTGCAGCGTATGGCGTAAGAGGCGCGAGCCCATGCTGGTGACGCAGTTGTCGAGCAGCGAAAACAGCGTCGGCGACGGCTGGCCGCGCAGGGTCTCGGTCAGTTCCAGGTTGCGCCGGGTAGCGAGATCGAGGCCGAGGTAGGCGCCCTCGATTTCCACGGTTAAGCCGCGCAAATGCGGCAATTTGCCCGACTGCGTCGCCTGCGCGTACTGGAGCAGGGCGCCGGCCGCGGCAATCGCCGGCTTCAGGCCTTCGGCGCCGAAACCGGCGAGCGAGGCGACTTCGAACTGGTCGCAGAGCAGGCGCCGGGCTGAGTCGAAATCGAAATACCAGTCCGGCTGGCGCGTGCGCGCCACGTCGACGCCGAAATTGGGCGTCCAGCTTTCCGGATAGAGGATTTCCGCCGGGCGGATGCGCTCCAGCGTCGCCGGAATCTGCTCAGCCGGCACCTCGATCAGTATGAACTCGCCGCTGGCCAGGTTCAGCCGGGCAATGCCGGCCGTGTTGCGCAGCGTCGTCACCGCCAGCAGCCAGATGTCCTGTTTGTCGTCGATCAGCGCCGCATCGGTCAGCGTGCCGGGCGTGACGATGCGCGCCACCGCCCGCTCGACCGGCCCCTTGCTGGTCGCCGGATCGCCGATCTGCTCGCAGATCACCGCCGACTCCCCCAACTTTACCAGCCGCGCCAGATAAGGCTCCAGCGAATGGAAAGGCACGCCGCACATCTTGATCGGCACCCCGGCCGACTGCCCGCGCGTGGTCAGCGTGATGTCCAGCAGCCGCGCCGCCTTCTCGGCGTCCTCGTAGAACAACTCGTAGAAGTCGCCCATGCGGTAAAAGAGCAGGGTGTTCGGATGCTTTGCCTTGAGCCCGAGGTACTGGACCATCATCGGGGTGTGCTTGGGGCTGTCGGCGGTTTTGCTCATCGGCTGGGTCAGGTGGAAAAAGATGCGGATTTTAGCAGGCGCTCAGCAAGTGCCCGAACATGTCGTTGCCGTCGACAGATCAAGGAAACCTGTCGATATTTCCGCAAAACATCGACACGTTCTCCGGCTCAGCCCTGAAGCAGTTCAGTATCCGCGTGGTCGTAAGCCGGAGAACAGCAGCACAGCAGCTTGAGCGGTGCCTCGCCGGTAGCTTCGATGCAGTGTGGCGTGCCCGGTGGAATGCAGACGGTGTCGCCCGGCCGGACAGGGAAATGTTCCTGGCCCAGGGTCATCAGGCCGGTGCCGGCGGTGATGTGGTAAAGCTCTTCGGTGATCGCGTGGCGGTGCAGTTCGGTTTTGCAGCCGGGCAGGATGGTGGCTTCGGCGAGACTTTGCGCGCGATTGCCATGTACCGACGGGTGCATCAGTTCGCGGATTTCGGAGCCGTCCTTGGTGATGTAGGGGGCGACGCCTGCGTAGGCTTGCAGCGTCATGGTCAGTGCGGGGAATCGTCCAGGTGCATCACGTCGTCGCGGTCGCGCTGGTTGGCCAGGTGGCGTTCGCGGATCAGGTACATGATGCCGCTGACGAACAGCCCGAACAGGGTCAGAACCCAGTAGATCGACATGTCGGCGCGGATCATCACGTAGTACAGGCCGGTCATCACCAGGATGGACAGGTTTTCGTTGAAATTCTGCACGGCGATCGAGTGGCCGGCGCCCATCAGGATGTGGCCGCGGTGCTGGAGCAGGGCGTTCATCGGTACGACGAAGAAGCCGGACAGGGCGCCGATCAGGATCAGCAGCGGGACGGCCAGCCACATGTCGCTGACAAAGTTCATGATCAGCACGATGATGCCCATGGCGATGCCGAGCGGGATGACCCGCACCGACTTGCGCAGGGTGATGAACTTGGCGGCGACGATGGCGCCGGTGGCGACGCCGACCGCGACCACGCCCTGAAGCATCGAGGATTGCGACAGGTTGAGGCCGAGTGCGGTTTCGGCCCATTTGATGACGATGAACTGCAGCGTCGCGCCGGCCCCCCAGAACAGGGTGGTGACGGCCAGGGAAATCTGGCCGAGCCGGTCACGCCAGAGCAGTTTGAGGCAGTGATTGAATTCGTGGAACAGGTAGGCCGGATTCTTCTTCAGCGGCTTGTGGTCGACGCCGGTGTCGGGAACGAAGAAATTGAACAGCGCAGCCAGCAGGTAGAGCAGGGCGATGATGGCCACGGCAATCTCGGCGGTGGTGTCGAGTCCGGTGTCGATCAGCGGGAAATCAATGGCCAGCAGGTGGTTGGTCACGTTGGGCTGGATCAGCAGGCCGCCGATGACAACGCCGAGGATGATGGCGCCGACGGTCAGGCCTTCGATCCAGCCGTTGGCCACGACCAGCAGGCGATGCGGCAGGTATTCGGTGAGGATGCCGTACTTGGCCGGTGAATAGGCGGCGGCGCCCAGTCCGACGATGGCGTAGGCGGCGAGCGGGTGAACGTGGAGGAACATCAATCCGCAGCCGAAAATCTTGACGCTGTTGCTGATCAGCATGACCCGGCCCTTGGGCATCGAGTCGGCAAACGCGCCGACGAAGGCGGCCAGGGCAACATAGGAGATGGTGAAGCAGGTCTTGAGCAGCGGCTCGTACTCGGCCGGCGCCTGCATGTCGCGCAGGGCGGCAATGGCGACGATCAGCAGGGCGTTGTCGGCCAGCGCGGAAAAAAACTGCGCGGCCATGATGATGTAGAAGCCGAACGGCACGAAACTTTGTCTCTTAATCTATTACTTTGGGCGAGGTTTATACCACGGAATGCGCCCGCCGATGGCGGGCATCGCAGCCTGAAGGCCCTTGCTTACCGCTTGATGACAGCGACTAGGGAAAAATACACGCCGTTACGCGGACAGGCGGACGAATGTGGTTGAATAACGCTTTGCCAATTTCTGGAGTTCTCCCATGGCTGACCGGCGTTTGCAGGTGTTCCATGCCGTAGCCAAACATCTGAGTTTCACCCGTGCGGCCGATGCCCTGTTCATGACGCAGCCGGCGGTCACCTTCCAGATCCGGCAACTGGAAGAACAATACGCCACCCGCCTGTTCGAGCGTCGTCACGGCAGCATTTCGCTGACGCCGGCCGGCGAACTGGCCTTCGAATACGCTCGCAAGATCCTCGCCTTGTCCGACGAAATGGACATCCGCATCGGCGAGATGACCGGTGAAATGCGCGGGCCGCTGCTGGTCGGCGCCAGCACGACGATTGCCGAGTTCATGCTGCCGCGCGTGCTCGGCGAATTCAATGCGCTCTACCCGCAGGTCAGGGCCCGGCTGATTGTCGGCAATTCGGAGAGCATCGAAGGTCAGGTCGCCGAACATACGCTCGACGTCGGCCTGATCGAAGCACCGGCGAAACTGTCCGGGCTGGAAAGCCGGATGTGTTGCGAGGACGAACTGCAGGTCATCTGCGTGCCGGATTATCCGCTGGCCGAGTTTCCGGTGTTGCGTCCGGCCGACCTCGCTGATTACGAATTCATTTCGCGCGAGCCGGGGTCGGGAACGCGCGAGATCACCGACGCCTATTTTGCCGAGCACGGCATTGCCCCGGAAAGCCTGAAGGCGCAGATGGAACTGGGCAGTCCGGAGGCGCTGAAGGGCGTCGTCGCTACCGGCCTGGGGTTTGCCATCGTGTCGCGCGCGGTGGCCGCCCGTGAGATTGCGCTCGGCGAATTGCGCGGGATTCCGCTCGATCCGCCGCTCAAGCGCGGCCTGTACCTGATTCACCCGCAGGAACGTTTCCAGTCGCGGGTGCTGACCACCTTCATCGATTTCGCCCGGCGCCAGCTCAAGGAACACGCAGCATGAAGATTTCCCGCCCGATCCGCGCCCGCGTCCGGCCGGCGGCCATTCTCAACAATTATCGCCAGGCTAAGGCGCATGCCCCGGATGCCTGGGCCTGGGCGGTGGTCAAGGCCGATGCCTACGGTCACGGCCAGATGCGCGCCGTCGACGCCCTGCGCAGCGAGGCCGACGGCTTTGCCCTGCTCGAATGCGAAAACGCCGTCGCCCTGCGCGAGCATGGCGTGCGTCAGCCCATCCTGCTGCTCGAAGGCATTTTCGGCATCCACGACGCCAAGCAGGTGGTCGAACACGGTCTGCACAGCGTTGTCCATTGCCTGGAGCAGATCGACATGCTGGCCGCGCAGGCTCGCAGCGACCGGCCGCTGAGCGTCTATCTGAAACTCAATACCGGCATGAACCGCCTCGGTTTCACCGAAAGTGCGCTGCCGACCGCCTGGGAGCGCCTGAAGCGGATTCCCGCGCTCAACCTGACGCTGATGACGCATTTCGCCGAAGCCGACGGCGAGCGCGGCGTGCTCTGGCAACTGGAGCGTTTCCAGGCGATGGCTGGCGAATGGCACGGGCCGGTCAGCCTGGGCAATTCGGCAGCCATCCTGCGTCACCCGTTGGCGCACGGCGACTGGGTACGGCCGGGGATCATGCTCTACGGCGCTTCGCCGTTTGCCGACCAGTCGGCCGAGGAGTTCGGCCTGCAACCGGCGATGGTCCTGGAAAGCCGGATCATCGGCGTACAGACGGTTGCCACCGGCGAACGCATCGGCTACGGCGGCACCTATGTCGCCGAGCGGCCGATGCGTATCGGCATCGTCGCCTGCGGTTACGCCGACGGCTATCCGCGCCACGCGCCGACCGGCACCCCGATTGCCGTTGCCGGCAAGCTGACGCGTACCGTCGGCCGGGTGTCGATGGACATGCTGGCCTGCGATCTCAACGACATCCCCGACGCCGGCATCGGCAGTCCGGTCACCTTGTGGGGCCCGGGCGAGGCGGGGTATGTGCCCGCCGATGCGGTGGCCGCCGCCGCCGGCACCATTGCCTACGAACTTTTCTGTGCCCTGGCGCCGCGCGTGCCGGTGACCATCGACGGACAATAAATGGCCAAAGCCAAGACGCTCTACAGTTGTACCGAATGCGGGGCGACCAGCCCCAAGTGGCAGGGCCAGTGCCCCGGCTGCAATGCCTGGAACACGCTGGTCGAGACGATTGCCGAAAAGCCCGGCAACCACCGTTTCGAGTCGCTGGCCCCGGCAGCGAAGCTGCAGAACCTGGCCGACATCGAGGCGCGTGAGGCCGACCGCATCGCGACCGGCATCGGCGAGTTCGACCGCGCGCTCGGCGGCGGTCTGGTCGGTGGCGGCGTGGTGCTGATCGGCGGCGATCCGGGCATCGGCAAGAGTACCTTGTTGTTGCAGGCGCTGGCGCACCTGGCCCAGGCGCACAAGGTGCTTTACGTGACCGGCGAGGAATCCGGGCAGCAGGTCGCCCTGCGCGCCCGCCGGCTCAATCTCGATACCGGCAATCTGCCGCTGATGGCCGAGATCAACCTCGAGCGCATTCTGGCGACGCTGCAGGCCGAGCAACCGCAGGTGGCGGTGATCGACTCGATCCAGACGCTGTGGTCGGATCAGCTTTCCAGCGCCCCCGGTTCGGTCGCCCAGGTGCGCGAATGCGCGGCGCAACTGACGCGTCTGGCCAAGCAGGCCGGCATCACCGTGATCCTGGTCGGCCACGTGACCAAGGAGGGCGCGCTGGCCGGGCCGCGCGTGCTCGAACACGTGGTCGATACCGTGCTCTATTTCGAGGGCGACACGCATTCCAGTTTCCGCCTGGTGCGCGCGGTCAAGAACCGCTTCGGCGCGGTCAACGAACTCGGTGTCTTCGCCATGACCGAGACCGGCCTCAAGGGCGTCAGCAATCCGTCGGCGATGTTCCTGTCGCAGCACGGCCAGGAAGTTGCCGGCTCGTGCGTGATGGTGACGCAGGAGGGAACGCGGCCGCTGCTGGTGGAAATCCAGGCGCTGGTCGATACCGCGCACGGCAACCCGCGCCGACTGACGGTGGGGCTGGATGCGCAGCGTCTGGCCATGCTGCTGGCGGTGTTGCACCGCCACGCCGGCATCGTCTGCTTCGATCAGGACGTCTTCGTCAATGCCGTCGGCGGGGTCAAGATCGGCGAACCGGCAGGCGATCTGGCAGTCATTATGGCAATTACTTCTTCATTGAAAAACAAGGCATTGCCAGATAAACTTATAGTGTTTGGTGAAGTTGGTCTGGCCGGTGAAATCCGGCCCGCACCGCGCGGTCAGGAGCGATTGAAGGAAGCGGCCAAGCTCGGTTTCACGCGGGCGCTGATTCCCGAGGCCAACCGCCCGCGCCAGGCCATTCCAGGCATGGAGGTGATCGCCGTCAAGCGCGTCGAGGAAGCCGTCCAGCGCATCCGGGAACTGCAATGATGTTGGGCCTGGCCTGGCGCATGCTCAAGCGCGAATTGCGAGCCGGCGAGTTGCGCCTGCTGTTCGTCGCCCTGTGCATCGCCGTTGCCGCCGTGTCGGCGGTCGGTTTCCTGGCCGACCGGGTCGGCCGCACCCTGGAACTGGAAGCGCGCCAGATGCTCGGCGCCGATCTGGTGCTGGTCGCCGATCAGCCGATCGACGAGGCATTCGTTCGTGAAGCCCAGGCGCGCGGCCTGCGCGCCGTGCGCACGCTGGTTTTCCCAAGCATGGTTTTCGCCGAAGGGCGGGCGCAACTGGTCGAAATCAAGGCGGTCGGCAGCGCCTATCCCTTGCGCGGGCAGTTGCGTCTGGCTGCTCAGGTCGATGGCGAAGATCAGGCGGTGGCCGGCGGGCCATCCGCCGGCAGCGTCTGGGGCGATGCCCGCCTGTTCGGCCTGCTGGCGCTGACGCCGGGGGCGAAGGTCGGGGTCGGCGAATTGCAGTTGCCGGCGGCTGGGGTGCTGACCCAGGAGCCGGATCGCAGCTTCAACCTGTTTTCGGTGGCGCCGCGCTTGATGATGCATATCGACGACGTGCCGGCCAGCGGACTGATCCAGTTCGGCGCCCGCGTCCGTTACCGGCTGCTGCTCGCCGGCAGCGATCCGGCGCTGGCCGGCTGGCGCGAGTGGGCCGAAAGCCGGCTGGATCGCGGCCAGCGTCTGGAAGGAATCGCCGATGCCCGCCCGGAAGTGCGCAATGCGCTCGACAAGGCGCAGCGTTTCCTCGGTCTGGCGACCTTGCTGACGGTGATCCTGTCAGCGATCGCCGTGGCCCTGGCGGCGCGCCGCTACATGCAGCGCCATCTCGATGCCTGTGCCGTGCTGCGTTGCCTGGGAACGACCCAGGGCGGGCTGCTGCGCCTGCACGTGCTGGGTTTTCTGATGATGACGCTGCTGGCCACCTTGCTTGGCGTGTTGCTCGGCTTTGCCGCCCATTTCGCGCTGGTTTCGGCAATGAGCGGCCTGCTCGGCGCGCAGTTGCCGATGCCCGGCAGCGGCCCGGTACTTGAAGGCCTGCTGGTTGCCGCCGTGCTGCTGTTCGGTTTCGCCGTGCCGCCATTGTTGCAACTGGCGCGGGTGCCGACCCTGCGGGTGCTGCGCCGGGAACTGGGGCCGCCGGCACCACTGGCGGTCATCGGTTACCTGTTCGGTTTCCTGCTGCTGGCCGTGCTGATCGTGCGTGCGGCCGGCGATTTGCGCCTGGGCTTGCTGGCGGTGGGCGGTTTTGTCGGGGCGCTGGCCTTGTTCTGGGGCATTGCCTGGCTGGCCGTGCGTCTGGCCGGCCGGCTGCGCGGCG
>DKNF01000070.1 GCA_002470165.1 Betaproteobacteria bacterium UBA7395 | reverse complement strand
TTCGCCGTCGTCGCCGACGAGGTGCGCAAGCTGGCCGAACGGACATCGCTGGCAACCACCGAAATCGAGCAGATGATCGTCGGCATCCAGGGCGATACGGTTGGCGCCGTCGAAGCCATGAACGCGGCCCTGCCGGAAGTCCAACAGGGGGTTGCCCTGGCGTCGTCGGCGTCGGAATCCCTGCGCGCCATCGAAGACGGCGCCCGGCGCACCCTCGAACGCATCGGCGAAGTGGCCGATGCGACCAAGGAACAAAGTAGCGCCAGCACCTCGATCGCCCAGCGGGTCGAGCAGATTGCCAACATGGTCGAGGAAACCACCCAGACCATACGCGGCACCGCCAGCACCGCGCATCAACTGCAGGAAATCGCCGTCAATCTCAAGCAGCTGATCAGCCGTTTCAAGGTCTAGACCGCCCCCTCGGCGCGCATCCTGGCGATGTGCGCCGCGTCGTAGCCTAACCCGGCGAGTACCGCATCGGTGTGCTCGCCGAGCTCCGGCCCGATCCACTCGGTGCTGCCCGGCGTATCCGACAGGGCGGGAACGATGCCCGGCATGCGGAAGGGCTTGCCATCGGGCAAGGTCGCCGTCTGGAACATCTGCCGGGCGATGAATTGCGGGTCGGCAAACATGTCGACCGCCGAATAGACACGCGACGCGGGCACGCCGGCCTGTTCGAGCAGGGCCAGCACCTCGGCTTCATCGTGGCCGGCACACCAGGCGTCGATCAGCGCGTAGATTTCGTCGCGCCGGGCATCGCGACCGGCGTTGTCGGCGAGCCCGGGATCGTCGGCCAGATCGTGACGACCGATGGCCTGCATGAAGCGACGGAAGATCGCATCGCCATTGGCACCGATGGTGACATGCTTGCCGTCACGCGTCGTATGCGTGTTCGACGGCGTGATGCCGGGCATGATGTTGCCGGTCCGTTCGCGCACGAAACCGAACACATCGTATTCCGGCACCAGCGACTCCATCATCGCGAAAACCGCCTCGTACAGCGCCACATCGACGACCTGGCCGGCACCGCCATTGACTTCCCGGTGACGTAGCGCCATCAAGGCACCGATCGCCCCCCATAGGGCGGCAATCGAATCGCCGATGGAAATTCCGGTACGCACCGGCGGCCGGTCGGGAAAACCGGTGATGTAGCGCAAACCGCCCATCGATTCGCCAACCGCGCCGAAACCCGGCTGATCCTTGTACGGCCCGGTCTGGCCGAAGCCGGACAGGCGGACCATGACCAGGCCGGGGTTATCGGCCTTGAGCTGTTCCCAGCCCAGGCCGAGCTTTTCCAGCACGCCGGGACGGAAATTCTCGACCACAATGTCGGCCCCGGCGATCAACCGGCGGACGAACTCGCGCCCGTCCGGATGCTTGAGATTGGCCGTCACCGATTTCTTGTTGCGCGCCTGGACGTACCACCACAAGGACGTACCTTCGTACAGCTTGCGCCATTTGCGCAGCGGATCGCCACCGCCAGGCGCTTCGACCTTGATCACCTCGGCGCCGAATTCGGCCATGATCCGCGTGCAGAACGGCCCGGCGATCAGGGTGCCGAGTTCGACCACCTTGAGTCCGGCCAGCGGCTTCTGGCTCTCAGGCATGTTCCGGCTCCCAGTGCGTGACCGAGAGATGTTCGCCCCACAAACGGTCGACGGTGGCATGGACACTGGCCGGCGAACCGCTGGTGGTCACCGTCAGTTGCCCCTGGCCGCCGCCTTGCAAGCCGCCGGCCAGCAGCAGGCGTTCAAGTTGGCGGGCAACCGCTTCGCCGGTATCGAGCAGTTGCGTGCCCGCCGGCAGACGTTGGCGGATGGCTTCGGCGACCCAGGGATAATGCGTGCAGCCGAGCACCACCACATCCACCGAAGCCGCTGCCAGCGGCGCGACAAAGGTATCGAGCAAGGCCGTCACGCCCGCCCCTTCGGGCCCCTCGGTTTCGATGGCCTCGGCCAGCCCCGGGCAGGGCTGGGCGATCACCCGGGCACCGGCGGCATGCGTCCCGACCAGACGCTGGAAACGTTCGCTGGCCAGCGTCCGCGTGGTCGCCAGGACGCCGATGCACTTGTTGCCGCTGAGCGCCACCGCCGGCTTGACCCCCGGCTCGAGTGCCACGACCGGCCCCGTGACTGCCGCCCGGATCGCTTCCGCGGCAGCGGCCGTGGCCGTATTGCAGGCAACCACCAGGGCTTTGGCACCCCGGCGACGCAAGGCTTCGGCAATGCTCACCCCGCGTTCGCGCAGGAAGGCCTCGGGCCGGTCCCCGTAAGGCAGGAAGCGGGTATCGGCAAAGTAGAAAAAATCCTCGTGCGGCAACCGCGCGCGCAAGGCGCGCAACACGGTCAAACCGCCGAGGCCGGAATCAAATACGGCAATAGGTTGAGACTGCGACACAAAAACGAGGGCGGCAGACTCAGTTCCCGGCTTCGCACTTCTTGATGAAGGCGGCCTTGGCGGCACCGGCCAGCGGCTTGCCGTTCTTGTCGATGGCACGGGCCTCGCACGCGGCGCCCTTGTTCTCGCGCTCGCACTTCTTGATCGACGCGGTCTTGGCGGCGCCGGCCAGCGGCTTGCCGTCCTTGCTCACGGCCTGCGCTTCGCAATCCACCGGCGCGGCAACCGCCAGCGTGCTGGCAAAAAGGCAGGACAAACCCAGGGTGATGATCTTGTTCATGGCTATTCCTCGAAAGATTGTTGAATTTACATCCGGGCGATCATCGCATCGCCGAACTCCGAGCACGACAGTTCGTCGGCCCCATCCATCAGGCGGGCGAAATCGTAGGTGACCTTCTTGTCGCCGATGGCGGCCTCCATGGCCTTGATGACCAGGTCTGCGGCTTCCTTCCAGCCGAGGTGACGCAACATCATCTCGGCCGACAGGATCAGCGAGCCCGGATTGACCTTGTCGAGACCGGCATACTTGGGTGCCGTGCCGTGGGTCGCCTCGAAACAGGCGTACTTGTCCGAGATGTTGGCCCCCGGCGCAATGCCGATGCCGCCAACCTGGGCAGCCAGCGCGTCGGAGATGTAATCGCCGTTGAGGTTGGTGGTGGCGATCACGTCGTACTCGGCCGGACGCAGCAGGATCTGCTGCAGGAAAGCGTCGGCGATCGAGTCCTTGATCACGATCTCGCGACCGGTATTCGGGTTCTTCACCTTGCACCACGGACCGCCGTCGATCGGCTCGGCCCCGAATTCCTCTTGCGCCAGCTTGTAGGCGACATCGCGGAACAGGCCTTCGGTGAACTTCATGATGTTGCCCTTGTGCACGATGGTCACCGACTTGCGGTCGTTGGCAATCGCGTACTGGATGGCGGCGCGCACCAGGCGCTGGGTGCCGTCGACCGACACCGGCTTGATGCCGATACCCGAGCTTTCCGGGAAACGGATTTTGCGGACGCCCATTTCCTTGACCAGGAAATCGACCACCTTCTTCACGCCCTCAGAGCCGGCGGCCCATTCGACACCAGCGTAGATGTCCTCGGTGTTCTCGCGGAAGATGACCATGTCGGTCAGCTCGGGATGTTTCAACGGGCTGGGCACGCCCTTGAAGTAGCGCACCGGGCGCACACACTGGTAGAGGTCCAGTTCCTGGCGCAGGGCCACGTTCAGCGAGCGGATGCCGCCACCGACCGGGGTCGTCATCGGCCCCTTGATCGACACCGAGTATTCCTTCAGGGCGTCGAAGGTTTCCTTGGGCAGCCATTCGTCCGGCCCGTACAGCCGCGTCGATTTCTCGCCGGCATACACTTCCATCCAGTGGATTTTCTTCTTGCCGCCGTAGGCCTTGTCGACCGCCGCATCGATGACCTTGATCATCACCGGCGTAATGTCGATGCCGATACCGTCGCCTTCGATGAACGGGATGATCGGATTGTCCGGCGTCGGTTGCCCGGGAACGATTTTCGCCCCCCCTTGCGGAACCTTGAGGTGAGAAGTCATGGGCATCTCCTTGCGTTGTTATGAAAACGGCCGTGGTGGCCGCTTGCCGGTCCGGAGGTCTCCGCGAACCGGCAGTGCGGGCCATTATGGAACAAAGCAGGAAAGGTGTCAGCCCGCACGACGGGCAAAAAAAAGCGAAGGCCGCAGCCTTCGCTTTCCGCTTCAATCGCCTGCCGGTGTTCAGGCAGCGCGCATGCTCTTCAGCGCGGCATTCAGCGTCGGGCTCGGACGCATGACTGCCTTGCACTTTTCCGAATCGGCCTTGTAGTAGCCGCCGATATCGACCGGCTTACCCTGCACCGTCTTCAGTTCGGCAACGATGATCGCCTCGTTGTCGGCCAGGGTCTTGGCCAGCTTGGCGAAGTGGGCGGCCAGTTCGGCATCTTCCTTCTGCGCTGCCAGTTCCTGCGCCCAATACATGGCCAGGTAGAACTGCGAACCACGGTTGTCGAGCTCGCCGGTCTTCGGCGACGGCGACTTGTTGTTGTCAAGCAGCTTGCCGGTGGCGGCATCGAGCGTCTTGGCCAGCAGCTTGGCGCGGGCGTTGCCTTCCTTGATGCCGAGTTCTTCCAGCGAGACGGCCAGGGCCAGGAATTCGCCCAGCGAATCCCAGCGCAGGTGGTTTTCCTGCGTCAGCTGCTGGACGTGCTTCGGGGCAGAGCCGCCGGCACCGGTTTCGTACATGCCGCCGCCGTTCATCAGCGGGACGATGGACAGCATCTTGGCCGAGGTGCCCAGTTCCATGATCGGGAACAGGTCGGTGAGGTAGTCGCGCAGGATGTTGCCGGTCACCGAGATGGTGTCGAGACCGCGGGCAACACGCTCAAGCGTGAAGCGCATGGCGCGGACCTGGCTCATGATCTTGATTTCGAGACCGGTGGTGTCGTGATCCTTGAGGTAAGTCTCGACCTTCTTGATCAGTTCGTTCTCGTGCGGACGGTACGGGTCCAGCCAGAACACGGCCGGCATGCCGGAATTGCGGGCGCGGGTGACGGCCAGCTTGACCCAGTCGCGGATCGGCGCATCCTTGACCTGGCACATGCGCCAGATGTCGCCCTGCTCGACGTTCTGCGTCAGCAGGACTTCGCCGGTGGCGTTATCGACGATGTTGGCGATGCCGTCTTCGGCGATTTCGAAGGTCTTGTCATGCGAGCCGTATTCCTCGGCCTGCTGGGCCATCAGGCCGACGTTCGGGACCGTGCCCATGGTCTTGGGATCGAAGTTGCCGTGCCATTTGCAGAAGTTGATCATCTCCTGGTAGATGCGGGCAAAGGTCGATTCCGGCATGACTGCCTTGGCGTCGTACTGCTTGCCGTCGGCGCCCCACATCTTGCCACCGGCACGGATCATGGCCGGCATCGAGGCGTCGACGATGATGTCGTTCGGCGAATGGAAGTTGGTGATGCCCTTGGCCGAATCGACCATGGCCAGACGCGGACGGTGTTCCTGGCAGGCATGCAGGTCGCGGATGATCTCGTCGCGCTTCGACTCCGGCAGGGTCTTGATCTTCTCGTACAGATCGACCATGCCGTTATTGACGTTGATGCCCAGTTCCTCGAAGGTCTTGGCGTGCTTCTCGAAGGCTTCCTTGTAGTAGATCTTGACGCAGTGGCCGAAAACGATGGGGTGCGAGACCTTCATCATCGTCGCCTTCACGTGCAGCGAGAACAGGATGCCGGCCTGGCGGCAGTCCTCCAGTTCCTTCTCGTAGAAGTCGCACAACGCCTTCTTGCTCATGAACATCGAATCGATGATCTCACCGGCCTGCAGGGCAACCTTGGGCTTGAGCACGGTGACCTTGCCGCCCTTGCCGATCAGTTCCATGCGGACTTCGCGGGCCTTGTCCAGGGTCATCGACTTTTCGCCGTGGTAGAAGTCACCGGCATGCATGTGCGAGACGTGGGTCTGCGACCACTGCTTCCACTCGCCCATCGAATGCGGATGCTTCTTGGCGTAATTCTTGACGGCACCGGGGGCGCGGCGATCCGAGTTGCCTTCGCGCAGCACCGGATTGACGGCCGAACCGAGGCACTTGCCGAAGCGGGCCTTGAGCGCCTTTTCTTCGTCGGTGGTCGGATTTTCCGGATAGTCGGGGATGGCGTAGCCCTTGTCCTGCAGTTCCTTGACGCAAGCCTTGAGCTGGGCCACCGAAGCGGAGATGTTCGGCAGCTTGATGATGTTGGTATCGGGTTCCAGGCACTTCTTGCCGAGTTCGGCCAGGGTGTTGGGCAGCCGCTGTTCTTCACTGAGGAATTCGGAGAATTCGGCGATCACGCGGGCGGAAACCGAAATATCGGCCTTCTCGATCTCGATGCCAGCCGGCCCGGTGAAAGTGCGGATGATCGGCAAAAAGGCACAAGTCGCCAGCAGCGGCGCCTCGTCGGTGAGCGTGTAGATGATCTTGGACTTGCCTGCGGACATGCTAACCCCTTGGTGGATGGTTTTGATATGTAAGTCGACAATACGCCGACACCCTTGCGCGGTGCTTACAAAGCCTCAGGAGTATCCGCAACGGCGCCGTTCAGGTCAACCGATGAAACGCTGTTTCACAGTGCGGAGCCTCCCGAAAGACCCCGGGCGCGATGCTAGAATCCCCGCCAGCAGCGGGAGACAGAACAATGAAGATTTCGGTCGGACTGTACGGCACCAATGCCCACCATATCGCACTGGCGCTGATCCAGGGCTTCAACCGCCATTACACGCTGTTCCGCCAGACCTGCCGCGAGGCCAAGACCCGCTTCGAAAAGGGCGACTGGCAAGGCGTGCATCGGGCAGTCCGGGAGCGCATCCGCTTCTACGACGACCGGGTGGACGAATGCGTCGAACGCCTGCGCACCGAGTTCGACGCCGAGCACCTCGACGACGCCACCTGGCAACAGGTCAAGCTGCTCTACATCGGCCTGCTGCTCAACCACAAGCAGCCGGAACTGGCCGAGACCTTCTTCAATTCGGTGACGACCAAGATCCTGCACCGGACCTATTTCCACAACGACTTTTTGTTCGTCCGCCCGAGCATCTCGACCGAGAACCTGGAGGCTGACGAAGCGCCGACCTACCGCAGCTATTACGCCGAAGCCGACGGCCTGCGCGGCGCCATCCGCCAGATCGTCGGCGACTTCCATTGGCAGCGCCCGTTCGCCGACCTGGAGCGCGACGTCAATTACGTCTATCACGCCATCCGCCGCGCCCTGAAACACATGCCCGGACGCGAGGTCAATTTTCAGATCCAGGTACTCGGTTCGGCCTTCTACCGCAACAAGGCGGCTTACATCATCGGCAAGGCGATCAACGGCGCCGTCGAGTACCCCTTCGCCATTCCTGTCCTGCACGACAACGACGGCAAGCTCTACCTCGACACCATCCTGCTCGACGGCTGGCGCATCGGCCTGCTGTTCTCGCTGTCACGCGCCTATTTCATGGTGGACATGGAAGTCCCGTCCGGCTACGTCCAGTTCCTGCGCGCCATCATGCCGAACAAGCCGCGCTCCGAGATCTACATCATGCTCGGCCTGGGCAAGCAGGGGAAGACGATGTTCTTCCGCGACTTCATCTATCACCTGCACCATTCGCAGGACAAGTTCGTCATGGCGCCCGGCATCCGCGGCCTGGTCATGCTGGTGTTCACGCTGCCCTCCTACCCCTACGTGTTCAAGATCATCAAGGACGTGTTCGGCAGTTCCAAAGAAATGGACCGCGCCACGGTCAAGCGGAAGTTCATGATGGTCAAGCAGGTCGACCGCGTCGGGCGGATGGCCGACACGCTGGAGTTCTCCAACGTGCTCTTCCCGCTGGCCCGCTTCAACGACGAAATCCTCGACGAACTCGAACGCCTTGCCCCCAGTTGCTACGAGATCGACGGCGAACAGCTGATCATCAAGCACCTGTACATCGAGCGCCGGATGGAGCCCTTGAACATCCACCTCGACCGCATGGACAAGGCCAACGACCTCGACGGCCTGGAGCACGCGATCAAGGAATACGGCAGCGCCATCCGCGAACTGGCGCAGGCCAACATCTTCCCCGGCGACATGCTGTGGAAGAATTTCGGCGTCACCCGCTACGGCCGCGTCGTCTTCTACGATTACGACGAAATCGAGTACATGACTGACATCAACTTCCGCAAGATTCCGCCGGCCCCGGATTTCGAGACGGAAATGTCGGGCGAGGTCTGGTACCCGGTGGCGCGCAACGACGTTTTCCCCGAGGAATTCGCCACCTTCCTGCTCGGCTCGCCACAGGTGCGCAAGCTGTTCATGAAACACCACAAGGATCTGCTCACCCCGGCCTTCTGGCAGAAAACCCAGGAAAACATCCGGGCCGGGCAGGTCGAGGATTTCTTCCCCTACCCGGAGGAACTGCGCTTCATCCACAGCCGGCCGACCGTCAACAACGAGGCCTGAACCGGGCTGCATTCATTCATAAGCAATCGCTGATCCGTGGCTTCAGCAATCCTGACTATTTCAGGAGTAACAAAGCCCTTATCTTTGTCGGGAAAAATTAACCCAGCAATGACTCATGATAAGGAGAGCGAGCATGCCGCTGACCCTGGCGCTGGCTCGGGAACGTGCTGAAGGCGAATGCCGGACGGCACTGGTTCCTGAAACGGCCAAGAAGTTTTCCGCGCTCGGCGCGCGATTGCGGATGGAGCAGAGCGCCGGTGCGCAAAGCCATTTCCTCGACACCGACTATGCCGAGGTCGATTTCGCCCCCGGCCTGCCCGAAGCCTACGCCAACGCCGACCTGATCCTGCGGGTGACGCCGCCGAGCCTGGACGAAATCGCCGCCATGCCGGACGGCGCAATGCTGATCGGCCTGCTCAAACCCTTCGAGAGCCGCGAGCGGCTGGCCGCGTTGAACGCCCGCAAGATCACCGCCTTCGCCCTCGAACTGCTGCCGCGCATCTCGCGCGCCCAGAGCATGGACGCGCTGTCCAGCCAGGGCGCCTGCTCGGGCTACCAGTGCGGGCTGATCGCCGCCGCCCGGTGCACCAAGTTCTTCCCGATGCTGACCACCGCCGCCGGCACCATCCGCCCGGCGCGCGTGCTCGTCATCGGCGCCGGCGTCGCCGGCCTGCAGGCGATCGCCACCTGCAAGCGCCTCGGTGCCATGGTCGAAGCCTACGACGTCCGTGCCGCCGCCAAGGAGCAGATCGAATCGCTCGGCGCCAAGTTCGTCGATACCGGCGTTTCCGCCGACGGCAGCGGCGGCTATGCGCGCGAACTGACGGCCGAGGAAAAGGCCGCCCAGGCCGAACGGCTGACCAAGGCCATCGCCGCCGCCGACGTGGTCATCAGCACCGCCGCCATTCCGGGCAAGCGGGCGCCGGTGATCATCACCCGCGACATGGTCGGGCGCATGAAGTACGGCGCCATCATCGTCGACATGGCCGCCGAATCGGGCGGCAACTGCGAACTGACGCAGCCGGGCGAACACGTCGTCGCCAACGACGTGAACATCCACGGCCCGCTCAACCTGCCGTCGCGCATGCCGACGCACGCCTCCGAGCTGTACGCCAAGAATCTCTACAACTTCCTCTCGCCGTGGATCAAGGACGGCGAACTGCGCATCGACTGGGACGACGAAGTGGTCGCCGGCACCGTGCTGTGCCGCGACGGCGCCACCGTCCACGCCGCAGTCAGACAAATCCTGGGAGACGCCTGATGGACGGATTGCTCGCACTCTACATCTTCATGCTCGCCGCCTTCACCGGCTACGAGATCATCGCCAAGGTCCCGGTGATCCTGCACACGCCGCTGATGTCCGGCTCCAACTTCATCCACGGCGTGGTCGTCGTCGGTGCCATGCTCGTCCTCGGCATGGCCGAGACACCGCTGCAGCAGGCCATCGGTTTCTTCGCCGTCGCCCTGGGCGCCGCCAACGCGGCCGGCGGCTACGTCGTCACCGAACGCATGCTGGCCATGTTCAAGAAGAAGGAGAACGGCCAATGACCGCCCCGCTCTACGTCCAGGGCGCCTGGTTCGCCGGCGCCCTGCTGTTCATCTTCGGCCTCAAGGGCATGAGTTCGCCGACCTCGGCCCGGCGCGGCATCGTCATCGCCGGTTACGGCATGCTGCTGGCGATCGCCGCCACCTTCCTCATCCCCGGTCTGCAGAACCTCGGTCTGATGGCCCTGGCGCTGGTCGTCGGCGGCGGTGCCGCCTGGATTTCAGCGCAAAAGGTCAAGATGACCGACATGCCGCAGATGGTCGCCATCTACAACGGGATGGGCGGCGGTGCGGCCGCGGCCATCGCCGCCGTCGAATTCGCCAAGGGCGAAATGCACGGCCTGGTGGCGACGACGTTGGCGGTGCTCGGCGCACTGATCGGCGCGGTGTCGTTTACCGGCTCGTGCGTCGCCTGGGCCAAGCTGCAGGGCATCCTGAAGAAGGCCTACCGCCTGCCGGTGCAGAATGCGGTCAACGTGGTGCTGGCACTGGTCGCCGTCGGTCTCGGCCTGGCCGTCATCGCCCTGGCCCCGCAACAGCCGGAACTGGTGATCGCGTTCTTCTTTGTCGCACTGGTGCTCGGGCTGATCGTCACCCTGCCGATCGGCGGCGCCGACATGCCGGTGGTGATCTCGCTGTTCAATGCCTTCACCGGCCTGGCCGTCGGTTTCGAAGGCTACGTCCTGGGCAACCCGGCGCTGATCATCGCCGGCATCGTCGTCGGCGCCGCCGGCACGCTGCTCACGCAACTGATGGCCAAGGCGATGAACCGGCCGCTGTCGAACATCCTGTTCACCCCGCTGGCGGCCAGCGGTGGCGGCGAGGCCATCGACGGCACGATGAAGGAATTGTCGGCGCTCGATGCGGCGGCGATGATGCGTTACGCCGGCAAGGTGATCATCGTTCCCGGCTACGGCATGGCGGTCGCGCATGCCCAGCACAAGATCTGGGAAATGACCGAGATTCTCGAAGAAGCGGGCGTCGAGGTGAAGTTCGCCATCCACCCGGTCGCCGGGCGCATGCCGGGCCACATGAACGTGCTGCTGGCCGAGGCCGGCGTGCCCTACGACAAGATTTTCGACCTTGAGGAAATCAACGGCGAGTTCGGCCAGGCCGACGTGGC
>DKNF01000068.1 GCA_002470165.1 Betaproteobacteria bacterium UBA7395 | reverse complement strand
TGAGGCGGGCGCCGAGGTCGGCCAGCTGCTCGGCGATCGCCGTTTCGTCGCGTTCGCCGGCCCCGAGGTCGAGGATGCCACGGGTCAACGCGGCCAGCCCGGCCTTGTCGGCCGGATCGAACATCGAGCCGGCGGCGAAGTCGATCTGCACGTCGAGCATGGGCAGCGCCGGTGCGGCCGAGAAGTAGACGCGGGTGCCGTTGGTTGTCGTCCAGTGTTCAATGGCAACGCCAGCCAGCGTCGTCTGGGCGGCAAGGAAGGTGATGGCTGCGGTGAGCAGTCGTTTCATGGCGGATTCCCTCAGTGACGGGTGGGGACGCGCTGGCGGCGCGGCTGGCCGGCGAGCGGTTGCGGGTCGAGGATGCCGATGGTCAGCGCGTCGTCGTCGAAATATTTTTTCGCAGCCGCCTGCACGTCGGCGGCGGTGACCTGCTGCAGTCGGTCGATCATGATGTCCACGTCCTTCCACGACAGGCCGATGGCTTCCATCTGGCCGATTTCCATGGCCTGGCCGAACACCGAATCCAGCTTGTATACCTGACCGGCGACGAGTTGCGCCTTGGTCCGCTTCAGTTCCGCCTCGCTGACGCCTTCCTGCTGGATGCGGGTGATCTCGGCGCGCAGTGCGGCTTCCAGTTCGGCGACCGTGCGCCCTTCCGACGGGCTGCCGTAGAGGTAGATCATGCCCGGGCCGCGCGCCGTGCTGTCGTAGCTGACACCAGCCGAAATGGCCAGCTTGTCCTCGCGCACCAGCTTGCGGTTGAAGCGGGCGGCGTCGTGGCCGTCGAGGATGCCGCCGAGGATTTCCAGCGCGTAGGGATCGCGGTCGGTCGTCGGGTTGCGCAGGATCGGCGCCTTGTAGCCCATGATCAGCACCGGCAGTTCGGCCGGTCCCTTGGTCGTCAACTGGCGCGTGCCTTCCTGGCGCGGCTCGACCTGCGCCTTGCGCGCCGGCAGCGGGCGGGCCGCCAGGGCGCCGTAGTGCTCACGGGCCAGGGCGAAGACTTCCTGATGGTCGACGTCGCCGGAGACGACGACATACGCGTTGTTGGGCACGTACCAGGTGTCGTACCAGGCGCGGGCGTCTTCGGCGGTCATGTTTTCCAGGTCGTTCATCCAGCCGATGATCGGCCGGCGATACGGGTGGGCCTGGTAGGCGACCGCGTTCATCTGCTCGAACAGCTTGGCCTGCGGGTCGTCGTCGGTGCGCATGCGGCGCTCTTCCATGACCACCTTGATCTCCTGAGCGAATTCCTTGGGGTCGACGGTCAGGTGGCGCATGCGGTCGGCTTCCAGGGCCATCATCTCGGCCAGCCTTTCGCGTGGAATCTGCTGGAAATAGGCCGTGTAGTCGCGGCTGGTGAAGGCGTTGTCGCGTCCGCCGGCGGCGGCCACGCGCTTGTTGAACTCGCCCGGGCCGACTGTCGGCGTGCCCTTGAACATCATGTGTTCGAGCACGTGGGCGACGCCGGAGGTGCCATCGACCTCGTCCATGCTGCCGACCCGGTACCAGACCATGTGCACCGCCGTCGGTGCGCGCCGGTCTTCCTTGACGATGACCTTGAGGCCGTTGTCGAGCGTGGTTTCGTAGGGGTTGGCGAGGGCGGCGGAGAGCAGCCAGGGGGCCAGCAAAACGGGAAGCAGGTGTCGCATGATCATGGGAAGTGGGGGCTTTCTGCTAGAATCCAGGGCTGTTTCTGCATCGATCCGGACGGCATCTTAACGACTGAGCGTCCGCCTGTCAGCAAGGCCTGAGACCTTAACATCCATGTTCAGTTTCCTGAAGAAATCCACGTCGGCCGCCCAGCCCGACGCCACGACCGAAACCCCGGCCCCGGCTTCCTGGCGCGAACGCCTGTTCAAGGGCCTGGCCCGGACCCGCGCCCAGTGGGGCGGCAAGCTCAAGTCCATCTTCTCGCGCGGCAAGGTCGACGACGAACTGCTCGAGGAGCTGGAAACCCTGCTGCTGACCTCCGACGTCGGCATCGAGGCGACCACCCACCTGCTCGACGAACTCAAGAAGGCGGCCAAGCGCGACAAGCTGGAAACCCCGGAGGCCATCCAGCAGGCCCTGTCGGATGCGCTTTACACGATTCTCGCGCCGCTCGAACAGGCGCTCGATGTGAGTACCCACAAACCCTACGTGATCATGATCGCCGGGGTGAACGGCGCCGGCAAGACGACCTCGATCGGCAAGCTGGCCAAGTATTTCCAGAGCCAGGGCAAGAGCGTGCTGCTGGCCGCCGGCGACACCTTCCGCGCTGCCGCTCGCGAGCAGTTGCAGACCTGGGGCGAACGCAACAACGTCACCGTCATCGCCCAGGAATCGGGCGATCCAGCGGCCGTCATCTTCGACGCCATTTCCGCCGCCAAGGCCCGCGGCATCGATGTCGTACTGGCCGACACGGCCGGTCGCCTGCCGACGCAACTGCACCTGATGGACGAAATCGCCAAGGTTCGCCGCGTCATCCAGAAGGTCGAGCCGGAAGGCCCGCACGAAACCCTGCTGGTGCTCGACGCCAACATCGGCCAGAACGCGCTGCAGCAGGTCAAGGCCTTCGACAAGGCGATCAACGTCACCGGCCTGGTCCTGACCAAGCTCGACGGCACCGCCAAGGGTGGCGTCGTTGCGGCGATTGCCCGCCAGTGCCCGAAGCCGATCCGCTTCATCGGTGTCGGCGAGCAGATCGACGACCTGCGTCCGTTCTCGGCGCGCGATTTCGTGGATGCCCTGTTCGACCAATGATCGTTGCCAACAGCCTGACCAAACGCTATCCCGGCGGCTTCGAAGCCCTGTCCGGGGTCAGCTTCCAGATCGGTGCCGGCGAAATGGTGCTGATCACCGGCCATTCCGGCGCCGGCAAGACCACGCTGGTCAAGCTGATCGCCTCGATCGAGCGGCCGACTTCCGGCAGCCTGGTGGTCAACGGGCAGAATCTCTCGGCCCTGCGCCGTAGCGCCATTCCTTACGTGCGCCGCCATTTCGGCATGATCTTCCAGGACCAGAAACTGCTGTTCGACCGCAGCGCCCTCGACAACGTGATGCTGCCGCTGCAGATCGTCGGCTTGCCGCACCGCGAGGCCGTTCGCCGGGCGCAGGCGGCGCTCGACAAGGTCGGCCTGCTGGCGCGCGAAAAAGCCAACCCGATTGCCCTCTCCGGCGGTGAGCAACAGCGTCTGGCCATCGCCCGCGCCGTGGTCAACCGGCCGACCGTGCTGCTCGCCGACGAGCCCACGGCCAATCTCGACAGCGCATCGGCGCAGGACATCCGCACGCTGTTCGCCGATTTCCACCGGGTCGGCGTGACCATCGTCGTCGCCACCCACGATCAGTCGTGGATTCAGCATTGCCAGGGCAACGCGCTGCGCCTCGATCACGGGAGGGTGGTATGAGACGCTGGCTGTCACAACATCGCGCCGCCTTGGCGCTGTCGGTGCGCCGCCTGCTGGCGGCACCGTTCAACACCCTGCTGTCGCTGCTCGCCATCGGCATCGCGCTGACCCTGCCGGCCTTCGGCTACGTCGTTCTCGATAATCTGCGCGAACTCGGCCGTAGCGCCTCCGGCGTCCAGGAAATCAGCGTCTTCATGGAAGTCGGCGCGGCGCGCAAGGACATCGCCGAAATCGAAAGCCGCCTGCAGACCCTGCCCGGCATCCGTTTCACCTTCGTACCGCGCGACGAAGCGCTCAAGCGCCTGCAGAAAAGCGAGGAAATGGCCGAAATCGTTGCCAGCCTGCCGCGTAATCCGCTGCCCGACGCCTTCATCGTCGAGCCTGCCGACGCCTCGCCGGAAGCCCTCGACGTACTGCGTCAGGAGCTCGCCAGCTGGCCGAAGGTGGCGCATGCCCAGCTCGATTCGGCCTGGGTCAAGCGCTTCGACGCCTTCCTGCGGCTCGGCAAGCTGACCGTGCTGATGCTCGCCGGCCTGTTCGGCGCCGGTCTGGTGGCGGTGACCTTCAACACCATCCGCCTGCAGGTGCTGGCCCAGGCCGCCGAAATCGAAGTGGCGCGGATGATTGGTGCCACCGACAGCTTCATCCGTCGCCCCTTCCATTATTTCGGCGCGCTGCAGGGCGTGCTTGGCGGGCTGGTGGCCAGCGGCCTGATATTCGCCGCCCTGCATCTGCTAGCCGGTCCGGTCGGCGAACTGGCCGCGCTGTACGGCGGCAGTTTCGTGCTGCATGCGCCGGGGGTGCGGGAAATCGCCGCGCTCTGCGCCGCCGGCGGCATTCTCGGCTGGCTCGGCGCGCAGTTGTCGGTCAGCCTGTCGCTGCGTCGCTTCGACTGATCAGGCGCGGTCGGTTCGCGGCAGCGTGACGCGGAAGCGGCTGCCGCGGCCGAGTTCGCTGTCCACCTCGATGCGACCGCCGTGCTTGCGCACGATGTCGTAGGCCAGGGCCAGCCCCAGGCCGGTTCCCTTGCCGGCCGGCCGGGTCGTATAGAAGGGCTCGAAAATGTGCGGCAGCACCTCGGCCGACATGCCGCAGCCGCTATCGATCACCTCGAACCACACCGTTTCGTCGTTGAAGCCGCTACGCACGGTGATCGTGCCGTGCTCGACAATCGCCTGGCCGGCATTGACCAAGAGGTTGAGCGCCACCTGGTTGATCTGCGCGCCGATGCAATGCACGGGCGGCGGTTTGCCGAATTCGCGGGTCACCGTCGCCTTGTACTTCAGTTCGTTCCAGACCACGTTGAGCGTGCTCTCCAGCCCCCGGTCGAGGTCGAAGTCCTCCGCGTCGCTCTGGTCGATGCGCGCGAAATCCTTGAGATCGGCGACGATGCGCCGCACGCGCTCGAGTCCGTCGCGCGATTCCTGCAGCAGGGCGGGCAGGTCGCCACGCAGGTAGTCGTAGTCGAAGGCTGCGAAATCGGCCTCGGCGGCTTCGCCCCTGCGGCACTTGTCGAGCAGGTCGATCATCTGCTGGCCGTACTTGCCGAGCGTGCCGAGGTTGGAATTGACGAAGCCGACCGGATTGTTGATTTCATGCGCGACGCCTGCCGCCAACTGGCCGATGGCCGCCAGCTTTTCCGATTGCAGCAGTTGCCGGTGGGTCGATTCCACCTCGTCGATCTTGCCGGCCAGTTCGATCCAGCGCCGGCGCAACTGCTCCAGCAGCGCCCAGCCGAGCAGGGAGATCAGCAGGCAGGCGGCCAGCGTGGTCTTGATCAGTTCCCCACGATGCCGGGCGATCGCGCTATCGATCGGCGTGTAATCCTGAGTCACGCTGATGCCGCCCCGGATGTCGCCGACGCGGTAGCCCTGCACGGCATGGCAGGCCAGGCAGCTTTCCTTGACCACCAGCGGCGCCATGTAACGCAATTGCCGGCCGCCGCCTTCGTCGTTTTCCACCGACCAGCTTTCACTCACCCCTTGCTCGAAGCGTTCCAGCTGGCGGCTCTCCCAGGGGTCGGCCTGGTTGGCCGGGCGGATCGGTTTCAGGCTGGTCAGGCGGAATACGGTCGAATCGTCCGCCGCCGCCATCTCGCCGATCAGGCGGGTCATGTAGGCCGGATTGATCATCGTCATCGCCACCCCGTCGGTCGTTGTCACGTCGCGGCGCGGGTGGTCGAGGTAGGGGTTGGGCTGGATCTGCGGCGTGACCGGCACATAGACCCCGCCATGCGAGGAATTCCAGTTACGCGTCAGCACCACCATGCGGAACATGTTGCGCGCGCCCTCAATGCCGACAGCGGTGAGTTGCTGCCGCATGTCGTGCATGTGTCCCTGAAAATACAGCGCGCTGCCGCCGATCCACAGCAACAGCGGGATCAGCCACCAGCGACGCTGGCGGATGTAGCGGGGCACGCGATGCAGGGCGGGATTGCTGCGCTGGGCTTCCATCGTCTCGATTCCGGGAGGTGGCCCATTATGGCCGAACTGCCGGAAGGACGACAATCGGCCAACCAAGGTTCACCTTTCGGGGGCAAGGATGGCCGGAAATTTCCAGTTAAGACTGGTACGAAAACCGGTGCAGCCTCATTCGGGGCAACAGCATTTTTTTGCGACAAGTTGTTCGCCCCATGCGCCCAAATTTTGTTTATCTGTGGGCATATTGTTCTATCTGCTAGTTAGCCCTCAATACATCGGCTTCCCGTCGTTCAGGTTCAGCCAGCCTTTGACGATGCGGTAGATGATCCAGACGGCGTTGGCGACGAGGATGACCCAGCCGATGGCGACCACGAAGAGGATGGCGCCGATGATGCCCCAGAGCAGGCCGAACCAGAAGGTGCGGATCTGCCAGCGGAAGTGGCT
>DKNF01000178.1 GCA_002470165.1 Betaproteobacteria bacterium UBA7395 | reverse complement strand
GCGGCGCTGGGCAAGCCGGTGCCGACCGGGGTGTTTGGCGCCGACATGCAGGTTTCGCTGGTCAATGACGGGCCGGTGACGCTGAGCATCGACTCGCGCCAGCCGGAATAGCCGATCAGTTGCCTTCCTTCTGGCTGGTCAGGACACCCGGATAACCGGCCGGATCGTTCCGGTGGTCGTAGATCTCGCGGATCTGGAATTCGAGATCGGTGAGGGCGCCGTTTTCGTCGGCGTAGATTTCCCGGATGCGCAGGATTTCCGGCAGCGTCTTGCGAAAGGCTTCCATCAACGCCGGATCGAAGTGCTTGCCGGTTTGCTCGTCCATCAGGCGCAGCGCGTCGTCGAGCGCGAATGCCGGCTTGTACGGACGGACCGAGACCAGGGCGTCGAAAACGTCGGCGATGGCGACGATGCGGCCTTCCAGCGGGATTTCCTCGCCCTTGAGCTGGCGCGGATAACCGCTGCCGTCCCATTTTTCGTGGTGGGAGAGGGCGATGATGCGGGCGGTTTCGAGCAGTTCGTTGTCGTGCTTGCCGATGATTTCGGCTCCCATGATCGGGTGCTGGTGCATGATCTTCCATTCCTCGGCATTGAGTTTGCCGGGTTTGAGCAGGATCGCGTCGGGAATGCCGATCTTGCCGATGTCGTGCATCGGCGCCGTGTTGAAGATGATGCTGGCGGCTTCGTCGCCCAGGCCGTGGGCTTCGGCGATCAGGCGGGCGTAGTGGCTCATGCGCAGCACGTGGTTGCCGGTCTCGTTGTCCTTGAATTCGGCGGCGCGGCCCAGGCGGCGGATGATCTGCTGGCGGGTGGTCATCAGTTCGGCGGTGCGCTGGCGGACCATGCGTTCGAGTTCGCGCGACTGGTCGTAGAGCGCCAGGTGGGTGCGTACGCGGGCTTTGACGATGGGCGGGCTGATCGGCTTGGTGATGTAGTCGACGGCGCCCAGTTCGAGGCCGCGCTGCTCGTCCTCGGTGCTGCTCATGGCGGTGACGAAGATGATCGGGATGCGGCGGCGGTCGGGGTTGGCCTTGAGCCGGCGGCAGATTTCCAGGCCGGACAGGCCGGGCATCATGATGTCGAGCAGGATCAGGTCGGGCGGTTCGTCGGAATAGACGATCTTCAACGCCTTCTCGCCGGAGGTGGCGACGCGGATGCGGTAGTCGTGGGACAGCACGTCACTGAGGATGGTGATGTTTTCCGGACTGTCGTCGACGACCAGGATGCTTTGCTTGGGTAGCAGTGGAGTCATGTTTGTTGCGCTCGGGGCGGGAGTGTTGCGACAAGCGTGTCGAGGAGGGTGATGGCGGCTTCGAAATCATAGCTGCCGATGGCCCGTGTCAGGTCGTCGATGGCCTGCAGATCGAGACGGTTGCGCAGGGCGTCGGCCAGGTCGTCGAAGACCTGAACCGCGCTGGCGTCGTCGTCCCTGAGCAGTTCGCGCAGGCGGGCCAGTTCGGCGGGGTCGAGTTCGGCTCCGGCGGCAGGTTTCGGGATTGGCGTGCCGGTGTGCCGGGCAATGGTGGCGAGGACGCCGTCGAGGGCGACGCTCAGGGCCTGGCAGAGTTGTGCCATGCGTTCGTCGTCTGCCGGCTGTTGCCGCAGGCCATGTTCCAGTTCGCCGGCCAGCCGGCCGAGCTTGTCGGCGCCGATATTGCCGGCCAGCCCGCGCATGGTGTGGGCGAGCAGGATCATCTCGTCGACCGCGCCGCGCGCCCGGGCGGCCTGCAGGCGGCCGATGAAATTGCCCTGGTCCTCGACGAAGCGGCCGAGCAGGCGGGTATGCAGGGCCTGGTTGCCGCCCAGGCGGGCGATGGCGGTGGCGCTGTCGATATGTTCGTCGTCGGCGAATGGCGTCGGCACGCCGGTTTCGGTCTCGGCGACTGGCGGCAACTGGCCCAGCCAGTGGTCCAGTGTGCTGCGCAGGTTGGCGATGTCAATCGGCTTGGCGATGTGGTCGTTCATGCCGCAGGCCAGGCAGCGCTCCCGGTCGGCGGCGAGGGCATTGGCGGTCATGGCGATGATCGGCAGTTCATTCCGGCCGAGCTCCTCGCGGATGCGCCGGGTGGCCTCGTAGCCGTCCATCACCGGCATCTGGCAATCCATCAGCACCAGGTCGAAGCGGCCGGTGCGGACGGCATCGACGGCGAGTGCGCCGTTGGCTGCGGTGGCGACGCGCAGGCCGAAGCCGGCCAGCATTTCCTCGGCCAGTTCGCGATTGACTTCGTTGTCCTCGACCAGCAGCACGCGGTGTCCGGCCAGCCGGCTGTTGTCCTGGGCGTCACGCGGGGCTTCGGGCACGCCCGGCGCCCGGTGCAGGGCCAGCATGATGCTGTCGAACAGGCAGGACGGCGTCGCCGGCTTGCCGAGGATGGCGCTGACCTTGTGCGGATGCAGCGCGTCGCGCAATTCGTCGTGGTCGTGCGCGGTGGTCATGATCACCGCCGGCGCATCGTCGCCGGGTGCGTCCTGGCGGATCGAGGCGACCAGTTCGACGCCGTCCATGCCCGGCATCTTCCAGTCGAGCAACAGCAACTGGTAAGGGCGGCCGGCCTGGCGGGCGGCGGCCATCTCGACCAGGGCTTCGGCGCCACTGGCCGCCACCCGGCATTCGATGCCGAGTGCGGCGAACATGTGGACGAACACTTCGCGAGCGCCCGGGCTGTCGTCGATGACCAGGGTGCGCAGGTCGGACGGGATGCCCAGCCGGCGCGGTTCGTCGGCTTCGCTGCCGGCCGGTTCGAAAGGCAGCTCGAAGGTGAAGCAGCTGCCTTCGCCGGGCGTGCTGGTGACCGAAATCTGTCCGCCGAGCAGGTCCACGATGCGTTTGCAGATCGACAGGCCGAGGCCGGTGCCGCCGTATTTGCGGGTGGTCGAGCTGTCGGCCTGGGAGAAGGCGCTGAACAGCCGGGCCTGTTGTTCCTCGCTCATGCCGATGCCGGTGTCGCGTACTGCAAAGCGCAGCAGGACGTCGTGATCGCGTTTCTCGGCGAGTGTCACGGTGACCGTGACCTCGCCTTGTTCGGTGAATTTGACGGCGTTGCCGACCAGATTGAGCAGGACCTGGCCGAGGCGCAGCGGATCGCCGATCAGCCGGTCGGGGACGTCGGCCGACAGGTCGAACAGCAGTTCGATCCCGCGTTCGCGGGCCTTGATCGCGCACAGGTCGCCGAGATGCTGCAGGGCCGCGTCGATGCTGAAGACGGTGCGTTCGAAGCGCATCATGCCGGCCTCGATCTTGGACAGGTCGAGGATGTCGTTGATGATGCCGAGCAGGCCCTTGGCGGCGGCATCGACCTTATTCAGGTAGTTCTTCTGGCGCGGGTTGAGTTCGGTCTGCAGCGCCAGGTGGGTCATGCCGATGATGGCGTTCATCGGGGTGCGGATCTCGTGGCTCATGTTGGCCAGGAAGTCGGCTTTGGCGGCGGCCGCGGATTCGGCGGCGGCGCGGGCCTTCTCGGCTTCGCGCTCGGCTTCCTTCTGGGCGGTGATGTCGACGATGACGCCGATCAGCCCGCCCGGTGCGCCGTCCGGCGAACGGAAGCCGCTGACCGCGTACAGGGTGTCCCGGATCTCGCCGTCGGCCCGCTGCATGCTGACCACCCGGCTGATCTGGCCGCAGTCGGCGATGAGTTTTTCATCCTCGGCCTGGAAGGCAGCGCGTTCATCGGCCGGCAGGTAGTCGAGATCGAGCACGCGCTTGCCGATGAACTGGCCGCGGTCGATGCCGAAGAACTCTTCGTAGGCGCGGTTGCAGCCGAGGAAGCGGCTGTGCTCGCCCTTGTAGAAGATGGGGTTTGGTATGGTGTCGAGCAGGGCGCGCTGGAAGGCAAACTGGCGGATCAGTTCGACCTGCATTTCGTGGCGGTCGGAGATGTCGAGCACGCTGACCAGCAGCGACGATACGGCGCCGACCTCGTCGCGGACCGCGGCCACCTGAACGTCGCCCCAGCGCGCCGCGCCGTGGGCGTCGATGAACTCGAATTCGCTGCGCAGGCCGTTCTCCTGACCGGCCAGAATGGCCTGCAACGCGTTCTGCAGGCGTTCGCTTTCGGGCGGTGTCAGCGACAGGTCGTGCAATTCGCGCAGGCTGTCCTGGGTCCGGGCGACGAAATCGGCAAAGGCCCGGTTGCTTTCGGTGGCTCGCAGTTCGGGATCGAGGCTGACGATGCCGACGGCGGCGTTGTCGAAGATGGCGCGGAAGAAGGCCTCGCGCTGCTGCAGGTGTTCCTGGCTCTGGCGCAGGGCGCTGGTGCGCAGGGCGACCGTCATTTCGAGGTCGGCATTGATGCTTTGCAGCGCCTGGCGGTCGGATTGCAGTTGCTGACGCATGTTCTCCAGCGCGTCGGCGAGCTGCGCCACTTCCTGCCAGGGGGCGGTGGTGGTCACCGGTTGGTCCAGTTCCTGGCGGCCGATGCGCTCGCTTTCCGCGGTCAGTTCGCCGAGCGGTTCGCCGAAGCGGCCGGCGATGCGGATGGCGACGGCGATGCCCAGGCCGAGGGCGCCGAGCAGGATGAGGCCGAGGACGCTCAGGTCGCTGCCGGTGATCGGCACGAAATCGCGTTGCGGCGCGACGACACCGAGCCAGACGCCGGTGCGCTTCTCGTCGAGCCGGGTGAACAGGCCCAGCCAGCGTCCTTCGGGGCGCTCCAAGGCGCGTATGCTGCCGGCCGGCGGGGATTCCTGCTGCCACAGGCGGTAGGCCTGGGCGAGTTCGGCGAACCCGGCTTCTTCGGGGGTTTTCAGCAGGGTTTGATTGATCGATTCGCTGTCCGTGAAACGCTCGTCGCGCGGCGGCGCGATCAGGCGACCGTCGCCGAGCAGCAGCGCCGCCTGGCCGGCGCTGCCGAGGACCAGGCTGGTGGTGAACTCGGCGATGTCGCCGAGACGCACATCGTGGGCAATGACGAAGCGTTCGCCGCCGGCATCCTGCCAGCGCATGCCCGCGGTCAGCCCGGGTTCCTGCGTGGTGAAGAAGATGTAGGGTTGGGTCCAGTGCACGCCGGTATCGCTGTCGAGCGCCATGGCGCCCTTGAACCAGGGACGCTGGCGCGGGTCGTAATCGCTCTCGCGAACCTCGACGCGTTCGATCTGCCGTTGGGCGTTCCAGGTGATCCAGAAGCTCAGCCGGCCCCATTCGGCCGGGTTGCTGATGCGGTTGATCCAGCCGCCCTCCGGCGTCAGCAGCAGGAAGAATTCGCGGCCCGATTCATGGGCCAGGATGATCGAGTTGATCTCGTCGTGGTTGGCCAGGACCGGGAAGAAGAATTCGTTGAAGCGCAGCAGGTCGGTGTGGTCGACGCTGCCGGCGCGGCCCCAGCCGTGGCTGGTGCGCAGGGTGATCTCGACCGAATGCAGCAGACGCTCGTAGCGCGATTCGAGCTGTTCGGTGGCCAGGCGCATCTGCGCTTCGGCCAGGCGCTCGACGGTCGGTTGGCCGATCAGCTTGATGATGCCGACGGCGAAAGCGGCGAGGGCGAGCAGCGTCAGCAGCCCGATGCGCAGCACCAGGCTGTAGGCGAACCCCGGTTTTCTGAATGAAATGCCGCGCAAGGCGCTTCCTCCGTGCTGCCTTATCCCGCCTGCCAGTGAATTTTATTGTTTTCGTTGCTACGCCAGCATAACGGAGCGGCATTGGCCTTTCAAGGAAAGATCACGGCACCACGGTGATTTCCGGCGGTTTGCCGAGGTATTCCAGGCGCTTGTGCAGGGCCTCGGTGACGAAGATGCGGTTGTCACGGTCGACGCGCATGACCAGCGGGGTCTGCATCTTGTCGGCCATCGCCCGCCAGCCGTCTGGGCCGGCGACGAAAATGGGCTTGGACGCGGCATCGGACAGGGTGCCGGCCTTGGCGCCGGCCGGGATGAGTACGGTCACCGCCTGGGTGTGATCGACCGGCCAGCCGGTGCGCGGGTCGATCAGGTGGGCGTAGCGTTTGCCGTCGAGTTCGAAGTAGCGCTGGTAGTCGCCGGAGGTGCCGATGGCCTCGCCGTCGTCGAGCATGACCGTGGCCAGCGGGCCGGGCTGGCGCGGGTGCTGGATGCCGATGCGCCATTTGCGGCCTTCCTTGCTGCCCAGGGCAAGGACGTTGCCGCCGATGTTGATCAGCGCATTGCGGATCCCCTGTTCGCGCAGGATGGCGGCGGCGCGGTCGAGGGCGACACCCTTGAGGTAGCCGCCGAAATCGAGGGCCAGCGCCGGGTTGCGCGTGGATACCGTGGTTCCGTCTATGATCAGGTCGGCCAGCGACGGCCGCTGGCCGCGCCAGGCCTCGATGGCTGTGGGATCGGGCAGGCGCGCCTCGAATTCATCGGCGTGAAAGCCCCACAGCTTGATCAGCCCGCCGATGCCCGGGTCGAACAGGTAATCGCCCTGCGCCGCCAGCGTCTTGGCTTCGGTCATGAATTCGGCCATCTCCGGGCTGACCTGATGCGAACGGCCGGCGGCGAATGCAGCATTGACCCCGGTCAGTTCGGACGGCTGCCAGGCGTGATAGGTGCGGTGCATGCGGTCGAATTCGCGCAGTACCGTGGCGATGGCCTTGCGGCCCTGCTCGGGGTCGGCGTCGACGACGATGACCTCGACCCGGGTGCCGAAGACGAAGGCCTGCTGTTCCTGCAGGGGCGCCTTGCCGCAGGCGGCGAGGGTCAGCGAAAGGAGGGCGATCAGGAGAGTCCGCATGCGTGTTCAATGGCAGTGATGCAGGCGCCGGCGGAATCGAAACCGCTTTGCTGGCGGATTTCGACCATGCCGGCCGGGTGGGTGACGTTGATGCCTGTCAGCGCGTTGCCGATGACGTCGAGACCGACGATCAGCAGACCGCGCTTGAGCAGCAGCGGGCCGAGGGTTTCGCCAAGGTGGCGGTCGTGGGCGCTGACTTCCTGGGCGACGCCGGTGCCGCCGGCGGCCAGGCTGCCGCGCGTCTCGCCGGCCTTGGGAATGCGCGCCAGACACCAGGGCACGACCTTGCCGGCGATCAGCAGGATGCGTTTGTCGCCCTGGCCGATCTCGGGCAGGTGGATCTGCGCCATGATCGTGCGGCTGCCGTGGTCGGTCAGCGTCTCGACGATGACGTTGCGGTTGGGATCGTTGCGGTGCACGCGGAAAACCGGCACCTTGCCGCAGCCGTCCAGCGGCTTGAGGACAACGTCGCGCTGTTCGTCGATGAAATGCTGGATCTGCCCCATGTCGCGGCTGATCAGGCTGCTCGGGGCGAATTGCGGAAATTCGGCGATGGCCACCTTTTCCGCGTGCTCGCGCAGCGCGCGCGGCCGGTTGATGACGCGTACGCCGTCGGCTTCGGCCCGCTCCAGCAGCCAGGTGGCAGCGAGGAATTCGCGGTCGAGCGGTGGGTCGAGACGGACGATGACCGCGTCCAGGCCTTTCAGCGGCCGCCATTCGCGGCCGGTTTCGCGGTACCAGTCGTGGTCGTCCGGCCGCATGTGGAGGTGGATTAACTCGCCGAAGACGCCGCCCGGATGGCCGGCTTCCGGCTTGCGCCAGCCAAGCGAGGCGGCTTCGATGGCGAAGACCTCGTGACCGTGGCTCTGCGCCGCGCGCATCAGGGCCACGCCGGGGTCGTTGAAAGCTTTTCGGGTGCTCAGCGGATCGACGACAAAGGCCAGCGACAGACTGGCCCCCTTGCCCGAGATTTCCTTGGCGAAGCTGAGCTGCATTCGCCCTAGCCCGTGTTTTCCAGTTCGACCGCCGCCGCCAGGCAGGCCAGGCGGGCGACGACGCCGTAGGCGTAGAAACGGTTGGGCGGCGAATCGGGGTTGCCGCAGCGGTAGTCGGGCAGGTTGCAGCCGGTCTCGAAGGCCAGCGGCTCGAAGTGCATGCCCGGCGCGTTGAGGTTCTCGTCCTTGCCGCGGCCGGTATGGACGCGGTAGAAGCCGCCGACGACGTAGCGGTCGATCATGTAGACGACCGGCTCGGCGACCGCGTCGTTGACCGTCTCGAAGGAATGCACGCCTTCCTGGATCAGCACTTCGGAGACTTCCAGGCCTTCCTTGACCACGCTCATCTTGTTGCGCTGCTTGCGGTTGAGCGCGATCACTTCATCGACGTTGCGCACCGTCATCACGCCCATGCCGTAGGTGCCGGCGTCGGCCTTGACGACCACGTAGGGGGTTTCGGCGATGCCGTATTCGCGATACTTCTCGGCGACGAGGTCGAGCACGGCCTGGACATTGGCGGCCAGGCATTCCTCGCCCTGACGCTCGTGGAAATTGATCGAGCGGCAGACCGAAAAAGCCGGGTTGATGCGCCACGGGTCGATGCCGATTTCGCGGGCGAAGTCGTTGGCGACCTGGTCGTAGGCGGCGAAGTGATTCGATTTGCGGCGCACCGCCCAGCCGGCGTGCAGCGGCGGCAGCACGTACTGTTCGTCGAGATTGCCGAGGATTTCCGGGATGCCGGCCGACAGGTCGTTGTTGAGCAGGATGGCGCAGGGCTCGAAGCCGGCGACACCGACGCGGTTGCCGTTGCGCACCAGCGGTTCGAGCAGCAGTTGCTGGCCGTTCGGCAGGTCCACCGGGGTCGGTCCGGCGAGGTCGGGAATCAGCGAACCGATGCGGACTTCCAGGCCGGTCTGCTTGAGTACGGCGGCGATCTGGGCGACGTTCTGCAGGTAGAACTGGTTGCGCGTGTGGTTTTCGGGAATCAGCAGCAGGCGCCGGGCTTCCGGGCAGAACTTCTCGATCGCGCTCATCGCCGCCTGCACGCACAGGGGCAGGAAGGCCGGATTGAGGTTGTTGAAGCCGCCGGGGAAGAGATTGGTATCGACCGGCGCCAGCTTGAAGCCGGAATTGCGCAGGTCGACCGAGGAGTAGAAGGGCGGGGTGTGTTCCAGCCACTGTCCGCGCAGCCAGTGTTCGATCTGCGGACTGGCTTCGAGGAAGCGTCGTTCGAGTTCGAGTAGCGGGCCGGTCAGGGCCGTGGTGAGATGGGGGACCATGGTGCTGTCTCCAGGGTTTTTTGCGCGTTATTGTCGGCCGCGATGTTACACCGCGGTGCACAAAATGGGGCCGGCGGCCGCGGTCCGGCGCGCAAAAAGGGTAAAATCCCGTCTCTTTTGAAATACTTGCCGGATCGGAAAACGTCGTGCTCGTTGCTGCCAACATTACCATGCAATTCGGGGCCAAGCCCCTCTTTGAAAACGTCAATGTCAAGTTTGGCGAGGGCTATCGTTACGGCCTGATCGGTGCCAACGGCGCCGGCAAGTCGACCTTCATGAAGATCCTGTGCGGGGCGCTCGAACCCTCGGCCGGGAACGTCTCCAAGGACGTGCACGAGCGCATGGCCTACCTGCGCCAGGACCAGTTTGCCTACGAGGACGTGCGCGTCCTCGACGTGGTCATGATGGGCCACGAAGAACTGTGGAGCGCGATCCAGGAACGCGACGCGATCTACGCCAACCCGGAAGCGACCGAAGACGACTACATGCGCGCCGCCGAGCTCGAAGGCAAGGTCGGCGAATACGACGGCTACACCGCCGAATCGCGCGCCGGCGAGCTGCTGCTCGGCGTCGGCATCCCGACCAGCCAGCACAACGGCCCGATGAGCGAAGTCGCACCGGGCTGGAAGCTGCGCGTGCTGCTCTGCCAGGCGCTGTTTGCCAACCCGGACATCCTGCTGCTCGACGAACCGACCAACAACCTCGACATCAACACCATCCGCTGGCTGGAAGAGGTTCTGAACAACCGCGATTCGACGATGATCATCATCTCCCACGATCGTCACTTCCTGAATCAGGTCTGCACCCACATGGCCGACCTCGACTACGGCAAGATCACCACCTATGCCGGCAACTACGACGACTTCATGGAAGCCGCACAGCAGGCCCGCGAGCGCCAGTCGCAGGCGAACGCCAAGGCCAAGGAACGGATCGCCGAACTGCAGACCTTCGTCCGCCGCTTCTCGGCCAACGCTTCCAAGGCCAAGCAGGCGACCAGCCGTCTGAAACTGATCGACAAGCTCAAGCCGGAAGACGTCAAGCCGTCGTCGCGCCAGTATCCGTGGATCCGCTTCGAGTACGACGAGAAGCAGAAGCTGCACCGCCAGGCGGTCGAGATCGAGAACCTGACCTTCGCCTACGAAGGCGGCGAGCGCAAGATCTTCGACAACCTGACGCTGACCATCAACGGTGGCGAGAAGATTGCCGTGATCGGCGAGAACGGCGTCGGCAAGACGACCTTCCTGAAGCTGCTGATGGGCGAACTGCAGCCGCAGTACGGCACGCTGAAGTGGGCGGAAAAGGCCAAGACCGGTTACTACGCCCAGGACCACAGCGCCGAGTTCGCCGGCACCCAGAGCCTGACCGAATGGATCGTCGGCTATGCCCGCGCCTCGGTCGAGGAAGGCGGCGACCTGGAAACCCTGGTCCGTGGCACCCTCGGCCGCCTGCTGTTCTCCGGCGACGAGCAGAAGAAAGCCGTCAACGTCATCTCCGGCGGCGAACAGGGCCGCATGCTGTTCGGCAAGCTGATGCTGCAGAAGCCGAACGTGCTGGTGCTCGACGAACCGACCAACCACCTCGACATGGAATCGATCGAAGCGCTCAACAGCGGCCTGGAGAAATTCCCGGGTACCTTGATCTTCGTCTCGCACGACCGCGAATTCGTCTCCTCGCTCGCCACCCGCGTGCTCGAAGTCAAGGGCGACGGCCGCATCGTCGATTACCTGGGCGGCTACGAGGACTACCTGGCTTCGCAGGGCGTCGAGTAAGCCCGGCTAACGCCACCGACAAGCCGAAGCTCAGTCTTCGGCTTTTTTACGGGCATCCAGCCAGTGCAGCAGGCTGGCGAACAGCTGTTCCGGGATGACCGGCTTGCCGATGTGGTCGTTCATGCCGGCGTCGAGGCAGCGTTGCCGGTCTTCGGCGAAGGCATTGGCGGTCATGGCCAGGATCGGGGTGTCTCGGTTCAGGCTGTCGGCGCGGATGGCGCGGCTGGCTTCGATGCCGTTCATCAGCGGCATCTGCATGTCCATCAGGATCAATGCATACGGCGTCAGGCGGGCGAGATCGACGGCTTCCTGGCCGTTGTTGGCGAGATCGATGCGGAGGCCGGTTTCTTCCAGCAAACCGAGCGTGACTTCCTGGTTGATCGGCTCGTCTTCGGCGAGCAGGATGCGGCTGCCGCGGTAGCGGCGGGCGAGTTGTGCTTCGGCCGATTCTCCCGGTGCCACGGCGATGGTCGGCTGAGCATGGCTTGCCGCCTTGAACAGGCGGATGGTGAACCAGAAGCAGCTTCCCTGGCCGGGTGCGCTGTCTACCCCGATCTCACCGCCCATCAGGTGCACCAGCTTCTTGCTGATCGCCAGCCCGAGCCCGGTGCCGCCGTACTTGCGCGTGGTCGAGCTGTCGGCCTGCTCGAAGGCGTTGAACAGCCGGCGTACGTGTTCGGGGTCGATGCCGATGCCGGTGTCGCGGATGGCGAAACGCAGCAGGCTGTCGTCGGCGGTCGATTCGAGGACCGAGACGCTGACGACGACTTCGCCGCGTTCAGTGAATTTGACGGCATTGCCGACCAGGTTGGTGAGTACCTGGCCGAGCCGCAGGGCATCGCCGCTGAAGCTGCCGGCGGCGTCGGGCGGCAGAGGATCGATGCGGAACTCGAGGCGCTTTTCCGCAGCCTTGTGACGCAGCAGGTCGGCCAGGTTGTCGAGCACCTGATCGAGACGGAACTCCGTGTTTTCCAGGCCGAGGTGCTCGGCCTCGATCTTGGACAGGTCGAGGATGTCGTTGAGGATCAGCAGCAGGCGATTGGCGGCTTCCATGGCGCGATCCAGCTGATGCTGCATCTTCTGGTCGGCGACCCGGGCGCGGACCAGCGAGATCATGCCCATGATGCCGTGCATCGGGGTGCGCAGTTCGTGGCTCATGTTGGCGAGGAAGGCGGATTTCGCCTTGTTTGCCGATTCGGCGGCTTCCTTGGCCTGCTGCAGGGTCTGGTTGGCGATTTCCAGGTCGACGTTGAGTGCCTGGATGCGCGATTCCGAACGCATCCGTTCGGCGATCTCGATTTCCATGCGTTCGTTGCCGCTGCGCAGTTCGGCGGCCTGCCGTTCGAGACTGTCGGTGTGCTCGCGCAGTTGCCGGGCCATGTCGTCGATGGCTTCGTAGAGGCTGGAGACTTCGCGCAGCGGGGTGCTGTCGCCGCCAGTGGGGCGCCAGTTGCCGCCGGCAATGCCGGCAGCGGCGCCGGAGAGCCGGATCAGCGGGCGCGAGATCCAGTCGCTGGCGAGCAGGCCGATGAAAATGCCGAAACCGGTGATCAGCAGGCCGAGATAGATGACGTTCTGCAGCATGCTGCTGGCCAGCGTGTCGAAATGCGATTGCGGCAGGATCAGGCCGATGCTCAGGGCTTGTCCCTGTTCCAGCTGGTGTCGGCGCCAATCGACCAGGTAACGCCGTTTGTCGACGACCACGAAGGCACTGCCTTCGGGTTTGCCGTCGTCGTTCATGACGTCGGCGGCGGCGCGCAACAGGGGATCGTCGCTGCCGGCCAGCGTGATCCGGGTCGTTCCCCCATTGCTCAGGTAGATCGGGTGCGGGCTGGAACTGGCCAGCAGCTTGCCGTCGTTTTCGGCGAGGAAGGCGATTCCCCCGGAGTCCTCGCTCATTTCGGCAAGCAGGGTCGACAGTTGGGACAGGGCGACATCGGCGGTGGTGACACCGATGAAGCGACCGGCCGGATCGTGGAGCGGCGACGACATGCCGATGCCCATGGTGTCGTAAGCGCCCTGGGCGTCGTTGATGGCGTAGCGGTAGGCGGGGTACCAGGCGATGCGGCCGCTTTCGCGGGCGGCGATGAACCATGGACGGGTGCGCGCATCGAAGGCGCTGTTGACCTGGGCAACCAGCGTGGTCGGGCGGGCCGCGTCGTCGACCCGGTAGATGTGCATGCTCCGGTTGTCGGCGATGCGGGCGTGCAGCAGGCGCAGGCCGCGGTCGACGCCGAGTGGCGGCCGGCTGCCGGCGTAGTATTCGCCGTCGGCCATGCCGGCGGAGATGAAGGTCAGCAAGGGTTGCTGGCGAATCTGCAGCAGGAAGTCGCGCATCATCCGCTCCGGTTGTGCGGGATCGAGCAAACCGGCCCGGGCCTGTTCGACATTGAAGGCGACGACCCGTCTGGGGACCTCGAAAAAGGCCGCGACCCGGTCATGGATGCGCTCGCCGAGGGCGTCGGCCATGTTCTGGGCGAAGCGGTCGGCGGCCTGGCGGGCATTGACGTAGGAAATCCAGCCGCTGACGACGACGATGGGCAGCAGCACGAGCAGCAGGGAGCCGATCAGGAAGGTGCGCAGCCCGATGCGGCCGACCCGGGTGACCGGATTGTCGTTGCGGTGGCGGAACAACTGGCGCAGCATCAGGGCCAGGGTCAGCAAGGCAATCACGCCACGGGTCAGCCACTGGCGCAGGGTGTTGTAAGGGTCGCCGGCCAGCGGCTGGGCGGCCAGTCGCCATTCACCGCCGGGCAGATTGACGTCGATGGCGACATGCGCCTGCTTGAACAGCGCGGGATCGCCGTAAAACACCTCGCCGTTGGCACCGGAGCCGTCGCGGCCGCGAATGGCCAGGGCGAAGGCACTGTCGCGACCGATCAAGCCGGCATCGCCGAGTGCGCCGTCAAGGTCGATGGCCGAGGAGACGACGCCCCGGAATTGCTCCGCCTCGCCTTCGCCGACGGAAAAATAGATCGGCGTACGGCTGACCAGGGCGGGGCGGCCGCTCTGCACCAGGTTGATCGGTCCGGTCAGCACCGTGTCGCGGACGGCCAGCATGCGCTCGATGCCGGTCATGATGTAGGGCCGGTTGGCGTAATTCATCCCGTGGACGGCTTCGTTGCCGGCGAAGGGATGGACGAAGACCACCTCGTAATGACGCGACAGCGTCAGGTTGATGACGTTGCGGTGTTCGCGGATCAGCTTGTCGGAGAGTTCGCGCAGGCGGGCTTCGTCGAAGTTGAAGTCGGCCGGCAGGGTGGCGGCGAAATCGTAGTGAATCTGTTTGTGATGCTGCAGGTCGCGTTCGAGGCGCAGCGCCGCCGAGCGTAGCTGCATCTCGGTCTGTTGCAGGTTGAGTGCTTCGACCTGCTGGCGATCGATATGGGTGAGCACAATGGCCAGCAGCCAGCCGCCGATGGCGATGGCCAGCAGTTGCAACCAGGTGCCGGCGGCAAGGTTGCGGAAGGGATTCACGGTTGCTGGCCCAGCCCTTTGCGTAGGCGGTCGAGCAGCCAGGCAAAGCCGACCAGCAGGACGAGGCGCTGCAGCGTGTTGAACAGCAGCGGGCCGCGTTCGAGGCCGCCGGCGCTCAGTTGCCGTTCGGCGAGGTACCACAGCACGGCAGCCAGCACGGCCAGCATGGCGGCGCGTGGCAGGTTGATGAACCAGGCGACGGCAGCGACCGGCAGCAGGAAGAACAGGTGGAATTCATGGCTGGCCGGGCTGTTCATGCGCAGGTAACCGATCAGGCCGGTGACGACGATGGCGGCCGCCCAGATGCCGATCTGGGCCAGGGGTTTGGGGCGTGCGCCGAGGAGGGAATTCAGGTTCATGGCGAGATGTTCGGGTATTCCCGCTCGGCAATCAAGCGCACCCAGGCCAGCGGGCTAAAACTGCTATCGGCGAACAGGGCGACGGCAACCGTCAGCGCGGCCGTGAACAGCGGCGGCAGAAGCAGCAGCCAGGCGGTTTCGCGACGGCCGACCGGGTGGATTTCCTCGTGCGGCCAGTCGGGCGGCGGCAATTTGAGCCAGGCGCGGTGGAGGATGGGCAGGAAATAGGCGGCGTTGAGCAGGCTCGACCCCCACAGCACCCAGATCGCCCAGTCCATGCCGGCGGCGCTGGCGCCGTCGGACAACCAGGCCTTGCTCACCGCACCGGCGGTCAGCGGGGCGCCCATCATGCCCAGGGCGCCGATGGTGAAGGCCAGCGTGGTCAGCGGCATGCGCCGGCCAACGCCGTCCATTTCGCTGACCTTGTGGATGCCCAGGGTCTCGGCGTAATTGCCGGCGCAGAAGAACAGGGTGATCTTCATGATGCCCTGATGGACTAGGTGGACGAGGCCGCCGATGGTGCCGAGCGGCCCGAACAGCGCGACACCGAGGACGATGTAGGAAACCTGGCTGACGGTCGAGAAAGCCAGGCGCTTCTTCAGATCGTTCTGGAACAGTGCCCGGCCGCTTCCCCAAAGAATGGTGACGGCGGCGATGACGGCCAGCGGCAGCAGCAGGCCGAGCGACTGGGCGAACTCGACGCCGTAGATTTCATAGACGATGCGGACGATGCCGAAGGCGCCGGCCTTGACCACCGCGACCGCATGCAGCAGCGCCGAGACCGGGGTGGGGGCCTCCATCACTTCCGTCAGCCAGCCATGCAGGGGAAAGGCCGCCGTCTTCAGCAGCGCGGCAAGGACGACCAGCAGCACGGCGATCCCGGCGGCGAGCGGCATGTCGCCGCTTGCGGCGGCCTCACTGATGCCGGCGAGCGAGAGCGTGCCGAAGGCGAACCAGAAGCCGAGCGCGGCAAGCAGCAGCGCGGCGTCTCCGGCGGTCCAGGCGAGGGTGAATTTCGCCGCCGCCCGCCGGGCCTGCGGCCGCTCGGGATAGAACAGCAGCAGGTGCCGCAGCAAGGCGCCGACAAGGGTAAAGCTGAGGATCAGCACCGGCAGGGTGGCGGCCTGCACCAGCACCAGGACGGCGGCGATGGCGGCGAGCAGCAGGCCGTGGAAGGCGCCTTCCCGCGCCTCGCCGTCGAGATAGCTGCGCGAGAAGCGCAAGACCACCCAGCCGACAAAGGCGACCAGCACCGACATCACCGCCGACACCGTGTCGAGGGTCAGCGCCAGGGCGATCGGATCGCTGCCGATGGCGAGCGTCGCCGGGCCGCTGAGCGCCAGCCAGACGCCGCCGGCAAGGGCGAGGGCGAG
>DKNF01000119.1 GCA_002470165.1 Betaproteobacteria bacterium UBA7395 | reverse complement strand
GGCCAACGACGAGGCCCGCCGGGCAGCGGCGATCCTTGCTGGACAGTCGCCGGCGCCAGCCCCGGCAGCGGCCGGCGCACCGCATCTGATCCTGATCGGTGCCTTCACCAACGAGGCCAACGTTGTCAGCCTGCGCAAGAAACTTGGCGAACTCGGCATCAAGACCTATACCGAACCGCTGGATTCGCCTCAGGGCAAGAAGACACGGGTCCGCGCCGGCCCCTTCCCGAACCGCGATGCGGCTGAAAAGGCACTGGAAAAGATGAAACGCATTGGCGTTTCCGGTGTCATTGCACCCAAGCCATGACCCTGTTCGACTACATTGCCGTGACCATCGTCCTGCTTTCCCTGGGCTTCGGCCTGTGGCGAGGTATGGTCAGCGAGGTCATCGCCTTGCTGGCCTGGGGCCTGGGCATATATGCGGCATTCAGTTTCGGCCCCGAACTCGGCGCGATGCTGCCCGCGGGGATCGAGGATCCGACGGTGCGAGCGCTGATCGGTTGTACGCTGATCTTCGTCGGCGTTCTGGTGGCGATGGCGATTGTCCGCCTGCTCATCCTCAAGGCAGTGAAAGCATTGGGGCTGTCGGTTTCCGACCGCCTCCTGGGCATGTTCTTCGGTCTGGCGCGGGGCCTGCTGTTGACCCTGCTGCTGGTGGCGCTCGGCGGCATGACGGCCGCCCCGAGCCAGCCATGGTGGCGCGGTGCAGCACTGGCGCCGCCGCTGGAAACGGCTGTGCTGGCAATGAAACCGATGTTGCCACACGATCTGGCCAAACGTATTCGATTCAGTTAATCAGGAAAATATCATGTGCGGGATTCTCGGCGTCTTGGCCACCACTCCGGTCAATCAATTGCTGTACGACGGACTCATGGTGCTGCAGCACCGCGGTCAGGATGCGGCCGGCATTGCCACGGCGGAAGGCAATACCTTCCACCTGCACAAGGGGCCGGGGCTGGTGCGCGACGTCTTCCGCACCCGCAACATGCGGGCGCTGCCCGGTAACTGCGGTATCGGCCACGTCCGCTACCCGACCGCCGGTTCGGCCTACAACTTCGCCGAGGCGCAGCCTTTCTACGTCAATTCGCCGTTCGGCATCGTGCTCGGTCACAACGGCAACCTGACCAATGCCGAGCAGCTGAAGGAGGAGATGTTCCGCCTCGACCGCCGGCACATCAATACCAATTCCGATTCCGAAGTCCTGCTCAACGTGCTGGCGCATGAACTGCAGTCGGCGGCGCACGGCTACGAACTGGACGTGGACAGCATCTTCCAGGCGGTAGCCGGCGTCCATCGCCGTTGCCGCGGCGCCTACGCCGTGGTCGCCATCATCGCCGGCTACGGTCTGCTCGCTTTCCGCGACCCGCATGGTATCCGGCCGCTGATCTACGGCCAGAACGAAACCCCGGAAGGCACCGAGTATCTGGTCGCCTCCGAGTCGGTGGCGCTGGATACGCTGGGTTTCCAGGTCGTCCGCGACATCGAGCCGGGCGAGGCCGTGTTCATCGACCTCAACCATCAGTTGCACAGCCGCCAATGCGCCCAGCAGCCGATGTACGCACCGTGCATCTTTGAATACGTCTACCTTGCCCGTCCGGATACCGTGATCGATCGCGTGCCGGTTTACGAAGCGCGTCTGGCGATGGGTGAGTTGCTGGCCGAAAAGGTCAGGGCGGCGATTCCGGTGGACGAGATCGACGTCGTCATCCCGATTCCCGATTCCAGCCGTCCTTCCGCCATGCAACTGGCGCATGTGCTGAACATTCCGTTCCGCGAAGGCTTCGTCAAGAACCGCTACGTGGGCCGCACCTTCATCATGCCCGGCCAGGCGATGCGCAAGAAATCGGTGCGCCAGAAGCTGAACACCGTCGGCCAGGAGTTCAAGGGCAAGCGCGTGCTGCTGGTCGACGATTCCATCGTCCGTGGCACGACCAGCCGCGAGATCGTCGAGATGGCCCGGGCTGCCGGCGCGACCAAGGTCTATTTCGCTTCCGCCGCGCCGCCGGTGCGTTTCCCGAACGTCTACGGCATCGACATGCCGACGCGTGCCGAACTGATCGCCACCGGTCGTAACGACGCCCAGATCGCCGCCGAAATCGGCGCCGATGCGCTGGTCTATCAGGACATCGAGGCGCTCAAGCAATCGATCACCAAGCTGCGTGCCGACCTGACCGTGTTCGACGCCTCCTGCTTCGACGGCTGCTACATCACCGGCGACATCGACGACTACTATCTCGATGCCGTCGAGGGCAAGCGCAGCAAGAAGCCCGCCAAGAACGACGACAAGAACGACGATGATGGCGACGGTCGCGAATCGCAGCAGATGGTTCTCGGCCTGGCCAACGGCGGGCAGGAATGATGGCTGGGTTGCCGAACTATCGCCCGGAAACGCTGGCCGTACGTGCCGGCCAGGAGCGCAGCCAGTTCGGCGAGCACGCCGAGGCGCTCTACCTGACGTCGAGCTTCGTCTTCGGTAGTGCCGCGCAGGCGGCGAAGCGCTTCTCCGGCGAGGAGGAGGGCAATGTTTATGCGCGCTTCTCGAACCCGACCGTGACCATGTTCGAGGAACGCCTGGCGGCGCTCGAAGGTGCCGAGGATTGCGTCGCCACCGCCAGCGGGATGGCGGCGATCATGGCGCTGTGCCTGGCGCACCTCAAGCAGGGCGACCACATCGTCGCCTCGAACAGCCTGTTCGGCGCCACCGTACAGTTGTTCAACAACATCCTGTCGCGCACCGGCATCACCACCACCTTCGTCTCGCACACCGACCCGGCAGCCTGGGAAGCGGCGATCCGCCCGGAAACCAAGCTGTTCTTCCTGGAAACACCGTCGAATCCGCTGACCGAAATCGCCGATATCCGGGCACTGAGCGCAATCGCCCACGCGCGCGGCATCCTGGTCGCCGTCGACAACTGCTTCTGCACGCCGATCCTGCAAAAGCCGCTGGAAATGGGCGCCGACCTCGTCGTCCATTCGGCGACCAAGTACATCGACGGCCAGGGGCGCGTCCTCGGCGGCGCCGTCTGCGGGCCGAAGAAGCTGACCGAGGAAGTTTTCAAGTACCTGCGTACCGCCGGGCCGACGCTGTCGGCGTTCAACGCCTGGGTCCTGCTCAAGGGCCTGGAAACGCTGAAGATCCGGATCGAGGCGCAGGCCGCCAACGCCGCCCGGCTGGCCAACTGGCTGGAAGCGCACCCCAAGGTCGCCCGCGTCTTCTACCCGGGGCTGCCGTCGCACCCGCAATATGCGCTGGCACAGACGCAGCAGGCCAGCGGCGGCGCCATCGTCTCCTTCGAGGTCAAGGGCGCCCGCGAGCAGGCCTGGACGGTGGTGGACCACTGCCGCCTGCTGTCGATCACCGCCAATCTCGGCGACACCAAGACCACCATCACCCATCCCGCCTCGACCACGCACGGCCGCATTTCCCCGGAAGCCCGGGCCGCCGCCGGCATCAACGAAGGCCTGCTGCGCATCGCGGTCGGCCTGGAAGCGGTCGAGGATCTGCAGGCCGACCTCGAGCGCGGCCTTTCCCTGATCTGATTTTCCGTGCGGGCACCCGGCTGCGGCCGGGCGTCCGCCTTTGGAGCTGTCCATGCATTTTTCCGAACTCGGCCTGAAGGCCGAAATCCAGCGTGCCGTCGCCGAACAGGGCTACGACACGCCGACCCCGATCCAGCAGCAGGCGATTCCCGCGGTGCTCGCCGGCCACGACCTGATGGCCACGGCGCAGACCGGTACCGGCAAGACCGCCGGTTTCACGCTGCCCATCCTGCACCTGCTGGCGAGCGGGCCGAACGACCGCCTGACGCGCATTGCCAAGACGCCGCGCGTGCTGGTGCTGACGCCGACCCGCGAACTGGCGATCCAGGTCGAGGAAAGCGTGCGCACCTACGGCAAGCACCTGCCGATCAATTCGCTGGCCGTCTTCGGCGGCGTCGGCATCAACCCGCAGATCGCCAACCTGCGCCGCGGCGTGGACATCCTGGTGGCGACGCCGGGGCGCCTGCTCGACCATGTCCAGCAGCGCACGGTCGACCTCTCGGCAATCGAGATATTCGTCCTCGACGAAGCCGACCGCA
>DKNF01000024.1 GCA_002470165.1 Betaproteobacteria bacterium UBA7395 | reverse complement strand
TCGGCGGCCACGCGATGGCCGCCGGCGCGACCCTCCGGGCCGGCGATTTCGAACGCTTCCAGGCCATCTTTGCCGAAGTCGCCGGCGAGCTCCTCGCCCCCGCCGACCTCACCCGCACGCTGGAAACCGACGGTCCGCTCGAAGGCGGCTACATCAGCCTGGAAACTGCCAAGCTACTGGAAAATGAAATCTGGGGCCAGGGCTTCCCGGCGCCGCTGTTCGTCGATGAGTTCGAAGTCGAACAACAGCGCGTGCTCAAGGAAAAACACCTGAAACTTCGGCTACGCAAGGGCAGCAGCCGGATCGAGGCAATCCAGTTCAACTTCTCCACCCAGCCCGGCCACAACACCCGTGCCGCCTACCGGCTGTCGGTCAACGAATACATGGGCGTCGAGAACCCGCAGTTGATGATCGAGTACCTGGAGTAAGGAAAAAAAAGCTCAGCCTTTGAGCATGGCGCGCAGACGTTCCTCAAGGCTGCCCAGCGTCGCCGTTGTCTCGCCCGTATTATCGAAAATCTTGATCAGCCCCTGTGCCTTTTCCATCACCATCGCCGAAATTTCCTCCTCCAGTTCCGAACTCAGCCCGAGCGGCGTGAAGGAAATCACCAGCTGATCCATCAATTCACGAACCTGGGTAACGGCCTCACGACGAGCCAGTTCGGCATGTGTCACGCAATCGTGAATGGTTTGTTGAATATCCGGCAATAGTTCGACGATACCGTTCTGTGTCAGGCGGAAGCGCTGATCCGCGACCATCGCCTGAATACGTGCATCGGCCATTTCGGCACCAATCGCCAGATGGTCACGCAAACGACCGCAAAGATCGGCATCGGCGATTGGCATGTTGTTAACGAGCACGGTCAGGTGATCGAAATTGTAGGCACTGCAACGCTTGAACTGGAAAATCCGGTCCAGTTTCGCTACATGCGCGATGGTTCCGGTTTCCATCGGATGATCGCGACCCGCATCGCCCAGGGTAAAAGTCAGGCTGGGCATGCGGACCTGGACCGCCCCCTGCAGCCGGAAACTGTGCAGCATGCCGAGTACCGCCTGCGCAACGGCTTCGGCGTCCGGACTCTCGTTCAGCGCCCGCATGAACTTGATCAGCGCGGCATATTCATCCATGTTCGACAGCAACAACGAACTCAATTCCTCAGAACTGGCCAGTTGCTGCGTCATCAGTTCGCGCTGCTCGATACGATCCCTGATGCAACGGATCTGGTAGCGAACTTCATCAATCACATACGGCTTGACGATGAAATCCTCACCGCCTGCTTCATAGCCGGTCAGGCGAAATTCCGGCAATGCATTGTGTGCGATGAAAACCACCGGGATAGCCGCCGTATCGGCACGCAATTTGAGTTCGCGACACAAGGCAAAACCATCATGATCGGGCAGCGTGACATTGAGCAACAGGATATCCGGTCGCTGGGCTGCCAGTCGCCGCATGCAGCCTTCCGCCGAGGTGAAAAACTCGACTTCGTACTCGTCGGCAAATACTGATTCGAGGATGACATCGGACATCACGTCATCATCGACACAAAAAATCCTCAGTCGTCCACTCACACGGCCTCCGATTCATCATTGAGCAAGTCGAGAAAAGGCCGGGCAATCTCTTCCGGCAACAACTCGCAGACATTGAGCGCCTGCTGACGGCCAAGCACGAAGGGATCCTCTTGGCGGCGCTCGAAAGTCGGCGAAACATAAGCCATCGCCCAGGTCGGCATCAGCAACTGCTCCCCGTTTGTGTGCGACAGGATGCGCAATTCACGGTGGCGTGGATCGCGCTCGATGCGAGCATACAGCGCTTCGACCTCAGCCTTGGGCCCTTCGAGGAACTGCAGGAAACGACGCCCCCGGAAAAGCAGGATGCCGGAAACTCCCGCCTGGTTATTGCGCGTTTGTGACAGGCGGAGGATGTCCAGAACATCCGCTTCGGTCAACTTATCGCTGGCCAGGCTCTCATATACGATTTGCGTGAATGGCATGTGCTGCGCTCCCTTGCCAAAACTATTGTTTGAATAGTTCGGCAGGTTAGCAGAAGCCGGTGTTCACGGTAGTGACGGATATCAAGCTTTTCCGAAAGTTCCGGACGGCAAAAGTGCCATGTGGGAAATTCACCGTGATCCGGCTTCGTCGAGATAGCCCGCCAGTTGCACTGCCGGCATCGGCCGGGCAAACAGGTAGCCTTGAAACTCCTGGCAGCCGAGCGCGTTGAGCACCGCCAGTTGAGTCTGCTTTTCCACGCCTTCGGCGACCACCCGCAGATTCAGGCTGTGCGCCAGCGAGACGATGGCGCGGGTGATGGCCAGTCCGCCATTGCCTTGATCGCATTCGAGCACGAAGGAGCGGTCGACCTTGAGGATGTCGATCGGGAAACGCTTGAGGTAGGCAAGCGAGGAGTAACCGGTGCCGAAGTCGTCGACCGCGATGTAGACGCCCATCGCCTTCAGTTCATTGAGCACGGCCAGCGTGCGCTGGACGTCGCCCATCAGCACACCCTCGGTGATCTCGAGTTCGAGGTTTTCCGGCGGCAGTCCGGCTTCTGCGAGGACGGTGCGGACCAGCGCAGCCAGGTCCTTTTCCCGGAACAGGCTGGGCGAAATATTGACCGCCACGCGCAGATGCCCGTGGCCGGCAGCCCGCCACCTGGCCGCTTCCCGGCAGGCGGTGCGCAGCACGAAAACCGTCAGTTGGCCGATCAGGCCATTCTCTTCGGCCAGCGGAATGAAACGCACCGGCGACACGCTGCCGAATTCGGCGCTCTCCCAGCGGACCAGGGCCTCGAAACCGAAGGGACGGCCCCGGGCATCGACCTTGGGTTGATAGACGACGTGCAACTCCTCCTGCTCGACTGCCCGGCGCAGCGCCGAGTCGAGCGCCAGACGGTCGCGCGCCTCGGCATTCAGCGACTCGGTGTAGAACTGGAACTGCCCTTTGCCCAGTTTCTTGGCATGATGCATGGCCGCGTCCGCATGGCGGAGCAGGACACCGAGGTCGGCACCGTCGTCGGGGAAGACACTGACACCGATGCTGCAATCGACGCGGACTTCCTGGCCGTCGAGCATGACCGGTTCGCCAATCGCGTTACGAACCCGGCGCAGGATGTGCAAGGTGTCACTGAGGCCGCCGTCGTCGCCAAGGATGAGCACGAATTCGTCGCCGCCGTAACGGGCGACGGTATCGGTATCGCGCAGGCAGGATTTGAGTCGGCGGGCCACTTCGACCAGCAGTTTGTCGCCGGCACCATGCCCCAGGCTGTCGTTGATCAGCTTGAAGTTGTCGAGATCGACGAAAGCCAGCGAGCCCTTGGTTCCCCGACGCTGGGCCAGGTTGAGCAATTGCTGCAGGCGGTCCTGGAGCAGGTTACGGTTGGGCAGCCCGGTCAGCGGATCGTGCGTCGCCTGGTATTCGAGTTGTTGCCGGTAATTGTGCTGGGCGGTCACATCCTCGACCGTCCCTTCGTAATACAGCGCCTCACCCTCGGGGCTGTACACCACGTGGGCATGTTCGGAAATCCAGATGCGGCTGCCGTCGCGGCGATAGACCTCGGATTCGAAATCGGTCACCCGTCCGTGCTCGCGGATCAGGGTCTTGAATTCCTCGCGTCGCCCGGCCTCGACGTAGAGTCGGCCGGCGATGTCGGACAGGCCGGCGATCAGCGCCGCCGGATTCTCGTAGCCATAGAGTTCGGCGAGCGCCCGGTTGGCGGCAAGGTAATGACCGTCGATCGAGGTCTGGAACATGCCGACCACGGAATCCTCGAAAATGCTGCGGTAGCGCAGCTCGGCATCGGCCAGTTGACGCTGGCTCTCGACCTGCTCGGTGATATCTTCGATGAAGCCTTCGAGTACCCGCTGTCCTTTCTCGTCGAACACCACAGCACCGCGCTCGAGCACCCACTTGACCGCCCCGCGCCGATGCACGATCCGGTACTGGGCGCGATAGCGGCCGCTGCCGGCCATCGCTGCGGAAATCACCCGCCGCACCTGAGCCCGGTCTTCGGGATGGGTGATCACCTCCAGCGACGTGACCTTGTTGTGTTCGAGTTCGTCCGGGCAATAACCGGTCAGCTCGCGACTGCCGTCGCTGACGAAGTGCATCGTCCACTGCTCGTCGATGGCGCAGCGAAAGACCATCCCCTCCAGGTTGTGCACAAGTACCTGCAGCACGCGGTCGGTGTCGATGCCATTCCAGGCTGATTCACGACGCTTGCGCAGGACAGGAAGAAAACCGTTGGGTGATGCAATATCGTTCACGATGCAGATACATTGAGTCATTACGATGAATCATTAGCAAAAACCTTGCCTGCTCAAATTGAAGCACTTTTCGCAATATTTCCGGGAAAACCATAACAATTCGTCAGTTTCCAAACAGCGGCGCACCAATACGGTGCAATCAATTCAGGAAAGCGCATAACCCCCCCCCGGGCGCCCGGCCGATACACCGATCCCGGCATCGGACAACACCCGGCCGTTGTCAGCAATCCACGCAAAAACCGCATCGACCGCTCGCGTTGCGTCGTCGAAATATTCCTGAGCGCCGACCGTCACCCCGCCGGTGCCGAGCACCCGCTGGCGCAGCAAGCGCACCATGTGCTGAACGGCATGCTCGGCCTTGCGGTTCATCGCCCCACCCTCGCCGGCCTGCTTGAGGATGGATTCGGCCCGGCCGATCAGGAACAGCAGCCGCACCCGGGCAACCGCCGAGCAGCTACCGCGCGTCGTCACGCTCAGGCCGACGGCACGCGCCTGGCCCAGGCATTCGGTCAGCGCCGGCAGGCGGGTGGCGTAGTTGCGCACCAGATTGCGTTCGCCGCGCCCGGCGACCAAGGGCTCAAGGCGGGCTTCGCCAAGCGCGGCCAGCCAGCGCAGCAACTGCTCGATCAACTGGCTGTGCTCGACGATGCTCTGCTCGACCGACAACTGCCCCAGGCGTTCGCGCAATCCGCCCCAGCGATGCCGGAACAGGCTCAGCTCATTGGCCGTCAGGCAGGGATGGGGTTTGCCGGACTCGCTGTCGGCCAGCGGCCGCAGTGCCTGGAACAGGCCCTCGATTTCCCGTGCCTTGCTCTCCAGCTTGCTGCCGAATCCCTTGTCGCCAGCCAGCCAGGCCGAGCTCATGCCGCGGTGCTGCTGAAAATGCGCCGTCAGCGCCAGCAAGGTCCGGCAGGCGTCGAGGTTGAGTTCGAGCGACTGGCCGGCGTCGCGCCGACTGTGCCGGTGATGCTGCGCCAGCGTCAGCAGCGCGATCAGCACGGCTGCGCCCAGGAGCGAATAAATGACCCAATCCATGGCTGCCTCACTCGTATTGATATTGGTTCAGGGCGCCGTTCAACTGCCCGGCCAGCTCGCTCAGGTAACGCGACAGTTCGCTGTTCTCGCTGACCAGATGCTCGTTGGCATCGGCCAGTTGCGCCACCTGCTCGATGTCGCGGGCGATGTTCTGCCCGGCCTCGCTCTGTTCGCGGCTGGCAGCCGCGATATCGCGGATCAGTTCCAGCGTGCGCTGGGCGTTTTCCTCGACCCGGCGCAATTCGCCAACCGCCTCGCCGGCATCGCTCAGGCTGGCCGTCGCCTCGTCACGGGTCTGCGCCATGGCGGCAATCATCCCGTCGACCTCGTGCCTGACGCCCTCGATACGCTCGCCGATCTCGCGGGTGGCAACGCTGGTCCGTTCGGCCAGCTTGCGCACCTCGTCGGCGACCACGGCAAAGC
>DKNF01000099.1 GCA_002470165.1 Betaproteobacteria bacterium UBA7395 | reverse complement strand
GCGCCAGTTCTTCAGGATGTACTCGTGAATCTCGGCCTTGATCCAGTGCATGGCGAACGACACCAGACGGACGCCGCGCGACGGATCGAAGCGCTTGACCGCCTTCATCAGGCCAATGTTGCCTTCCTGGATCAGGTCGGCGTGCGGCAGGCCGTAGCCGAGGTAACCGCGGGCGATGGAAATGACGAGACGCAGGTGCGAAAGGACGAGCTGACGCGCGGCATCGACATCGCCGTCGTCGCGGAAACGCTCGGCCAGCCGCGTCTCTTCCGCCTCGGACAACATCGGGTAACGGTTCGCCACCTGAATGTAGGCGTCGATGTTGCCGATTGCTGCGGGGACTGGTAGCGCCAGGGCTTGGGTCATAGCGTAGAATCCTCCTTCAACTGATGAACATATGTTAGCACTCTGCGACTGAGAGTGCTAATTCTGCGTACGAGTTTCCGGAACGTGTGTAACAAAATTCAACCGCCCGCGTCTGCGCCGGAAACACCACGTTATCGCGGTCGTTTTGCGCCGTCGCCGACCGGTGCGTTGCACTTCGGTTCCCTGATCGCCGCCGTCGCCAGTTACCTCGATGCCAGGGCGCATGGCGGCGAATGGCTGGTACGCATGGAGGACGTCGATGCCGAGCGTAACGTCCCCGGTGCTGCCGACGACATCCTGCGCACGCTCGACGCCTTCGGTTTTGCTTGGGACGGGGAAGTGCTCTGGCAGAGTACGCGCGACGAGGCCTACGCGGCGGCGCTGGCCGAACTGAATGCGGCCGGGCTGGCTTATCCCTGTGCCTGCTCGCGCAAGGAAATCGCCGCCCGAACAACGCGGCCGGCAATCGACGGCGGCCTGGTCTATCCCGGCACCTGTCGCAGCGGCCTGGCGCCGGGCGCGGCACCGAGGGCCTGGCGGTTGCGCGTCGACAATATCCCGATGCCTTTTGTCGACCGTCTGCAAGGCGAAGTCGTCCAACAGCTCGAAGACGATGTCGGCGATTTCGTCCTGCGCCGTGCCGACGGGTTGTTCGCCTACCAGCTGGCAGTGGTCGTCGACGACCGTTTCCAGGGGATTACCGATGTCGTTCGCGGCGCCGACCTGCTCGCCTCGACGCCGCGCCAGATCTGGCTGCAGCGTTGCCTCGGCTACCCGACGCCACGCTACGCGCACCTGCCGGTGGCGACCAACACGGCCGGTGAAAAGTGGTCGAAGCAGACGCTGGCGCCAGCGCTGGAAAGCGGCAAGGCAGCGGCCGAACTGGTGCGGGCATTGGCTTTCCTCGGGCAGCCGGTAGCGGCTGAACTGGGCCGGGCGACGGTCGCCGAGGTCTGGGACTGGGCTTCCGCCCACTGGTCGTTTGCCGCGATTCCCCGGCAGGCAGCGATCAGCGCTCCGGCGACGGCGGCTTGACCCGATCCTCGGCCCGCCAGTGGCGATCGCCGTAGCCTGCGATGCCGACCAGCAGGCGGACGATGCCGTAGCTCAGCCAGCGCAGGAGACGCGAGGGCCAGGGCTGGCGCAGGATGTCCTCGGCCAGCATTTCGCGGCTGCCGTCCTGCATGGCGGTGTAGAGGCTGGCGCGCAGCTCGCCGGCGAAGCGCCGGTCGTGCACGACCAGGTTGGCTTCCTTGGCCAGCAGCAGGCTGAACGGGTCGATGTTCGACGAGCCGACGGTTGCCCATTTGCCGTCGATGACCGCGACCTTGGCGTGCAGGAAGCTCTTCTCGTACTCGAAGATGCGGATGCCGGCCTTGAGCCCGGTGGCGTAGAGCGTCTGCGTTGCGTAGTGGAGCAGCGGATGGTCGGACTTGCCCTGGAGCAGCACGGTGACGCGCACGCCACGGCGGGCGGCGGCAAAGATGGCGCGGCCGAAGCGGATGCCGGGCAGGAAATAGGCGTTGGCGATCAGGATTTCGTCAACGGCGGCGTCGATCGCGTCGATGTAGGCGTGAAGGATGTCGTTGCGGTGGCGGATGTTGTCGCGGATCAGGAACGCGGCCCGCTGGTCGCCGACGGCTTCGCAGCAGGGCTTGACGATGGGCGCCAGGCGGAAGCGGCGGCGGAAATTGACCCAGGTGACGATTTCCCACATCCGCCGTGCTGCGTGGTGCACCTGCGCCAGCACCGGACCTTCGATGCGCACCGCGTAGTCGTAACGCGGACGCATCTCCTCCGGCGCGTTGTCGTCGTCGACGATGTTGATGCCGCCGACGAAGGCGATACGCCCGTCGATCACGACCAGCTTGCGGTGCAGCCGGCGCAGGCGATGGCGCTGGAAATGGAAGCGGCCGATTTCCGGCCGGTAGAACAGCGAGCGCACGCCGGCCTCGGCCAGGCGCGGGCGGAAATCCTCGGCGAAATTGCGGGCGCCGAAGCCGTCAACCGTGACATTGACGATGACGCCACGCCGGGCTGCCGCGCACAGTGCCGAAGCGACCTCGTGGCCGACAGGGTCGTCGGCGAAGATGTAGCTTTCCAGGTAGATCTCGCGCTCGGCGCCGGCGAGCGCGGCGAGCAGCGCAGGGAAGTACTCGCGCCCGGATTCGAGCAGCGTCAGGCGGTTGCCGGCGACGAAATCAGGTGCCATGCCTCGTCAGGAAAGCCGAGAGCGCCGCATGGTCGGAGATTGCCGACCATGGCGGGCCGTAATGCACGGCGGTGGACTGTACATTGAAGCCGCGCACGTAGATGCGGTCGAGCCGGAACATCGGCATCGCCGCCGGAAAGCTGCGCACCGGACGGCCGCCGACCGCGTGCGAAAAGACCTCCTGCAGGTGCAGGCGACGGGCCAGGTGCTCGCAGGCGCGGCTGCGCCAGTCGTTGAAATCGCCGGCGACGATCAGCGGCGCATCGGGTTGGTCGAGGCTGTCGAGGTAATCGGCCAGCGCGTCCATCTGACGTCGCCGCGAATGCCCGAACAGCGACAGGTGCACACACACGCAGTGCGCCGCCGGCCCTTGCGGCAGCTCGATCCGGCAGTGCAGCATGCCGCGCTTCTCGAACTGCAGGTGGGTCACGTCCTGGTTGTGCGCGTGCAGGATGGGAAAGCGCGAGAGGATCGCGTTGCCGTGGTGACCGTGGTCGTAAATCATGTTGCGGCCGTAGGCCGACTGCCAGACCTCGTCGGCGAGGAACTCGTGCTGCGGCCGACCCGGCCAGTCGGCATGCCGCTCGGCGTGGCCAAGGTGCAGGCCCTGGACTTCCTGCAGGAAGACGATGTCCGGGTTGAGGTGGCGCAGCCGCTCGCGCAGCTCATGCACCATCATCCGCCGGTTGAACTGCGAGAAACCCTTGTGGATGTTGTAGGTGGCGATGTGCAGCGCGGGCTGGCTCATGGCGCGGCGGTCAGGAGATCGCCAGCATGCGGTCGAGCGCCAGGCGGGCAAACTTGACCTCGTGTTCCGGCACCTTGATCTGGTTGACCACCTTGCCCTCGACCAGGTTTTCCAGCGTCCACGCCAGGTGTTGCGGGTCGATGCGCTGCATCGTCGAGCACATGCAGACGGTGGTCGCCATGAACTGGACGATCTTGCCTTGCGGCAACACTTCCTTGGCCAGGCGGTCGACCAGGTTCAATTCGGTGCCGACCAGCCAGCGCGTGCCGGCCGGCGCTTCCTTGATCGTCTTGACGATGTGCTCGGTCGAGCCGACGTAATCGGACGCCGCACAAACCTCGAAATTGCATTCGGGGTGAGCGATCACTTTGCCGTCCGGGTACTTGGCGCGGAAGGCGTCGATGTGCGACTTCTGGAACATCTGGTGCACCGAGCAGTGCCCCTTCCACAGCAGGATCCTGGCCTTTTTGATCTGCTCGACGGTTAAACCACCCATTTCCAGGTCCGGGTCCCAGACGACCATCTCGTCCATCGGGAAGCCCATCTGGTGGCCGGTCCACCGGCCGAGGTGCTGGTCGGGGAAGAACAGCACCTTGGGTCGCTGGTCGAAAGCCCATTTGGCGATCGTGCCGGCATTCGACGAGGTGCACACGATGCCGCCGTGTTCGCCGCAGAAGGCCTTCAAGTCGGCCGCCGAGTTGATGTAGGTGACCGGCGTGACCTCGTTCTCAACGTCGAGCACCGAAGCCAGCTCGCGCCAGCAGCGTTCGACCTTGGCCAGGTTGGCCATGTCGGCCATCGAGCAGCCGGCGGCGAGGTCGGGCAGGATGGCGATCTGGTGCGGCGCGGTCATGATGTCGGCGACTTCGGCCATGAAATGCACGCCGCAGAAGATCACGTACTCGGAATCGGTCTGCGCGGCCAGCTTGGACAGTTTCAGCGAATCGCCGGTGAGGTCGGCGTGCTGATAGACGTCGGCACGCTGGTAATGGTGGCCAAGGATCACGGCGCGTTTGCCGAGCTTGGCGCGGGCGGCGCGGATGCGCTCCTGGCAGGCTTCGTCGGAGAGTTTGTTAAACGGGTCGAAGGAGATGGTCGCGGTGTGCATGCTGTTTCCGGTGAATCGCGCGGTCGACGCGCCGTGAAGGCAAAAAAATGAGCGGGCGAATTATCCCTGATGCCAGGGCAATCCGGCACGTCGCCAGCCGCCGACATTGTTGCGGTGGCCGTTGGCATCCTTGTCGCCCTCGAAGCCCTCAAGGACGTTATAGCAGTTGTTGTAGCCGTTTTCGCTGGCGACCGTCGCTGCGCCGATCGAGCGCACGCCACTGCGGCAGACGAACATGACCAGCGCTTCCGGATCGACCTGGCGGGTCAGTTCGGCGAGGAAGTTCGGATTGCGCACGCCGCCCGGGTACTGGTTCCATTCGATCTCGACGGCGCCCGGGATGCGGCCGACCCAGTCCCATTCGGCACGGGTGCGGACGTCGACGAGGCGGGCCCCGGGTGCCGCCTGCCAGATTTCAAACGCCTCGCGCGGCGTCAGTTCGCCCTGGTAGGGGCGTTCGAGGTCACGGGCGCGGGTTTGCGCGAGGTCGAGTATTTCCCTGAGTTTGCCCATCTTGGATCGCTGCTAGAATCAAGGCCTACAGTATAGGACAGAGTTCATGAGAGACGGTCATTCGCCACCGGTCGCCACGGCGGCAGATCGGGCTGAGGCAGCGCAGAAAGCCACCTGGATCAGCGTGGTCGTCAACCTGCTGCTGACCGTCGCCCAACTGGTGGTCGGCTGGCTGGCGCATTCGCAATCGCTGATTGCCCACGGCCTGCATTCCTTTTCCGACCTCTTGTCCGACTTCCTGGTCATCTGGGCCAGCCGCCAGAGTGCGGTGCCGGCCGACCGGGCCCATCCCTACGGTCATGCCCGGGTCGAAACGGCGGCCACGCTGGCCCTGGGCGTCTCGCTGATCCTGATCGGCGGCGGCATCCTCTGGGATTCCGGCATGCGTCTGCAGGCAGGCGTTCTGCTGCCGCAGGTCGAGATGCTGGCTTTCTGGATCGCCGTGCTGACCGTGGTGGCGAAGGAAGGGCTGTATCGTTACCTGATCGCCGTGGCCCGCCAGCAACGTTCCCAGCTGCTGACCGCCAATGCCCTGCATACCCGCGCTGACGCCGCTTCGGCGCTGGTGGTCGTGGTCGGTATCGGCGGTGCGTTGCTCGGCTGGGCCTTCCTCGACCTGCTCGCTGCTGCCCTGATGGGTTTCATGATCCTGCGCATGGGCGGGGAACTGGCCTGGTCGTCGATCAAGGAGCTGATCGATACCGGTCTGGACGAGGCTCAGCTGGGTGCCATCCGTGACAGTTTGACGGCGACACCCGGGGTGCGCGGCCTGCATGCGCTGCGCACACGGCGCATGGCGCATCAGGTGCTGGTCGATGCGCATGTCCAGGTCGATCCGTGGATCAGCGTTTCGGAAGGCCATCGCATCGCCGAGTCGGCGCGTGCCCGGGTCCTGCGGACGCATCCGGAAGTGCTCGACGTGCTCGTCCATATCGATCCCGAGGACGACCTTGAGCCGGATCTGGCGGCAATTGGTCTGCCGGGGCGGGAAGCCCTGCTGCCGATGATCGCGCCCCTGATCGCCGACCTGCCGGCGCCGAGGAAGATCGTCCTGCACTATCTGGCCGGCAAGATCGAGATCGATCTGTATCTGGCGCTGGCCGAGGCCGATGGCGCATCCTTGTCGGAGATCGAGCAAAGACTGGCGGCCCGCCTCGATGCACTGCCCATGGTGCGTCGTGTGCGCCTGAACTGGATTTCTGCACCATAATGGTGCTTGCACCGCGATGGTGCATTATTTTGGTGCGGTGGTTTTCTTGCCAGTTTGAACATGCCCTTGTGGCACAATGGAAAGTCTGGCGAAGGAAACTTGGCATGCTTCCTGCTAAAACCTGTTCGCTACGATTTACTGTTTTGTGCCGCACTGGTCGGCACCTTGTTTTCTTAGGAGACTAACGCGTATGGCAACCCCGCAAGACGTGATCAACCTGATCAAGGAAAACGACGCCAAGTTCGTCGATTTCCGCTTCACCGACACCCGTGGCAAGGAACAGCACGTTACCGTGCCGGTCTCCGCTTTTGACGAAGACAAGTTCGAAAACGGCCATGCCTTCGACGGCTCCTCGATCGCCGGCTGGAAGGGCATCCAGGCTTCCGACATGCTGCTGATGCCGGATCCGGCCACGGCCTACATTGATCCGTTCTTCGACGAAACCACCGTCGTCCTGTCCTGCGACGTCGTCGATCCGGCCGATGGTCGTGGCTACGACCGCGACCCGCGTTCGATCGCCAAGCGCGCCGAAGCCTACCTGAAGTCCTCCGGTATTGGCGACACCGCCTACTTCGGTCCGGAACCCGAATTCTTCATCTTCGACGGCGTTGAATGGTCGGTCGACATGTCCGGCTGCTCGCTGAAGATCCACTCCGCCGAAGCGGCCTGGAATTCCGGTGAGAAGAACGACGGCAACGGTGCCACCGGCCACCGTCCGGGCGTCAAGGGCGGCTACTTCCC
>DKNF01000057.1 GCA_002470165.1 Betaproteobacteria bacterium UBA7395 | reverse complement strand
GCCGCCAGCTCCTTGCGCCGGCGCAGGTATTCCGGCTGAAACATGGCCATGCGTAGAACGTCGCGGTATTCGCCGTCGACAAAGAACTCCTCGCGCAAACGTCCTTCCTCGGTGAAGCCGAGCTTGGCATAGACATTGACGGCGCGCAGGTTGGCACAGTCGACGATCAGATAGAGCTTGTACAGGTTGAGCACGGTGAAGGCGTAATCCATCGCCAACCGCGTGGCAGCGGTCGCATACCCTTTACCCTGATGCGCCGGCGCGATGATGATCTGGAATTCCGCCCGGCGATGGATGTGGTTGATCTCGACCAGCTCGACCAGGCCAACCCGCTCACCCGCCGTCTCGGCGATGAAGCGGCGCTCGCTCTGGTCGTGGATGTGGCGGTCGTAAAGATCGGCCAGTTCGACGAAGGCCTCGTAAGGCTCCTCGAACCAGTAGTGCATGACCGTTTCGTTGTTGTCCAGTTCGTGGACGAAGCGCAGGTCTTCGCGCTCCAGGGGTCGCAGGATCAATGATTCAGGCATGGCGCCTCCTTCAACAGATGCAAACCCGATTCTAACGCCGGCAGAAGGTGTAATCTGTCAGCGAATTGTCACGCCGCCACGGAACTCGATCCTGTCCCCCACAAGCACCGACGCCATGCTCACCCACCGGCACCTCCGGGGCTGGCTGTTTGCATTCGTCCTGCTGATCAACGCCATCGTTTTCGCCGTTGGCATCCAGAGCCTGCAATACAGCAAGGAACGCGACATCCAGGCGGTATACGACGCCACCGGCAACCTGGCCAATCTGCTTGAAACGAACATTGCCGAAACCGCCAAGCATATTGATCTTGCCCTGCTGGGCGTGGTCGACAGCATGGAGACAAATCTGCGCAACCAGCGCCTCGACGGTGCCCGCATTGCCGACATGCTGCGCGTGCAGGCCGAACGGGTTCCCGAAGTCGATGCCTTCCGGATCACCGATCAACAGGGGCGGGTGTTGTGGGGCAAGGGCGTCACCCCTCAGGCCCCGGCCAGTTACGCCGACCGGGCCTTCTTCGCCAGGCATCAGGCCGCCCCCGGTCAACACATGCTGCTCAGCCCGCCCATCATCGGCCGTGTTTCCGGTTTGCCGGTCATTGCCTTCACCCGTTCCTACCGCTACCCGGACGGCCGCTTTGCCGGGGTCGTTTCCGCCGCCGTACCGATCGCCCGTTTGACGACGCAACTGTCCCGGTTGAATCTGGGGCCCCATGGCAGCGCCGTCATCCGCCTTGACGACCTGAGTCTGATCACCCGCTATCCCCACGTCGAGGGAGAAGCCGGACAAGTCGGGCACAAGGCTGTGTCGCAACCCTTCCTGGACCTCCTCAACGCCGGGGTCGCCAGCGGCAGTTTCCATACCGCGAACGCGCCGGATGGCTTTGAGCGCACCTATGCCTTCCGGCGCATGCGCAACCTGCCGTTCATTCTCGCGGTCGGCATGGCGCCGCAGGACTACCTGGAAAACTGGCAGGACGAAACCCGAAAGCTCGGGGCTTTCGGCGCCGTCTTCCTGCTCGTCACCCTGCTTGCCGGCTGGCTGATCGACCGCTTCTGGCGGCAGCATCTGCGCGACACCGAGCGCCTGCTGAACAGCCAGTCGCGCTTCCGGAACTACGTCGAAACGGCACCGGTCGGAATCTTCATCGCCGATCCCGACGGCCATTACCGCGAGGTCAACCCGGCGGCCTGCGAATTGACCGGCTACCCGCGGGAAAGCCTGCTCACCATGTCGGTGACCGATCTGGCACCGCACCAGCAAGCCGCACAACACGACGAACTGTTCGAAATCATCAAGCAGGGCGGTCGCCGCGATACCGAAATGTGCATTCGCCACCGGGACGGCCACGAAATCCCCGTCGCCCTGCGCACCACCATCCTGCCCGATGGACAGGTCATGGGTTTCTGTACCGACATGCGGGCACGCAAGGCCGCCGAGGCCGAACTGGCAGCGCGAGAAGCCCTGCTCGAACAGATTTTCCAGGCATCCAGCGTCGCCATCCTGCTGGTCGATCAACAGGGACGGCTGACCCATGCCAACCAGCGCATGGCCGAAATGTTCGGCATTCCGCTGCATCAACTGATCGGCAGTGAGTATGTATCGCTGATCCACCCGGACGAAAGGGAAACCGGCAGAGAACGGATGCTCGCGCTGCTGGCCAGCACCATCGACGCAGTCGATCTGGAACGCCTCTACTGGCGCAACGACCACAGCGAATTCTGGGGCCATCTGACCGGCCGCCGACTGTATGCACCGGACGGCAGCGTGCTTGGCCTGGTCGGCATCATTGCCGACATCAACGAACGCAAGCAGGCCGAAGCCGCCTTGCACGAGAGCGAGCAGCATTTCCGCACGCTGGCCAACTCGGGTTCCGCGCTGATCTGGACCTCCGGCCTGGACAAGGGCTGCAATTATTTCAATACGACCTGGCTGAACTTCACCGGGCAGTCACTGGCGCACGAATTGGGGAATGGTTGGACAGAAGGCGTGCATCCCGACGATTTCACGCACTGCCTGTCCGTCTATGTCGATCATTTCGAACGCCGGCAAGCATTCTCGATGGAATATCGCCTGCGTCACGCCGACGGGGAATATCGCTGGATACGCGATGACGGTACGCCGCGCTACGATAGCAAAGGCGAATTCATCGGCTTCATCGGCTTCTGCTACGACATCACCCGCGAAAAGGCCACGGCCGAAGAACTCGCGCGTTATCGCCAGCATCTCGAAGAACAGGTTGAACAACGCACCCGCGACCTGCAGCGCGCCAAGGAAGCGGCCGAGGCCGCCAACGTGGCCAAGAGCGCCTTCCTCGCCAACATGTCGCATGAAATCCGCACACCGCTCAATGCGATCACCGGCATGGCCTACATGATCCGCCGGGCGGGATTGAGCGAACCGCAAAGCGAGCGACTGGACAAACTCGAAACCGCCAGCCGGCACCTGCTGGAGATCATCAACGCGGTACTCGACCTGTCAAAAATCGAAGCCGGAAAATTCTCCCTGGAGGAAAACCGCCTGGACATCCCGGCGATGCTCAACAGCATTGCCAGCATCCTGCAGGACAAGCTTCAGGAAAAAGGCCTGCACCTGGAAATCAGCCTGCCACCGGCACTGCCCGCGCTGCTCGGCGACCAGACCCGGCTGCAGCAGGCGCTGCTCAACTATGCGGCCAACGCGGTCAAATTCACCGAGACCGGCAGCATCTCCATCCATGTCGAAATCCTTGAACAGACCCGACAGGCTGCGCTGCTGCGCATTACGGTCAAAGACACCGGCATCGGGATTCCCGCCGACACACTGCCACGCCTGTTCACCGCCTTCGAGCAGGCCGACAACTCGGCCACCCGGCGCTATGGCGGCACCGGGCTGGGCCTGGCCATCACCCGCAAGCTGGCCATGATGATGGGCGGCGAGACCGGTGTCGACAGCGTACCCGGCCAGGGCAGCAACTTCTGGCTGACGGTCCGCCTGCGCATCCGGAAGACATCCCGGGAATCGACGGCATTGTTGCCGGACAGTTCGGCAGAAATGGAATTGGGCGAGTGTTTCGCCGGGCAGCGCATACTGCTCGTCGAGGACGAACCCATCAACCGCGAAATCGGCATCATGCTGCTGGCCGATACCGGCCTGATCGTCGATGTCGCCGAAGACGGCATCCAGGCACTCGCCGCCTGCAGCCGGCAGCATTTCGCATTGATCCTGATGGACATTCAGATGCCCGGCATGAACGGCCTCGAAGCAACCCGGGCCATCCGTCAGGATACTGCATATGCCGACACCCCCATCCTGGCAATGACCGCCAACGCCTTCGCCGAGGACCGCACGCTATGCCTGGCAGCCGGCATGGATGATTTCATCCCGAAACCGGTCACCCCGGAGGAATTGTTCGCCAAGTTGCTGAAGTGGCTGCGGAAAGGACGTCAGCCCGGCCAGTGATCAATGCACCGTGCACACCATGCACGGATCGAAGCTGCGCACCACATGCTGCACGGTCGGTGGTGCATCGTTGCCGGCAGGCAGGCCGACCAGGGACTGTTCGAGGGCGCCGGGTGTGCCGGCGGCGTCGCGTGGTGAGAAGTTCCAGGTGGTCGGGGCGATGATCTGGTAGCGCTCGATACGACCGCGCTTCACGCTCAGCCAGTGGCCCAGGCCGCCGCGTGCGGCTTCGACCAGGCCAACGGCCTGGCCGCTGTCGGGTAGCGGCGCCGGCAGGCAGAAGGGTTCGCCCGGCTCGATGGCGCGCACCCAGTTTTCCATCGCCGGAACGATGCGAGCGACTTCAACCATGCGGGCGACGATGCGGGCGGTGACGCTGCCGCCATGGCGGGCGACCAGATCGCGCAACAGGGGGTGACCGGCGACGAGCTGTCGGGATAAAGCACCGGTTTCGACCACCTGACCGCCGTAGCGCGGGGCCTTGCACCAGGTATAGGCATCGGCCTTGTCGGCATCGACACGGGTTTCACCCTGCGCCGGCGGCAAGGGTACGTCGCCATATAGCCACGAATGGCTGACATCTTCGGCGATCTTTGTCGGATCGAGCACCTGAGCGCCCGTATCGGGTTGCCACAGACCGGCCGGAAACAGTCCGTAGGCGCCGTAGGACAGGAAGCGGTCGGCCGCGCGACCGCAGCGTTCCAGCCCGAGATCGCCGGCAGCGCGCAGGAACAGGGCGAAATCGCCGTCGCGACTGGCCGCCCATGCCTGCAGCTCGTCGAAGGCGGCAAGACCGGCGAAGGCTTCAAGCGAATCGGCGAACAGCCTGCCTTCGAGGAAAGCGCGGAACTCGCGCAGCAGCGCCAGGATGCGGATGCGTTCGGCGGCGGTCATCGCCTTGCTGCTGCCACCCGGCTGCAGCGCCAGTGTGTGCGGCCAGCGGCCGGCCAGGAAGCCGGTCAGGTTGAAAAAGCGGGCGCGTGCCTGCAGCCACGGCGCAACGGCGCTGCCCTGCTGGGCGGTGAAACGCCGGGCGACTTCATCGTGCCAATGGCGCCCGGCATAGGCGGCACGGGCAAAATCGGGCATGAAGAACAGGTGGAAATGCGTCAGGTGGTCGGCCAGGTTTTCCGTCGCCAGCACCAGCCGGCTCGCCAGTTGCCCGTTCGGCGGCGGCGTCACGCCGGCCAGCGCGGCCAGTGC